>JARRJQ010000066.1:0-9309 GCA_037388985.1 Desulfobacterales bacterium | reverse complement strand
GGGTTTTGCGGTGGACGCATCGCCGGAAGACTTTCTGCTGGATCATAACCGCTGTGTGCTCTGCCGGCGTTGCGTGCGGGCCTGCAGCGAGCTGGCGGCCAACCATACTCTGGATTTGCGTCAGCGCGGGGCATTGACCATGGTAACCGCCGATATGAATGCTTCCCTGGCGCAATCCTCCTGTATCGACTGCGGTATTTGTCTGGATGTTTGCCCTACAGGGGCATTGGTGGACAAACGCAGCGCCTTTGCAGGCAGGGAATCGGATTCCGTGCATATCAAAAGTGTTTGCAGCCAATGCAGTCTCGGCTGCGGCATCGATATGGTCATCCGGACAAATGAAATTCTGCGGATCCGTGGCAGTTGGGATGGCTCGGTAACCGGCGGGCTGCTTTGCAAAAAAGGCCGCTTTCAGTCACTTTCCGACCACCGCTCGCGGATTTTAACTCCGCTGAAGCGCCTCAACGGCGAGCGTTATCCCGCTGATTGGAAAGACGCTTTACAACTGGCCGCCGAGCGCATCGGTGCGGCCCCCGCCGGGCATCTCGGCGTTCTGACCACCACCGGCGCAACCAATGAAGCACTCTATCTGCTTCAGGAGGTGTTCGGCCGGCAGTTGAATGTGAAGCATATGGATTTGTTTAACAATATCGCTCCCGCACCGCCGGCATCGGCAACAGCCTCGCTGGCCGACCTGGCCAAAAGCGATTGCATCCTGGTAACCGGAACCGATCCCAGCGCAACCCATCCGGTGGCCGGCATGCTGATCCGCCGGGCGGTCGACCGGGGTGCCCAGCTCTTTTTAATCGAAGAGGACGCCAGCGAGCTGGCATGGGTTGCCGATGGTTCTTTTAAGACTGATGAAAGCCAGCCGGCGCTTCGCGCAGCCCGCCAGGCCAGCTATCCGGTGGTCGTTTACGGAGAAACCATCTCAAAAAAAGTGTTCACTTCGTTGAAGTCATTGAAAAAGGCTGCCTTTGTTGCACTGCAACCCGGGATCAACACGCAGGCAGCCATATCCCACGGTTTGAACCGCAAGATCCCATTTGCCGATCTTGAAGTGCTTTACGTGATAGCCGGCGAGCAAAATGAGGGGCTCGCAGAAGTCGCCGCGAACATTCCGGCTGAGACCTTCGTGGTGGCCCAGGCCTGTTACGTTTCGGCCCTGACCGAACGGGCAAATGTGGTTCTGCCTATGGCCACCTGGCCGGAACGATCCGGAAGCCTGACGAATACGGCGGGTCTTGTCCAGAAAGTAAACGCAGCCAGGCCCCCGCAAGGAGAGGCCAAAGCCGACTGGGAAATTTTGCAACTGCTCGCTGAAAAACTGGGCGCTCAGTCGCAGGTTTCGATCGACGGCATGGCATCTTTCACAGAATCGACATTTTTGGGAAAGGAGAATCCATCATGGCAAAGGTAACCATTGCTACTGACTGGCTGGCCGCCTGTGCGGGCTGTCACATGTCGCTGCTGGACATCGATGAACGCATTGTTCCCCTGATGGAAATGGTGGATTTTACATCCAGCCCGGTAACCGACCTGAAACACCCGCCGGCCGATGGCGTCACGGTGGGAATTTTAACCGGCGCCATCAGCAACACTCATAATATCGAAGTTGCCCGTCTGATGCGCAGCCGGTGCAAAATTCTGGTCGCCGTCGGCGATTGCGCCACCTTTGGCGGTATCGTTGCTTCCCGTAACCTGGTGGGCACCGAAGCGGCTTTGAAGCGGGCTTATCTGGAAACCGAGAGCACCCAGGGAGGACTTATTCCCGATTCGGCGGAGCTTGGCTGCCCGTTGCCGCTTGTCACCGGTGTCGCCGATTGCGTGGACGTCGATCTGTTTATTCCGGGCTGTCCGCCCAGAGCCGACGATTTGTACTATGTCATCAGCGAACTGCTGGCCGGTCGCTTTCCGGTCGTTATACCGCCGCAACATTTCAAGTACGACTGACTCAAGGAGAATCGCCATGAAAGCGCGCAAAATTACGATTGAACCGGTTACACGGATTGAAGGTCATGCACGGGTTACGATCCATTTGAACCCGGACGGTGGAGTCGATCAGACGTTTTTTCACGTGGATGAGTTCCGCGGTCTTGAAAAATTTTGCGAGGGCCGGCCATATTTTGAGATGCCCCAGATCACCCAGCGCATCTGCGGCATTTGTCCGGTCAGCCATCATCTGGCATCGGCCAAGGCCTGCGACGAAATCGCAGGTGTTGAGCCGCCGCGGCCGGCCATACTGCTGCGGGAGCTGATCCACATGGCCCAGTTTGTCCAATCCCACGGCCTGCACTTTTTCCACCTGGCGGCTCCCGATCTGCTGCTGGGATTTGATGCCGATCCGGCAATTCGCAACGTGTTTGGCATTATCAAGGCCAACCCCCAGCTTGCGCTCAAAGCGGTCAGCCTCAGGAGCTTTGGGCAGCGCGTCAGTGAAATTCTCGGCGGCAAGCGCGTTCATCCCAATTTTGCGATTGCCGGGGGGGTCAACACGGCGTTGCGCGCCAAAGATCGGGATGTCATTGCGGCAGAACGAGAAGGCCAGCTTGAATTTGCCCGGGAAGCCGTGGCGATCGCCAAGAACTGGCTCGATCAGCACGACGAATTGGCCCGCAGCTTTGCTGCCTTTCCCTCCAATTACATGGGACTGGTCAATGCGCAGGGTGCCCTGCAGCTCTATGAAGGCCTTATCCGCATCCGCGATGCGCATGGTGAACTGCTGGCCCAGTTTTTACCGCAGGTCTATCTGGAAAACATCGCCGAACACGTGGAGTCGTGGTCTTTTCTAAAGTTTCCCTACTATCGTAAACTGGGTTGGCCGCAGGGCGCATACCGGGTCGGTCCGCTGGGCCGTTTGAACGCGGTTGACCAGCTGGCGACCCCTCTGGCCGACGATGAACTGAAAACGTTCAAGCAGATCGCCGGCGGCAAACCGGTGGAGGGCTCCCTTTTTTATCATTATGCCCGCCTGATCGAAGTGCTCTTTGCTCTGGAAACCATGGGCAATCTACTGGATGACCCGGATATTTTGTCAAGCGAAATTCGGTCATACACAGCGCTGCCACTGGTTCCCCGCGGCATTGGTGTGATCGAGGCACCCCGGGGCACTTTGATTCACGATTATACGGTCGACGAAAACGGTCTGCTGGTGCGCGTAAACTTAATCGTGGCCACCGGCCACAATAATTGGGCTATGAATGAAGCCGCGGGATCCGTGGCCAGAGCCTTTATCAACGGTGGAAAGCCGACCGAAGGGATTTTGAACCGGGTGGAAGCATCGATCCGTTGTTACGATCCCTGTTTGTCGTGTTCAACTCATGCCCTCGGCATGATGCCCCTGCAGGTTCTGGTAGTCGGCCCTGACGGCAGCATCTTACACCGGCTGGTCCGCTGAGGGGACCAAAATCATGTGCCGCAGTTTAGTGATCGGTTACGGGAATCTGGAACGGCAGGACGACGGTGTGGCCTTTTACGTCGTCAATCGACTGCGCCAACGGCTGGGACAAAAGCCGCTTAGATTCGATGATGCCGGACTGGCCCGACTTGAGAACTCCACGGATTGCGTATTTATCCGGCAGTTGGTGCCGGAGTTGATCGAGACGCTTTCAAACTATGATCGGCTGGTTTTCGTGGATGCGCATATCCCTGTCGGCATGTCGAATCTGGTATGCACTCGCATTTATCCGGAGGATGACTTTCCGCTATTCACTCACCAGATGAATCCGGCGCTTTTACTTGCGTTCCTTAAAGCGTTGTGGGATCGGGAACCCATCAGCCATCTGCTCACGATTCAGGGGCGTCGGTTTGACTTGGGCCGGGGGCTTTCGGCAATGACCGCTGCACTTGTCGACCCGGCCACCCGGATCATTTTAGAACTGCTCGCGAGGCGGTCGGATCCGTTGCCGTCCGGGAGCTGTTTGCTGCCCGTCGGCTGTGAACAGAATTAATGAGGGAAAGGGTCGTACCTATGAAAATGCGAGCGGGGAAAAAAGCCTATCTTCCGGGCACCTATGCCCAAAAACGACCCAACACTGCTCATATGGCCCAGCAATATATCCGTGAGTGGGAGCAAAAACGCCTCAAGGCCAGAGAGCATGCTGGTTTTCCGGCCGGGATTGCGCCGACCATCTGCTTTTCACGAAAAATTGGTGTCGGCGCTCTGGAGGTTGCCGACATCCTGGCGGATAAAATCAAATTCAGGGTTGCCGATCGAGAAATACTGGAAACCATCGCTAATAATAAAAAGCTGGCCGACGAAACCGTAGCGTTTTTCGATGAACGCTATCCGGGGAAAATGGTTGAATTGACTACAATGCTTTTCGGTGAAAAATCCTTTATTATGAGTGACTATATTCGCCATATTATCGGCGCGATATTCGCCATGGCCGAAACCGATTCAACGATATTTGTTGGAAGGGGCGCTCACCTTTTTTTGCCGCGAAACCGGGTGATGGCCGTCCGATTTATCTGTTCGGATGAACACCGCATAAAGCGCCTGGCCCAGATCCTGGATACCGATGCAAAGCAGGCGGCCGCCGTATTGAAACAAAAGGACAAAGAACAACGCGAATTTTTCAAGAAGGTTTTTGGTAGAAAAGAGGCCTCCCCCTATGAATTCGACCTGGTCGTCAATTTCGATTACATCAGAAGTCCGGCGGCCGCGGCGGCGGTTGTGGCCACCGCATTCAAAGAGAAATTTCGAAATCAAAGAAAATAAATCCTTTACAGGCTGTAAAGAAACTCGACACTCATAGATTCCGCCGGCCACCCCGCCTCACTATCCAATTAAATATTTCCATTATTTCTAATGGGTTATTTGGTCATTGCGGCACTTGTCGCATGGCATACCTTTTGCTGAATGTAGTTTGCTAAATGATAACGCAATTGTACAGCACATTCGAAATTTTCCGGGTCAGACATGCCGGACTGAGATTAAAGAACTCAATTACAGATAAGGAGGTCATCTCATGAAAAAGAATTCTGCCTTATATTTGCTGATCATCAGTGCTCTGCTGATCGCTGCTGGAGGGCTGCTCGATAAGACGGTTGCTGCCAAAGAAACGCTGCGTTACAGCAGCTCGGCTCAGGTGCGCGAAGCCTTCGGCATGGAAGGCCTAAATGCCTTCATGGAGGACAACGATGTGGAATTGGATTTGTTTGTCGGCACGTCGGCCGCCTCGGTCCGCCGGTTGATGAACGGATTCGCCGACATCGCCAGCTCGGCGGAGCGGCTTCACCTCGGCCATCAGGAGTATGGCTATGTTGAGATTCCTTTTTGTAAAGCCCCGCTGGTCGTCATCAGCAACGTCAAAACACCGGTTCGCAATATCTCCAGCGAGCATCTGCGCGGAGTATTCAACGGCAACGTCACCAACTGGAAAGAACTGGGCGGTCCCGACCAGGCGATAATTGTGGTGGTTCCGGAAATGAATAGCGCCGCTTACAAAAACTTCGGTCAGCTGGCCCTGAAACGCTTCGATGTCAAATACGATTTCATGGCCTACCGGTCAACGGATGTCGTTTTGCTGATTCACCGGATTCCCTGGAGCATATCGTTTATCTCACAGGGTGCCGATACCGTGGATGAAGCCATCCGGGTACTTCAAATCGATGGAAAATCACCGGGCGACACGGATTATCCGTATCACCAGGTATTTTCCTTTGTGACCAAAGGGCAACCCGGCGGGGCCGCTAAAAAGCTTGTTGATTTTGCTTTTTCCGAGAAGGGGCGGTCCATCATGCTGAAAAACGGCCTTGAACCGTTACCGCCTCCGGGACAATAGGCGCGGAAGAAAAAGCGGGGGCAATCCCGGGCATTGGATTGCCCCTGCATGTTACCGCAAATCGCGCCCCAAAAAAAGAGGGGTCAGGTGCAATGGATAAGCAGCATACGATCTTGATTGCAGATCGCAACTCCCATGTGCGCGGGTTTTTGAAAAGGGAGTTAATGGCTGAAGGCTATGATATCCTGCTCGCAAAATGCGGTCGGGAGGTCCTTAAATGGGCCTATCGCTTGCAACCCCTTGACCTTATCATTCTGGATCTGGATCTGCCCGATATCGACGAGCAGTCACTGTTTAGCAAGCTCCATGACCGCATTCCGCTATTGCCGATTGTCATCCATTCTTTTCAGCCTGGCGGAGCGAAGAGTGCCGTGAATTACGAACATGCAGTTTTTGTGGAAAAAGGAGGAAACAGCATTGAAAAGCTGAAAATGGTTGTAAATGACATCCTTTCATCCCGCAAAAGCAGACGGCCGTTAGCTGTCAAATAAAAGGTAAAGGTTTAAATGTCATTAATTGGTTAAGATGATGAAATCGAATCCTTACGGTGCGCTTAAAAAAACCATTTTGACCAGCATGATCCTGGTGCCTTTCATTCCATTCGTTCTGGCATTGGGCATCGGCTACTATAACTTTGCCGCTTCGCTGGAAACCAACACCATCGCGTCCATGGAGCGTATCGTCAAAGATCATCGCCAGATGATCGATTCTTTTCTGATGGAAAGAAAAGCGGATCTGGAATTTGTTCTCAACAGCCACAGCTTTGAACAGTTGCGCCGGGCAGAAGACCTTAAACGCACGTTTGAAAATTTACAGAAGGAATCACCGGCTTTTGTGGATCTGGGAATTTTCGACGAAAACGGCTTACATGTCGCTTACCAGGGACCCTACCGGCTGTCGGGCAAAGACTATCACCAGGCCCGCTGGTTTAAGGCGGTGATCAAAAACGGATTTTTTATCAGCGATGTTTTTCTCGGCTACCGACAGGTGCCGCATTTTGTGATCGCTGTCGCCAAAGCAGACCCGGTCCGCCGGTGGGTTATCCGTGCCACCATCGACAGCCACATTTTCAACGACCTGGTCAAAAAGGTTCGAATCGGCAAAACCGGCGAGGCTTACGTGCTGGATGCGCAGGGCGTTTTTCAAACCGATCGCCGTTCGGGCGGAATATTGATGCACCGGGATCCGGATTGGCCGAAGTATGGGCCCGTTCATAAGGGAATTAAAGCATTTATCGAAACCGACGCCTGGGGCGAGACTTTTCTGTATGCCACAACCTGGCTCAAAGACAATAATTGGCTGCTGGTGGTTCGCCAGGAGAAAGCCGATGCCTTTCGGACCCTGCGCCGGGCCGTTTACCTGGTTGTGTTAACCAGTATTCTGGGTGGTGCCGCAATCGTTGCCGTGGCTTTCTTTGTGACCGGTCTTATCATTCGCCGCATGGAGCGCATGGACCGCGAAAAGAATCAGCTGGGGGAGCAACTCATCCGGGCGGGCCGTCTGGCGGAAATCGGAGAGATGGCCGCCGGTTTTGCTCACGAAATCAACAATCCCCTTCAGATCATCAAAAGCGAATACGCCCTGGTCGAAATGATTCTGGCCGATTTGAAAGCCCGCGGTGAGTTAAGGCAATCGGAGGATCTAACGGATCTTGAAGATTCCATCGATCAGATAAAACACCAGGTGAACCGTTGTGCGGACATTACCCAGGCGATTTTGCAATTCGGACGCAAAGGCGAACCGGTCTCCCAGGATATCGACCTGCGCAGTTTCATTCCGGATGTTGTCGGAATGGTCGCTAAAAGAGCCAGCGTGCACGGCGTCGGCATCGAACAACAAATCGTCGCGGAGATCGCCCCGGTTCACGGCGATCCGCGTCATCTTCAGCAGGTGCTGGTGAATTTGCTCAACAACGCCATCGATGCCACCATCGCCCGCCACGGGGTTTCGGGGGGCGCAATCAAAATCGAGTCCGGTCCTGCGGAAAACCGCCACGTTGCAATCAAGGTATCCGACAACGGCATCGGCATCAGCGCGGAAAATCTGCAAAAGATTTTTACGCCGTTTTTTACCACCAAGCCGGTCGGCAAAGGAACGGGTCTGGGGCTTTCGGTATGCTACGGTATTATTGATAAAATGGGCGGCAACCTGTCGGTTGCCAGCCAGGAAAACGTCGGCACGACATTTACCATCCGGCTGCCGTCCCGGGGGTGCTGACGGTCTTTTAATCCAACTTACAAGGAGTTTGCCATGGAAAGAATGAAAATAATGCTGGTGGACGATGAAGAACGATTTTTGACCACCACCCAAAAATTGCTGACCAGAAAAGGGATCGATGTGGTCACCGCCGCCGGCGGAGCCGAAGCTCTTGACGTGCTCAATCATCAAAACATCCACGTGGTCATTCTGGATGTTAAAATGCCGGGGATGAACGGAAATGAGACCCTGAAGGAAATTAAAGCACGGTTTCCCCTGGTGGAGGTCATCATGCTGACCGGCCATGCGACCGTTGAATCCGCTATCGACGGCTTGAAATCCGGCGCCACCGATTATTTGATGAAGCCAACCGGTATCGATGAATTGATCGAGAAAGCCGAAGAGGCCTTTGAAAAAAGGCAGCGCCTGGAGGAAAAAATCCGCCTGGCCCGAACCCGTACATTTATGAAATCACCGCGGGAAATTTTGAAAGAGGCTGAAAACCCGGATGTTTGAAGCCAGTGGCCCGGCCGATTTCGCCCTGCGCTCATCCATTAGCGTTTAAAAAGAGGACATTATGGCAGAAAAGACCACCAGAAAAGCGACCGGCTATGACAAGTACGTCAATTGGAAAATATTTTTCATCCCCGTCGCCCTTCTTTTCGTTGTTTTATTTATGCCCACCCCTTATGGCATGAAAGATGTCGGCACCGAGTACAAAGTCGGGCCCGGGGCGGTCGTCAATTTCATCACCACCACGCTCTTCCACAAAAAAAGCGCGGATGTCGAGCAGTGGCAGTTGCTTTGCGCCCAGATCATGGAACAAAACATGCAAATGGGTGCCCTCGGCAAAAAAAGCTATCTAAAACGTGATGTCAGATGGGCCAAAAGCAATAAAATTCACGCTGATCGAGAAAATTTCGATAAGGGGATGCAGTTTGTCGAGCAGAAACTTAGTGACGATGACTATCTGGATATTATGCAAAAAGCCCTGTTGCTGCGTAAAGAGGGCCTTAAATACGAAGACCTGTCCGACAGGGACAGAGCAGAGGCGGAAAAGGGCGCCTGGGCGATCAAGGTAGCCCTGGCCATGGTTGTTTTCGTGGTCATCTGTTTTCTGACGGAATGCATTCCGCTGCCCGGTGTGGCGTTCTGTTTTGGGTTACTTCTGGTGTTCACCTGTGTGGTCTCCCGTAAGGAAGTTACCAT
The DNA here is from genome assembly GCA_037388985.1 of Desulfobacterales bacterium. Classification (GTDB taxonomy): domain Bacteria; phylum Desulfobacterota; class Desulfobacteria; order Desulfobacterales; family JAHEIW01; genus JAHEIW01. The sequence continues at coordinate 118 of JARRJQ010000066.1, read as the reverse complement.
GCTTTACTGGGATGACGCCGTCTGGTTTATCATGGGCAGCCTCATGTTTGCGGCGGCCTTCGTTAAAACCGGGGTGGACAAGCGGGTTTGCCTGTTGATGTTCCGCAAGCTGGCCGTT
>JARRJQ010000065.1:13443-15315 GCA_037388985.1 Desulfobacterales bacterium | reverse complement strand
AGAAAGATCCGGTTTGCTTTTGCCGAAAAAGGACGGACGCGGGTATTATGACCGTTTCAGAGATCGAATCATATTCCCTATCATGGATGTCAATCAGGCGGTGATCGGATTCGGCGGCCGGGTAATGGATGATTCGCTTCCGAAATATCTTAACTCTCCTGAAACTGCCGTATACAATAAAAGTCGCTCTTTATACGGCCTCAATTTGGCCAAGGGAAAAAGCAGTGCTGCCAATGCGGTCCACATCGTGGAAGGGTATCTAGATCTGTTAACTCTCCATCAGTACGGCATTGAAAATAGCGTTGCAACCCTTGGAACTGCTTTGACCGCCGATCATGTTCGGATCTTGAGCCGATATGTCCCGCGAATGATTCTGGTCTATGATTCGGACGAAGCCGGGATTCGATCTGCATTGCGCTGTATCGATATTTTTTGGAAAGAACATGCGGATTTCAGCCGGGGAGATGTCTACAAGGAAGACAAAGCCGACACCCACATCCTGGTATTGCCTGACGGGCATGATCCGGATTCTTATCTGAGAAAAGAGGGGGCCGAATCTTTTTGCCAAGCTGCAGATCAAGCACCCGGCATTATTACGTTTTTAATCGAGCAGTCCTTACACAAACATGGGCTTTCAACTGAGGGGAAAATTAGAGTTGTTGCCGATCTGCAAGGCCCTCTGGCAGCCATTAATGATACGGTGGCCCGGGCTTTATATGTGAAACAGCTTGCAGAGCGAATCGGCATCGAGGAAAATATCGTGCTCGAAAAGGTTCGGCAACAGGCTGTTGCAAAAGAAAAATATGATCTTCGGTTTCGTAAAGATGACGAAAATCAAAAGGGAAGCAGACTGGAGCGGCAAATCATTGCAATGATGTTGCAAGTTCCGGCAATATTGCCGGAAATCGAAAAGTATAATGTTATCGAATACATTGAAAATACACATTTAAAAGCCATTGGTCAGGTTGCTGTACAACTCCCGTTATCCTCGGTTGAGCAGGTTTCAGAATTGCTCGGGATTATCGATAATCCCGAGCAAAAACAGCTTATTAGCGCCTTATCGATGATTGAGGAGTCCTGGAATGAAGGTGGTTGCTTGAAGTTGATCCAGCAATTTGTAAAATCTCGAAAAAGACTTCGCAATAACAAAATTCTTGAGCAAATAAAGGCTGCCGAGAGAAAAAACGACAAGGAAACTCTGGATCGGCTGCTAAAAGAAAAACAAAAGATGGCTATTAGGAGTCAAAAACAACGATTGGCATGATTGTCTGATAGTTAAATGGCTGTTTGGGCTTGACTCTGCCCATTTAGCATATAGTTTTTATACACCATTGGATGTAAACGGCAGCCAATGGGTCCCGCTGTTTGTGCGGGATTGAACACATGATTTTTCCGGAGGGCAAGATTTTATGGCAAAGAAATCTGCTACAAAAAAGAAAAGCACGAAAAAAGGGGCAACAAAAACGAAAACCAAAAAGGTCGAGACAAAAAAGAGCCGCCCGCAAGGTTCTAAAAAGAAGGCGACCGCAAAAAAAGATTTAAAAAAGCCTAAAAAAGTAACGGCAAAGAAGACTAAAAAGACAAAAAAACCAACAACCTTGAAGAGGACCACTGCTACCAAAAAAACCAAATCCGATACGAAAGAGAGTCGCAAAAAAGCGCCGTCACAGATCCCGGTAACGACAGTTAAGGCTGTTAAACAGTTGCTGGCCAAGGGGAAGAAACAGGGTTATTTAACCTACGACGAAATCAATGAATTGATACCTGAAGAGATGCTTTCTCCGGAGCAAATTGATGAAACGCTCATTATGTTCGATGAAAACGAGATTGAAGTTATCGATGAAAAGACTGAAAAGAAGCTGATTACGCAAA
>JARRJQ010000065.1:0-13424 GCA_037388985.1 Desulfobacterales bacterium | reverse complement strand
AAACAAAAAGGGAAAAAAATCTTACCGAGTAAGCTGGCAGACACAGACTTCGGTACGGTCACCGATCCTGTAAAAATGTATCTTAGAGAAATGGGATTGGTTACCCTGCTCAGTCGGGAAGGGGAGGTTGAGATTGCGAAAAAAATTGAAGCGGGCGAACAGGAAGTTTTGCATGCATTGCTCGAAACCACCACTGGATCGGAAAATATCATCAGTCTTGGCGAAGAAATAGAAAAGGAAAATATTAGGCCCAAGCATGTGCTCAGAGACGTAGACGAAGGCGATACGTATCTGGATGAAGCGGAACAAACGGAAAAATTTTTAGCAACTATCCGGGAGATCAAAAAGATCCATGTGGAAAACAAGGCGCTCCGAGAGAAAGTGTTTTCCACTAATTTAGATCCGGAAGAACAAAGAAAGCTCAAAAGAAGCCTTGCACGTAACATTGATGAGATATTTGATCTTTTAAAAGATTGGCGACTGGAAACCAGCGTTATTGATGGAATTGAGGAAGATATTCACGCCCAAATATCATGGTTTGATGAAATGAACAGGAAGTTCAGCAAGGGTGCGGAGATTGTCGGTGCTTCGGTTAAGGAAATTCGTGAGCACCTCAATACAAAGACTAAATTCATTAAATGGGCTACTCCGCGGTCCGATATGACGAAAGATCAATTAGGAACTTTACACAAAGAGTTAAAGAAAATTAAAGCAAGCCTTGGAGAAAAGGAAAATGAATTAAAAGCCTCCAACCGAATACTTAAACGCGTAATCGCTGCTGTTGAAGAAGGACGTTTTAAGGCCAAACTGGCCAAGAGTGAACTGACCAAAGCCAATTTGCGGTTGGTTGTCAGCATTGCGAAGAAATATACAAACCGCGGCTTGCAATTTCTGGATCTCATCCAGGAGGGAAACATTGGATTGATGAAAGCCGTAGATAAGTTTGAATACCGTCGCGGCTATAAGTTCAGCACATATGCCACCTGGTGGATCCGGCAGGCGATTACGCGGGCGATTGCTGATCAGGCGCGTACGATACGGATTCCGGTTCACATGATTGAAACGATCAACAAGCTTATCAGAACATCGCGTTACTTAGTACAGGAACAAGGAAGAGAGCCCACGCCAGAGGAAATAGCCGAAAAAATGGAGATTCCGCTTGAAAAGGTGCGCAAGGTATTGAAAATTGCACGTGAGCCGATTTCTCTGGAAACGCCGATTGGTGAAGAAGAAGACAGCCATTTGGGTGATTTTATTGAAGACAAGAAATTCATGCTGCCATCTGATGCTGCTGTCAACATGAATCTTGCCGAGCAAACCCGAAAAGTACTCGCCACCCTGACCCCACGGGAAGAAAAGGTTCTGCGGATGCGTTTTGGTATCGGCGAAAAAGCCGACCACACCCTGGAAGAGGTGGGCCAGGATTTTGCGGTCACGCGCGAGAGGATAAGGCAAATAGAGGCCAAAGCATTGCGCAAGCTACGTCACCCAACGCGAAGCCGGAAGTTGAAGAATTTTATTGAAACATAGCTTGACAAACTTCTTTGTGCTAGTTAGTAAACTATGGGCCCAGAGCTCAGTTGGCAGAGCCACCGGCTCATAACCGGTCGGTCCCTGGTTCGATTCCAGGTGGGCCCATGCATTATCGGTGAGACGTGTTTTCTAGTGAAAAAAATTCCAGTTTTTCAATCAAAAGCGAAAATTATTCTTTGAATCTAAGGCAAAAGTTCCTTGCGGTTGCAAAGAAATTGCGGATTAGAAAGCAATCCCTATCTTTTACATGGCGTGGGATTCAAGCACCACGCCTTTTTTGTTTGTGAATTCGTCAATGAACAGCAGTTCTTCAAAAGAACGGCAATGGACACTACTGTTGCAGATATAGTGAGAATTATGAACCGGCTTGCCCCGCCATGGCTGGCTGAAGAATGGGATAATGTTGGACTTCAGATCGGCGATCTGCGGTGGCCTGTTCGCAGTATATGGACGACCTTGGATCCGACTCTGGAGGTGGTTAAAGCCGCTTGCGCAGAAGATGTTGATTTATTAATTGCTCATCACCCGTTGTTTTTCAGGCCATTAAAGTGCATTGATTTTCAGAGTCCCAGCGGATCCATTGTTCAGTCAGCCTCGCAACATCAACTGGCGATTTTTTCGGCGCATACCAATCTGGATATTGTTCACGACGGTGTTAACGATGTTTTAGCGCGGCGATTAGGGCTTAACCAACTGGAAATATTGCAACCGCACAAAGTGGAACAACCGCTTAAAACGAACGATGACATGGCTCATGATATTTCTCCGGTCATTGACAACGCGATCGAACATGGCATTGGAAGGATTGGCTTTTTGCATAAAGTCAGAAGCTTAACATCGCTGGCCTTGGCCGTTAAAGAAAAACTTAACCTAAACTTTGTCAAAGTAGCGGGGAATCCCGAACTTAAGATCAGCCAGGTGGCGATATGCAGTGGCAGCGGCTCAAGCTTGATGAAAGCCTTTTTAGCTTCAAATGCCCAGGTTTATATCAGTGGCGATATCCACTATCATGATGCCCGTGATGCGGAAAGCGCTAATCGCGCAATCATCGATATTGGCCATTTTGCCTCTGAACATCTCATGGTTGAGGCCCTGGCACAGCAGCTCGCAACAATTTTCGCTGAAGCAGGAATCAAGGTCAAAATCAGACCCTGTACCATTGAAAAAGATCCATTCAGTATATTATAAGAAAGTGATTGAAAAAGATGGATGTCGGATGCCCGATGAGGCGCGTTTTTTTACCATTGATCGAATCTTTAGCTGGATAAAATGTGATGCCCGATATAACCAAAGAACAAATTAGCGCCCTTGTTAAACTTCAGCAGATCGAAATAGAAATAAGCAATATCAAGGAAAAATTAGGCAAGGTCAATCAGCGCTTTGAAGAACTTGATGGAAAGCAGCTTAATTTAAAGCAAGTGCTTGAGCAGCAAGAATCGACGATCAAGGAGATGAATCATCAATATCGGGCTTATGAATCCGATGCGCAGGCGAACCTCGACCGCATTAAAAAAAGTGAGGCAAAACTTCATTCGGTTAAAACCAATAAAGAATATCAGTCATCGCTGAAGGAAATAGATGATCTTAAAGAGAAAAATTCAAAACTCGAAGATGAGATGATTGAATTTCTGGAACGCATTGAAGAAGCGGACAGGGCGCTTAAGGCAAAAAGTGCAGCATATGCTGCACTTAAAACAGAGATACAAACCGAAAAAGAAACCATTCAAAGGGAAGCGCAGGAACAAAGACTGCAGCTAGATAAGCTCAATGCTCAATGGAAGACGCTATCAGAGAGTATCGATGCTGAATTGCTCGACACGTTTAACCGCATAAAAGCCAACCAGACAAATAAGATTGGCATTGTCGCTGTCAGCAGTTCCGTGTGTCAGGGCTGCCATATGAATATCCCGCCCCAGCTATACAACGAACTGCAACGCGGAGACAAGTTGCAAAGATGCCCGATCTGTGAGAGGATCATATACTGGGAAGATCAAAAAGAACGGTCAGAGTAGACCAGACGATCGCTGGATTTTTAATCTGGAGGAAAGTCCGAACACCACAGGGCAGGGTGCTCCGTAACACGGAGTCGCGGTGACGCGAAGGAAAGTGCAACAGAAAGCAAACCGCCTGGCACCAATTCGTGCCGGGTAAGGGTGAAACGGCGCGGTAAGAGCGCACCAGTTCCTCGGGTGACCGGGGAAGCTCGGCAAACCCCACCCGGTGCAAGACCAAATAGGGAAGCGTTTGAGGGTCGCCCGCCCGAGCTTCCGGGTAGGTCGCAAGAGGTGTCGGGTAACCGACATCCACAGATGAATGATCGTCACCCGGCAGGGGTAACCCGATCCGGGAACAGAATTCGGCTTACGGGCTACTCTGACCGTTTGATCGTTTCCGGCCACCACATCCAACTGCACGAGCTGCCAGGCTTTTTTCACTCATTTCCCGGAAAGGAAATCACAACCATCAATGAAAAAAACCGAGCCATCTGTTGAAGGTTCATTTGCTGAAAAAGTACGAATATTTTCTCACGATTACTTAAAGTGTTGCCTGTACATTTTAGATATCAACAAAACCAACGTTGTATTTACTCAAAAACTTTACTCGACACTTGTTTCGACATCTATGCTTCTGGAAGATTTTCTCGATTTTCATGGTGCCAAAAATAATAAAAACTGGTATTTTTACCGGGAGCTAACCGCTGCCGTTCGACACTTGAGCTTGGCCGCAAATTTCCAGAAGCATATCTCTAATCGTGTCGGTTTTTACGATCTGGTCGATGTCGGTAATTTCCCCAAGGAAGGTGAAAAAACCCTTGATTTTTTAATCCGTGTCCTAATTAAAATGGCACCGGTCATCTTAAAAGAAGCCCAGCGGCTTAAAATTCCGCTGCCGCAGACACGATTCTCAGCATCTGATTTTCCGAGCGTTGTCGCCAACCAAATGCTCGATTATGATATTGACGATAAAGACAAAGATCAACAGAAGAAAAATATCGTCAAAATCTCCAGTGAATTTTTAAATATTAGCAATAGCTTTGAGCAATTGAAATTTTATGATCCTTATCCGTATAAAGAAATCTTGACCCTAGTTCCCGGCAAGGTAAATGAGGTTGAAATCAGAGGATATGAGATGATGATGCACAATTTACAATCCTCTTTTGACACCTATGTGATCCATGGGGGATTAAGATTCGGCAATCGGGAGCTGAAACGGTTGCGAGGCTATTTTTCGGTTGTTTTTCATCTGCTTCAAATGGTCGGGCGGTTACTTCATTTTTTTGAGCGTCACCTGTATGAGGCTGGATATAAAAATACGTATAAAAAAGTTCAAATCCAATTATCGAAATTGGTGAACTCCAAAACGCTTCTGGATCGCACCATTAATTACGGGCTATTTTACGCATGCGATTTTCTGACGACCGGTATCGAATTGGCCCAAAAAATACTCAATGAAAATATTGAGCGCTCCCACATTGAAGTTGGCGTGCCTGTCAAATTAGGATTTCATAGTCGGCCCTGCCTTCTGGTGGCTAAAATTGTTCAACAATACGGCGGACAGGTTGAACTGGTTGTCGGATCCGATCGATTTGACGCCAGCAGTGTTCTGGATCTTCAGTGGGCTGGCGGTAAGATTCAGAAAGAAAATCTCACTGAGGTGGTTTTCGAAGGCGATGCGCGCACGTTAAAAGACATTCAAATCCTTGCCGAGGTTAATTATGGCGAAGATACTATGGGCAAGGGGGTACCGTTGCCGAAGGAACTCAGCTATTTAAAATGAAAGAAAAGGTACACGCAATCATTGTAGCTGCTGGGAAAGGAATGCGCATGAACGATTCGGTGCGCAAGCAATATATTGCGATAGATGGGATTCCGATTTTAAAGCATACATTAGCCATATTCGATGGCTGCCAGCTGGTGAGCCAAATCATTTTGGTTGCACCGAAGGAAGATTTCGATTTTTGTCGTAACACTCTTATGATGTCTGCCAAATTCCAAAAGAACATAACGCTAGTAGCCGGTGGGCCTGAGCGTCAGGACTCGGTATACAACGGTCTCCAAGGTGTCGAGCCGGATGACGGAATCATTGTCATTCACGATGGAGTGAGGCCATTTGTAAGACTGGAACAACTTGTCGCCTGCATTAAGGGTGCCACCGAATTCGGAGCGTGTATCATAGGTATACCGGCATTCGATACGGTAAAGCAGGTCAACGCTAAAAACGAGATTGTACAAACCTACAAAAGAGATTCACTGTGGTTAGCCCAGACTCCCCAGGCCTTTCGAGCAAAAATGATTATAAAAGCCCATGAAGTTGCTAAACAGGATAGGTTTATCGGGACCGATGATGCTTCGCTGGTGGAACGCCTTGGACACACCGTAAAGATTGTCCCCGGCAGCCGCAGTAACATAAAGATTACCAATAAAGAAGACCTTGAACTCGCAAGAGCCATATTGCAGAGCAAATTACTCTAGCTTTTAGCCAGCCGCCGGATTAAAGCGTTTTGCATGTTGCAGCCTCTTGCCCTATCCGGGCTGAAGTCGGGTTGACACTTAACTTTCGGATACTTAAAATTATTTAATTATCACATCTGATCAAACCGTTTGGGGGATCAGAGCCTTTATCTGCCAAAGATAAATGGAGTCAAAGAAGGAAGGACATTCGATGCAAGATACGCCATATATGGATTCCGATTCCGAACGCGAGATGGCCAGTCAGGCTTACCTTCAGCAATTGAAAACGAGCTTTGAACAATTGCCCAATGCAATGCCGCTTTATCTATTTTCCACAAAAGGACACGAAGATGTTTTCACCCATGCCAATCGGCAGGTGATCCGCGCATTTCGCCAGCTTAGCTCCAAAATTACCCTGCGAGAGTACAATCTAGACCATAAGCTGGCAAAAAAGTGGAATGTTACGCATTCACCCACACTGCTGATTGCTCCAGAGAAATATTCCATTAAGTGGCTTGGCGCTCCGATGGGCGAAGAGGCTCGTACGTTTCTCGAAGTATTAATCTTAGTCGGTCTGGGGCAAAGCCAGCTGAGCGAGCAATCGCTAAAAGTCATCAAAAAGATTGATTCTGCTCGACATATTAAAATATTTGTCAGTCCTACCTGTCCGTATTGTCCCCAACAGGCCATAAATGCAGTAAAAGCCGCCATCGAAATGCCGAAAAGGATTTCGCTGGAAATCATCGATATTCAGAGCGAACCGGAGCTGGCGAATCAATATTCGGCCCAGAGCGTGCCCCAGGCATTTGCCAACGATATCCTCATCGGGCAGGGGGCGCAGCCGGAAGAAGTTTTTATTCTTTCTCTGGAGAAATTGGAGGCCCAGACTATCTTTATACCTGAAAGCGATGCTGAACTGGTTGAAACGGATCTATTGATTGTGGGCGGCGGACCGGCCGGTTTAACTGCCGGCATTTATGCGGTCCGCAGCGGATTGCGCACAGCCATTGTCGAACGAAATGCGCTCGGTGGTCAGGTGGCAACTACTCCGATTGTCGAAAATTACCCGGGTTGTACCTCTGTGGGCGGCAAATCGTTGGTGGATATCATGGTGAGCCATGCGCTGCAATATGTGCAGATTTTTCAAGGCGAAGCTGTAGCCGATATCCAACCCGGCCCTCCGTTTAGCGTAAAAACCACCCGCAGACAATTTCAAACCAAAACCATTCTGCTGGCAACCGGCGCCAGCCATCGCCACTTGGATATCCCCGGTGAGGCACGTTTATCGGGAAGAGGGGTCAGTTATTGCAGCACATGCGACGGACCGCTTTTTAAAGGGAAAAAAGTGGTCATGGTAGGTGGCGGTAACAGTGCGGTTACCGAAGCATTACACCTTTTCCATATGGGCATCGATGTGACGCTAATCCATCGGCGGGATAAATTGCGTGCCCAGGAATTTTTAACCCAACAGCTCATGGACAATAACATTCCCATACTTTGGAACACCGAAGTCAAAGAAATCCGGGGCGAAGAACGGGTAAAGGAAATTTTACTGTTTAATAAGCAAACCAACGATACCACCGAATTTAAGTGCGATGGTGTCTTTATTGCCATTGGCTACACCCCGGCGGTGGAACTGGCGCAGAAGATCGGTCTGGAAATCAATGAAGACGGCTATATAAAGCAGGACGGCAAGCATCGTACGACGGTTGCCGGGGTTTATTCAGCCGGTGATGTCGAAGGAGGCTATAAGCAGATCGTAACTGCTTCCGGTCAGGGAGCTGAAGCTGCCATGACGATCTTTGAGGATCTCATCAATCCCTATTGGCTGGATGGGCAAAAATGACCGGAATGCGGCAAGCCCTTTTTTTCAAAGGAGGTCGGATGAAAAAATTTTTGCAGATTGTTATTTGTTTTTTTCTGCTTGTAAGCGTCTCGGCAACAGCAAATAGCCAATTTTCAAAGCCCGAGTTCGCCATCAAATACCGCCAATCAGTCATGTTCCTGATGTCCCAGCATTTCGGACGCATGGCCGCCATGCTGAATGAAAAGAGCTCTGACAACAAAGAGGCTTTTGAGGATAATGCGCTGCTTGTTCAGACTCTGTCACGTTTACCCTGGCAGGCTTTTAGGGTGCCTGGAACAGATAAGGGCCATACTTCATTGAAATCTTCGGCTTTTCAGCAGCAAGACAAATTCAATGAGTTCGCGCGGACATTGGAAAACCAAATCACCGATCTCGTCAGCAAAGCGAAGAGTGGCGACTTTAATGCGATCAAGACGCAATTTGGCGAAGTTGCCAAAAGCTGCAAGGCCTGTCATAGTCAGTTCCGCAACCGGTAGGGTTCATAGGACAGCAGGCGTGAGTCCGTCCACCAGCCGCTTTCTTTGGTGGGCCGATAAGCACGCTAACGCACGAGAAGATAGACAGCAAGACCCGCCAGCCCGATTATGGCCACCGCCATCCAGATGTGGTCGGTTGCCGGTTCGGGATCCGCACCGCTCCATTGCTTGACACCGGTAACCATCGGCTTGAGAAGATTTTCACGCTTATAGAAAAGATAATAGAGCACCGCCAGCACATGGATCGATACCAGAACGATGATGACTCTTTGATTTAGTATGTGAATTCGGGTGATTGCGTCGCTGGCTGCCTTGCTTACCCACTTATACAGCGGCCCCTCGGTGGCAATGTCGTCGTTTGCAAACAATCCGGTTGTGGCTTGAAGCAAAAGTACAAAAAGCATGGCCATTATCGACCATCCACCGAGCGGGTTATGACCGAAGTAGTGCGGCGAATCCCTGCGCAGCAGAGCCACTGCATAGCGAAAGACCGCCGACGGACTTTTAACAAATGCCACAAAACGGGATTCCCGGCTGCCGACAAACCCCCAGATCAACCGGAACAGAATCAGCACAAAGATCGTAAATCCACTCCACTGGTGGTATTGCATGGCATTTCCGCCGATTTTGCCGGTCGCCAAAGAGATGATCACAAAGATGACCAGCAGCCAGTGAAACAGCCGCGCAGGCAAATCCCATACCCGGATGACTCCGGGAGAGTTGGCGGTTGTTATCTTCATTGATTTCCTAGCTTCTTGCATAACGCCAGAATCCAATTCGCCAGTGGTTAAGCCGAAAAATGGCTGAACGTGGTTTCAAAACTAGGTGCCTGTGATCAAATGCGGTTTGCCGCTATTGCGGTCACTGATGCCTTTGGCAATGATTAATTTTTTACCGATTTTTTTGCCATCGCGTAATACCCCGGCATCCTGATTGGACGCTGATGTTTTCACCGAAGCGGTATACGGGTATTTAAATTTGAAGTATCTTTTCAGGATAAAATCATGCACATATTCGGCAATTTTTATGTTTTGGATGGTACCGCTGATTTCCAGAACCCTGCCCATTTTAGCTTTTGTAAACACGTAAGCCGATACCCATATACCGCGGATCAAATAAAAATCCAGAAGCAAATTGGCCAGATGGTAATCTTCACGGTGATGGCGCAAAGCCGGGGAGCCAACAAACATACTGATAAATTGGCGCTCATTATGGTGACGGTTAAATTCGATATTATATTTGGCAATCAGCTCATGGGCTTTGGCCATGGCTGCCTCAGCTTCAAAAAGATTTTTGCTTTCCGCCAGAGCCAATAGTTTTTTTATCCGTCGCATACGTTTATCATGTTGATTGTCGGCATCCTGCAGCAAGCGATCCTGAAGCGGTTTATAATCTGCCGAAGCACGATGGTCAATTCGAAGCATCTTGCAGGCCTGTTTGAAGGCGTGTCCGTGCGAGGGCTCCGCAGGGGCGGTAAAAATGGTGTGTGCGATTTGATGGGCCATTTCATGCAGCAAGACATCGCGAATTGAATCCCAACGATAGTTATTCACCAGTTGACGGCTCAAAGTGATTTCACGCTTTTGCGCTGACCAATTGCCCCATTGGGTTTTTAAGTCTTTGATCGCAAAAAGCGGTTTGCGGATGAGCTGACGTTGGGCCGGTTTCAGGCTTAACAGTGCCGATTCCCACTCGCATGCCAGCCCGTGCAGGATGCGACGTTCCAGTTCCTGCCGGGCTTGAGCTACTGAAAATTTCATTGATCCCTATTTTTCAAATTAGGCATAATTGATGTTTCGGAATTTCTATAGCATTTGGTTTATCTCATGAATTATGATATTTTTCAAGACGATGCATTGCAGGCGCAAAATAGAGCAAAAAGCTTCACTACGAGCGCGGGACCCCATCTTTTCATCATTCCAGTTGTGTAGGTGAACTGTATATCGATGGAAGCAAAAAAGGATATATTCAGATTTTGAAAGAACGCACATTGAAAAATAAAAATGCGTATCCGCACTGTCCTGTGGTGGCGGTAGGCGCCGTCGTATTTAAAAGTAATTGTGTTTTATTGGTCCGCAGGGGTAAAGCGCCGGCTGAAGATCTATGGGCGATTCCCGGTGGCAGCGTGGAAATTGGCGAAACGCTTCAGCAAGCGGCTGAAAGAGAAATACTAGAAGAAACGGGTATTAAAATTCGAGCCGGAAAGCCAATTTATATCTTTGACGTTATTGATCGTGATGAAGACGAAAAGATACGTTTTCACTATGTCATAATCGATTTGGCGGCAGATTATGTCAGCGGAGAACCGGCAGCCGGTGATGATGCGGCTGAAGCCCGCTGGATTTCGGCTCATGAACTCAAACGTTCAGATTTAGCAGGTAGCGGCATCTACGGTTGATCGATATTGAGTTCAATTTCTACGCGACGATTCGTCTGTCTGCCTTTTTCCGTTTGATTGTTTGCAATCGGATTCTCAGGACCCAGCCCCACGGCTTCAATATTAAGGGGGGAAACACCTTTGCCCACCAGATATCCTTTGACGATATTAGCCCTGAATTGCGAAACGCTCATGTTATAACTGTATGAGCCAAATGAGTCGGTATAGCCGCTGATGTTTACCTTGGCTTCCGGGTTGTGAATCATAAATTCAGCAATTCGGTTAAGTGTCTCATAGGCGGGCTCCGGAAGATCATTTGAGTTATATTTGAAGTAAATCACTATTTTTCGATCAGGAAATGGCTTTACATGTGGCTCGTTTGTCTCTTGATCTTTTTGACCGCCGGTTTCCGGCTCATCGGTCTTCGACAAATTATTATCTTTGCGGGTTGTCTCCTCAAAGCGCTTTACGACAGGCAGTTCTTTTAGGGTTGTCCGTTGGTTTTCAATTCCAGGCAGAAAAGATTCTTTGGATTTTAGAGTCGGTGATTCATAAGATTGTGGAGCGATTTCTTCTATTTTCCAAGGAGGTGCATCTCTTAATTGAAACTTGTATAAAACGAATCCGGCAAAAAGCAAAAGCAAAATAATGATTGCCAAAAATCCAATCCGCTTGGTCATTGAACGGTTTTGAAGCACGGAGAGGGCGCTTGGCTGGTTTTCAAAAAATTCATGTTCTTTTGCTTCCCTGTCTGCATTGTTTATCGGGATGCGAAGCTCTTTTTCACATTCTTTAATTACGTCGGCATCGATGGCCTTTTTTCCTGCGGAATATCCGGTCAGCAACGCATGATCGCAAATAATATTAACCAATCTCGGATAACCGTGGGAGAATGCGTAAATTTTGTGCAGAGCTTCCGGCTTAAAAATTTCGCGATCACCGCCGGCCACCTTGAGGCGGTGGTTGATGTAATCCCGTGTCTCTTTTTGCGTCAGGGGATCGATATGATAACTGACTGTTATTCTTTGTTTAACCGCTTTGTTGCGTTCTTCATTGAGCATCCTGTTGAATTCACTTTGTCCAACAAAAAAGATGTTTATCAGTTTACGGTTATCCATTTCGATGTTGGATAAAAGCCTTATTTGTTCAAGAAGCGCATGATTCAACCGCTGGGCTTCGTCGATGACCAGCAATACTTTCTTGTCGCTGGCTGAGGCCTTATACAGGAAATGCTTCAGATGGATAAGAAAGGCGCCTTTGGTGTCAAAGCGGCGGTTCATCTTAAATTCTTCAGACAGAAAGTTAAAAAAATCCATGCTGCTTAGTCCGGGGTCCGGAATGGTGGCCACAATAGCCGAAATGTCTATTATTTTTACCAGGCCGTGGATTAATACCGTTTTTCCGGTTCCGACATCGCCGGTCAGAAGCAAAAAGCCCTTGTTTTCAAGAATACCATATTTAAGGGTTGCCAAAGCCTCTTTATGTTTTTCACCCAACCATAAAAATTTTGGATCAGTTGTGATTTGGAAGGGTTTAATTTTCAAATTGTAGAATGCTTGATACATCAGCGATTAATTTCCTTAATCGATTCAGGGGCAAGGCTCTGCTTAAGAAAACGAATCTATTTTCTGACAATCCCACGGCTGTAAAAGAAATACAGCACTATCCATAGAACGAAAAAAAGGATAATATACGCTGTTCGTTGACGCAGGAGTTTATTGCGTCTTTTATCAATCAGGTTGGCAGAATTTTTCAACTCTCTTTTTACAATTTCCAGCTCATTCATCAAACTTTGGATATCTGCATTTTCTGAATAGGAAACCAGACGTTTGGATTTGTTTTCAAAATCGCGCACGTTATAGGTGTCAAACAATATCTTTTGTTTCTCGGTCAAATAGGAAACTTCATGAATTTCTTTTGCAAGCTCAGCACAATAAAATTTTCTATAGGGATTAATATCAGGAATCTCTCCCAATTGCTTTATTCGTTGATCGATGCCATCTTCCAGTTCAAATGTAATCAAACAGCTGGTAAAAATTCGTATCAGCGCAACTATATCCCGATTTAATGAAGCCATAATTGCTGGTCCTTTCAATAATAAGGTTCACTCCGACTGAAGCTGGCTGATGGAGTGATGCCGGCAAGTAATATAAATATTCTATATTACAATATAATCGGATCAAATCGTACAGCAAATTGACGCAGTTGTCAATATATGGAATTTGAAGCCATCCCCGGCGGATAAGGGTATAATTTAATAATTAGCTGTGTCCAAATGTGCTTTTAAACAGATTGTGAAGGATGAAATTTAAGGTGAAGCATCAGCGGATTTGCTTTTTTCCAGATTATGATGAATGTCATTGAGGTTATTCGTATTTCCCATATGCTGTTTGACCCATTCAGGGGGACGGTCATAGGCTTTGGCCAGAGCAGAGATAGCTTCTTCGAAGGTATCATATTTGGCAGTGGCGCTGGTCCAGTACTTATGGGGTCTGCGCGGGTTATAAAAGATAATATCTGGTGACGTGTCGCTTTCAGCCGCTTGGGTTGTTGGAGGCGCACTCAATTTGTTATTTGATAAGTTTCGATGGATTAGATCAAGATCATTCGTGGATCCCATATGATGTTGAATCCAATCCGGAGATCGATCATACTGTTTAGCCAGCGCTGCTATGGCTTCTTTAAACGTATCATATTTGGCGGTAGTACTGGTCCAGTAC
>JARRJQ010000064.1:0-9377 GCA_037388985.1 Desulfobacterales bacterium | reverse complement strand
CAGAAATTCTTTGACAGCATCTTCGCGCATCGGATGCACGGCCATTATGCTCAGCAGATCATCTTCGACATCACCCGTAAAGGCGAAAGCATTGCCCTCGTAACCGATCAAATATTCTACCCGATCGATTTTTTCGCTCATGGTTTGAAAGGCGGCATTGAGGGTTTTCTCATCAGGAGGCTTTACCCATTTTTCTGTCGGCGGCCGTGTGGGCACTGATAGATAGGCTTTAAACGGCTCTAATCGAGCAATAAACTCAGTGACCTCAATCATGTTTATTGAGCTGTCATTGACCCCTCTGACCAGCATTGTTTCGGTGACCAATTTGCCTCTAAATAACTTCGCAAATTCCCGCATGCCATCCAGAATAACAGCCAGGTTTAACTTTCGATGCGGTCGATTGATTCTGCGCCAGAGCTTTTCGCGCGTTGCATCAATTTTCAGGGAAACCCAATCCGCTCTGTAGAGAGTCTCTCTGACATCCTCTCGCCAGATGAGCGAAGCGTTGGTAATCACCGCAATTTTAGTTCCCAACGTTCTCAATAGATCGATTTCTCGGCCGATATGGATATCGAGCGTCGGCTCGCCATCCGGCACAAAAGTGAGATAATCAACTGATTCGCCTTTCTTGTGCGCTTTTTCGATTTTCTTTCTGACATCGATATAGATTTCTTCTGGATCATAAAACGGCATCCGCTCGGTTTGCATCCGAGTGGTTTTCCCCGCCTGGCAGTATACACAGGCGTAAGTGCATACTTTGGGTGGTATGTTGTTAATTCCCAGACTGCGACCCAGACGTCTGGAAGGAACCGGTCCAAAAGCGATCATATTTTGCGATCCCCTGTCGCCGATAAAGCGGGCAGGCTAAAGTTCAAGCCGTGACATCTTCCGCAGAAGAATAGAGCGTCTCACAGGTTTTGGGGCTGAATAACTCATTTAGTTTCAATTCCTTTACAGCCGTCAATATGCCTGTCAGAAACGCCTGCCTTACTGAAACGCTTTTTTGAGGTTTCTCACTCTCGGATTCGACGAAATCCAACGCGTTTGTCCGGGCTGCATCGGCTAAAATCGAGCCTATTTCAGCCTGCTGGTGAAGCATCTCTAATTGCTCTCTGGATAAACTGCCCAGACCGTGTTCATTCCACTCATCGAAATACAGGCTAAAATGCTGCATGAGATAATCTTCGTTTTGTCTTCGTGCCCAGTTATATCCGGCCCTGTAACCCTCTGATTGGGCAATCGTCCGATCGTATCGCATCGCTTCTACTTCTTTTTTGAATCCCCAGTCGATTAACAAATCCTCGATTGCATTCTCACTCGGATCCGGTTCACTTTTACCGAGAATCGTATGCGCAATCTCATGGGCGATAATGCAAAGAATAACGTGTTCGGGTTCAATGAGTATTTTCGAATTCAGATATATCAGTGTTTCAGCCGGCTGATCGAACGCATACCGTCTAACGCATGCATCAAGGATATCTTCGTCTGCCAGTATTTGAAGTGATAGGTCATTTAAAAAGTCTTCTTTAACTTTATCGGGCAGACGATTGATTGTCTTTTCTAAATAAGAAAACAACCTTGAATCACAGAACTGAAATCTGGCAAATCGTTGATCCATGCCGCCTCCTTTCCTTTAAATAACCGATTAATGGCGGAAAAGCATCAGGCCGATTCCAACTCCCGGCGTGCGGCCATATCCACCAGGATTCTTTCTCTGGCCCTGTCGATACCGAGTTCTTTGCGCTTCTTGTCGATATGGGCGATCATTTTGTGAGCGTGTTTAATCGGATCGACTTCCAGATCCCACATGCCGCCATACATTTTTTCAAACTCCTCAAATAGATATTTACGAAATACCGGGGCACCGGACACCGGCAGGGTGACACCGAAAATGGTGTAAACCCCGGAGGCTACAAAATAATGGCCGATGCTGATTGCCTTTTCGCTCATCCACTCCGGCGCACTGCCTGCCGCCGGCAGATCGCTGATGTCGCTGCCCAGGCCGCCTGCTTTCAACACTTCGGTGGCGGCCAGAAGAATGCGGCTGTTGTCCACGCAGGATCCCAGATGTAGCACCGGGGGAATGCCCACAGTTTCACAGACCTCAGCCAATCCCGGACCACAGAATACGCGGGCGGATTCCGGCGTCAGCAGTCCTTCCATGGCGCAGGCAATTGCATTGCATCCGGTGTCAATACGATCACATCGTTTTTGATCAGTTCTTTGACGATGCGGCTGTGGTTTTCATTATGTTTGGTCCGTGCGTTATTGCAGCCCACCACACCGCCGATACCGCGGATTCTGCCGTTGATGATGTTGTCGTTCAATGTATAGTAAGACCCACGGAAGGTTCCACCCAGATGATATTCGATGGATTCCACCCCAAATCCGGCAATAATCGGGGATTTCTGCCGGGGAATCATCACTTCTGCAGACCGATTCTGGAAATTATCAACGGCTAGCTTGACGATCCGTTCGGCATCTTCGACAGCATGATGTTCGTCAAATTCGATGTGAAGCACATTGTCCTGTTCCATGCGCGCGATGGGGTGGGTGGTAATCAGCTTGGTGTGAAAGCATTTGGCGACATTGGCCAGATTCTGAAAAATGCATTGAATGTCGACTACCATGGCATCACAGGCTCCGGTGATGATGGCCAGCTCCTGTTGCAAAAAGGTTCCGCACAGGGGCACCCCGTGGCGCTGTAACATTTCATTGGCTGTGCAGCAAATGCCGGAAAGCTGGATACCTTTGGCCCCTTTGGATTTGGCATAGTCTTGCATCTCTTTTCTCTGGGCGACCGCAACAATCATCTCGGAAAGAACCGGTTCATGGCCGTGAATAACGATGTTGACCATATCTTCCTTCATCACACCCAGGTTGGCTTCGGAAGCTATCGGATAAGGTGTGCCGAATAATATATCTTGAAGTTCGGTAGCCAGCATGGAACCGCCCCACCCATCTGCAATCGCCGCGCGGGTGCCCTGCTTCATCAGATTTTTATAGTCCTGGTCGACACCGATATGGGTACGGTGCATGATTTCAACGATTTCTCTATCGATGTTTCGCGGCAGGACGCCCTGTTTTTCCCAGAGCTTGTAACGGGCTTCAGGGGCGCGCCGAGCAAAAAGAAGTTCACCCTCGGGCTTGCCCCATTCATTCATTGCCTTTTCACCGACTTCGACGGCAATTTCATCGATATCACGATCCAGTGTATTTCCGTCAACTTCAACGGTCGTTTCAACTCCCAGCCAATTTGCGACATCGATAAGTTTTCGTGTATCTTTAATTTTATAGGCATCGGTTTCTTTTCGGGCAGCCGATAAAAATACTTCAGCAACTGAGCGGCCGTGATCGGAATGGGCGGCAGCGCCGCCGGCAATCATCCGGATAAAATTGCGAGCGGCGATGGTATTTGGGGTTGCTCCGCAAATACCTTTGCGCGTATCCTCACCTTCTATGCCTGCCTTCGGAAGCGGCAGTCGACAGGGCCCCATACCGCAATTTTTGCAACAAGTGCCCTGGGTCCCGATGTTGCAAGGTTTCATCGTAACGGCCCGGTCAAATGCCGTTTCGATTCCCAGCTGCTGGGCGCGCTCGATCATCTGCCGGCTGGCCGGGTCAATGGTTGCCGTGGCAGGATCAGCCATTTTCTTACCCTTGGTCTCTCTCATTTCTTTTTCTTCCGCCATTATACCCTCCTTTATCTTCTGGTGTTTTAATCAATCAGGCCCTTAATCCGCTTGCATGCATTCTTCAGTATAGCTTCTTGGGTGGCGGCCCTCTCGCTGGGTTAATTCTACAATTTTATCCACCATCTTGTTTAATTCTTGGGTGAGTAAAAGCAAATCGTTGTCCAGAAAGCCGACATGACCGGCATCTCCTTCCTTTACCACTTCGAGTTCGAGTGGCAGGGTTGCCAGTAGCCTCAAATTTTCTTTTTTGGCCGTCAACATCCCGCCATGGGTTTTGAATACGTCGATGATCTTTCCACAATAAGGACATTGCAGCCCACTCATGTTCTCAACCAGTCCTAGAATCTCCATTTTGACCCGGCGGCAAAAGTTGATGGATTTTCTAACATCGGCAAGTGAAATCTCTTGCGGTGTGGTTACAATCAGCGCTTTTGCGTCCGGGATGGTCTGCGCCACAGTCAAGGGTTCATCGCCCGTACCCGGCGGCGAATCAATAATCAGATAATCCAAATCCATCCATTTAATATCGGAGATAAACTGTTTAATAACACCGATCTTTAGAGGACCTCGCCAGATGGTGGCTGCATCTTTGTCTGAGCCCATCAGGGTTTCAATCGACATCACCTCCATATTCGGCAGGTACGCAATGGGGAGCATTTTGCCTTCGTGACCGCTGAACTCGAGGCTGCCTTGCAGACCCAGGATACGCGGGATACTGGGGCCGTGCAAATCCACGTCCATGAGACCTATCTTGTAGCCCCGCTTGGCCAAAGCCACCGATAAATAAGCGGCGACACTGCTCTTTCCCACACCGCCTTTGCCGCTCATGACCAGGATCTTATTTTTGATGTGTTTCAGCGTTTCGGTTATTTTTCCCATTTGGATTTTCATCTGCGCTTGGCGGTTTTCGGCATCAAATTGAGTGCTTTTCATCGGCATTGAAGGTATTCTCCTTTTTCACTAATCATTTTTTATTTAGATTCTGTTCAATCAGAACAGAGTGCTCATCCATGAAGTCTATACGCTTTATCTTGCCCTGCACAAATGTCCTCTGCCCAAAGAGATCGATGAGAGAATACCCTTCTGCCACCGCCTCCATGCGGGCAACATCGCGCATGATTTGCTTCGGCTCTCCGCCCGAATCGATGTATACGGAACTCAAGCACATATCCAACTCCAAATTGATTATTCAATGCTCTGACAATAAAAAATCCAGGACCTTTCCGGTTGCGCGAAAAGCCTCTCCCTCACCCAGGGCTCGACCTTCAAGGCAGGCCTCGAATACCAGAGGATCCTGCGGAACAACCCCGATGACTTCTATGCCCGTTATTTTTAGTCCTTCTTTTAACTTTAAACCAATGTTGTCAGAGTCTATTTTATTTAAAACCGCCCAGACTCTCTTGTCGATACCCGCGGCAAGGGACTTTATTTTTTCTGCCACTGAGATGGATTCAAATGATGGTTCGATTGCGAGAAGAACATGATCTATGCCTTCATCGATGCCCCTGCCGAAATGTTCCACCCCTGCTTCCATATCTATGAGCGCAATTTCATTTTCGGTGAGTCGCAGCTTCTTCAAGAATTCGCGGCATAACGCGCCCATGGGACAGGCGCATCCTTCAAGCGATTGGAGAATCTTCCCGATGCTCACCAGAGTCAAACCGTCGTTTAGCTGCATGTACAAAGGCGGAATATCTTCAACAAAAATTTGACTTTCAGTAAAAATGTTGGCCTGGCTCATCTTTTCCCTTAATTCTGCTTTACCTCCAATTAACTCCATCAGAGGCACGGGTGGCTGCTCAAAGCCAAGCATTCGAAAAAGACCGGAGTTGGATTCATCAGAGTCAACGACCAGAACCCTAATGTTTCTGTCCCGAGCCTGCTTTGCCAGCAATGTGACAAGGGCACTTTTACCGCTTCCTCCCTTTCCGCAAACTGATATTTTCATTGCTTTCAATCCTTTCCGCAGCACAGTATTTCAAAATCGTTTCAGCAACATGGCTAAAGGCAATTGCGGCTTCCGAGTCCTGATATTTTTCAAGGTAAGGCTGGCCGGCATCAGCACACCCCACCATTTGCGGGTTAATGGGTATGCGACCCAAAAAGGGAACATCCATCAGAAAGATGGCTCTGTTTCCGGTGCCGGTGCTGAACAACTCCTGTCGTTGGTTGCAATGCTGGCATAAGAACCCTCGCATGTTTTCAATCCATCCGAAGATTTGGATTTTTTCTTTTCTGAAAAAATTGATCATCTTTCGGGCATGCTCCGCGGATATCCTATTGGGTGCGGAGACAATAATTATCTTTGCATCCGGCATGGAACGAATCACAGTGCGCAATGCTTTCCCTGATCCTGCCGGTGTATCTGCAAAAAGATAGTCCAGCTTGCCCCAGTTTATGTTGCGAATAAACCACTGGATGTCGGTCGTCTCGGCAGGCTTGCGCCGGTCCTTCATTTTTTTCCTGTTTTGCAGCACATGCTCGATGGTGGCAACTTTCAGGTTGTCCGAGCAAATAACCGGTGTAAATAGCCCTTTTGAATCCGATTCAAACGGCCGATCCATACCCAAGATCCGGTGAATGTTTGGACCCAAAATGTCTAAATCCAGCAGACCAATTTTTAGCCCCTTTTTAGAAAACACGACTGCAACATTTAATGTAACACTTGTCTTGCCGACCCCACCAATGCTGCTTACGAAAAGGAACTTGTGTTTCGGGTAGGTTGCAGATTTCCGTTGGCCGCGTCTTTGTTGCATCCCGGCCGTATGGTTAATCAAGACACGTCTACCGATCTTTTGGGTCATGTTCATTCTATTCTCGTGTCATTGCTGTTCCGCACTTCGGGCATTTCACCTCAAAACAGGGAACTCCCAACTGATGCGCCGCTTTTTCTCCACAGCTTGGACAAATACAGCTGCCGCCCGGACCTGCGCCGTAACCGCCTCTCCGGCCCCGGCCTCCGCCGCTTTGCTTTCTGCCCTGCCCCGAGCGGGATCCCTGCCCCGCCGGTCCGCTTCCATTTTTTCTTGGCATTTACCTTCCTCCTTTCAACTGCGAGAAATCTTAACGGTTAGAAGTAGCAACACAAGTGCCAAAAAAGAATTTAATCCCTGTAGATGGCATCTATCTGGAATTATTAAGTTATCAGCTTTAGACCGGACACGGGAAGATGTTTGCGAAATGAGTGAAAGAAACAATATGTTTCCATTTTATTTCTCAAATAGGAACAATAATTACCCATTTAAAAATTAACGAGCCGATTTGCCGTATTGTGAAGAGTCTTTATTTTTTATCGCTGGCTTTATAACCCGGCATGAAGAAGCACGGATCATCGAGCCGGCCGTCAATGTGAGCGCTTATAACCTCATCCACATTGCCGCAAATACCGCAGATCAGCAGGATGTTTGAATTCGAAAGAATCGCATGGAAGACATCACTGATACCCCCGCAAATGATGACGGCAACAGCGTTTTTTTCAAGAATCTGCAGACGCTCCCGGAGGGAAAAACTATCAAGATCAAATTCCCTTCTTGAGATTTGCCGATTATCTTCACAATCAATCAACAGGAGCCGGGTACAGGTATCGAAAACCGGTGAAACCCGCGATTTATAAATGGGTATGGCTATTGTGTCCATAATAGCAAGCATCTAATCCGCTATCATATTTTCTTTTTCAAGCTACGCAACAATCATGCCGGAACCGGTAATTGAAATCATCAAAAACAAATCTATTAAATAAATAAGGGAATTTAATAGTTTGATTATGGGAGACTATGGCATTATAGTGCTCATAGGAAGCAATCTGAACCGACCGAATCGTAACAGCGGGAACAATTTGCACCTTAACTTATTGTACGCAGACCATAGCCGCTGGTCGCAAAGAACCGCGAGCCAAACTCCAAGGGCTATAATCAAAAGACTTTAAACGATGAAAGCATCCGAGGACTTTTTAAAGGAACAGCACCGAATCATTCTGGACAGTATTGCCGACGGTGTTTTTACAGTCGATCTGAACTGGCGAATTATTTCGTTTAACAAGGCTGCCGAGCAAATAACGGGCATCCCCAAAGAAGAGGCCATCGGCAAACCCTGCTATGAGGTCTTCCGCGCCGACGTATGTGAATCAGGCTGCCTGATTCGCCAGACCGTCGAAACGAAAACCGCGATCATGAATATGCCTATTTTTATCTATCGCGCCGATAAAAAGCGGATTCCGATTAGTGTCACCACAACCTTGTTGAAGGATTCCAATGGAAAGGTAATCGGCGGGGTAGAGACGTTCCGGGATTTAACAGCGATTAAGCAGCTTCAGGATGCCCTGCGCAAACAGAGCTCATTTGAAGATATTGTGAGCAAAAACGAGAAAATGTTTAAACTCTTCTCCATTCTTCCCCAGATCGCCGAAAGCAACAGCACGGTTCTTATTGAGGGGGCCAGCGGCACGGGCAAAGAACTTTTTGCCAGAGCCCTTCACCACTATAGTCCGAACAAAAATGGACCTTTCGTTGCCGTCAATTGTGGAGCTTTGCCTGACACTCTGATTGAATCCGAGCTTTTTGGTTACAAGGCGGGTGCTTTTACAAACGCCCGGCAGGATAAACCCGGGCGTTTTGCCATAGCGCAGAACGGAACGATCTTTTTAGACGAGATCGGGGATATATCGCCCGCCATCCAGATCCGGCTTTTGCGGGTGCTCCAAGAAAAAGTCTATGAGCCTCTGGGCGCTACAAGGGCAGTCAAAACCAATGCGCGGGTGATTGCCGCAACTTATCGAAACCTGGAAAAACTTGTTGATGAAGGAAACTTCAGAGAAGATCTCTACTTCCGCATCAATGTGATCAAACTTTCCATCCCTCCCCTTGCCGAACGCAAAGAGGACATTCCCCTGCTGGTGGATCATTTTATCGAACGATTAAACCATGAAAAAGGCAAACACATTATGGGAATAGACCAGGAAGCGATAACGGCCTTGATGCTCCATGAGTGGCCCGGAAACGTGCGCGAACTTGAAAATGCCGTTGAACATGCATCGGTGCTTTGCCGGGAAGATATGATTCGGTTGCGGGATCTACCTGCGCATCTCATTCCGACTGGCGATACCGTGATTTTGCCCAAAGGTTTGACCCTTAAAGAAATCGAAAAAAGCGCTATTTTGCAAGCGCTTCAGAGAAACAATTGGAAAAGGGTTAAAACCGCCCGGGAGCTTGGCATCGATAAAAATTCCTTGCGGCGTAAAATTATGCGCTTTGGAATAGAGCCGTCCTGACCTGAAAGCGGAATTTATGATTTTACAAAGACCCCGCCTGACCGATTAAAAATTTCATTTTTCAAAATTAACAATAGGTGTCCAAAAGGCGTCAAAGTTTGATACCTTGTGCGTGAGAAAGGAGTGCACATGGCTATTCGGATAATCAGACTCGGATCTCCCCGAGCAAATGGAGAAGGGCTTCGAATCGGAACGGTGCGCCGACCTCCTCGCGGTGTACCCAAATCAGAATTTGCAAAAAGGGATTTCTATGATGTGTGGCTTCCAAATCTCTCACCCAGCCAGGAACTCATGAAGGAAGGAAAAGCAGCGCATTTACTCTTAAACTAGAGATGCAAAATGAAATTTTGGAAGTGGCAAGTAGCCCTAATCCTCTAGGGTACTATGTATAGACCTAAGTAAAAAGGCTAAATGAC
>JARRJQ010000063.1:9501-12088 GCA_037388985.1 Desulfobacterales bacterium | reverse complement strand
GCACGTCAGTAAACTTGTCTCCAACCACTACACTAACGATCTGCTGCCCGGCCTTTTTCAAGCGTTCGGCGGCTGCAGCGCCCACTCCAAATTCGTCAATAAATAATAGCCACGACAGCCCTTTTGTTTTCAATATATCGATATTTTTGGGCTTTAGCGGTGTCGTCCGTCTCCAGGAAGGTAGATAAAACCAGTCGGCTATTTCGGATTTGGCCTGCGGTATGTGTTGTCGACTTTCTTGATGACCTCCCGTTTTTTGGGGCTCAATCCAATATCGCCGGTGGTCAAAAGGATATGTCGGCACAGGAATACGATGGCGGTTTTCATTTCGAAAAAATTGGGCCCAGTCAATTTTAGCACCTGCGAGCCACAGCCGGCCCAAGGTGTTTAAGAGAAACGCCACATCGGATCCCTGCTCTTCTGGATGACGCAGTGTTGAAAGGGCATATCTGCTGCCGGCTCCGGTTGCCTGCTGCAAAGCCAGGCGTCCTAATGTCCGTCCCGGACCGACCTCTAGCAGGATTGCATCGGGAATCTTCAACAATTCGGCAATCCCGTCGGAAAAACGCACCGTCTGACGAAGATGCCGGGCCCAATACGCCGGGTCTGTTGCCTCGGTATCCTTTATCCAGGTGCCCGTCACATTGGATATATATCTCATTTGCGGCGATTTCAGATGGATCTTTTCAAGCTGTTTGATAAATTGGGGCAGGATCGGTTCCATCATGGCGGAATGAAACGCGTGGGAGACGTGCAAGCGCCTGCAACTGATTTCTTTTGAAACCAACTCATTTTCAAATGCAGCCACATCCGCTTCCGGACCCGAGATTGTACATCTCGATGGGCCATTGACGGCTGCCAGCGAGAGTTTACTTCCGAGCATGGAGCGGATCTGCTCTTCAGGCAGGGCAACCGTCAACATGGCACCACACGGAAGGTCCTGTATGAGTCGTCCCCGCATGGCCACCAATGATAAGGCTTCTTCCGGTGAGAAAACACCGGCCAGGCATGCAGCCACATACTCTCCGATGCTGTGCCCGATCATCGCCCGCGTGCGGATACTCCATTCGTCCAGAAGCCCGGCCAGGGCATATTCAATCGTGAAGAGTGCCGGCTGGGCGATTGAAGTCTGCGTTAGCAGATGCCGGGCATCATCGATATGGTGTTCATTCGGATATAATACATCGAGGAGGTCGATTCCCAGATGGACTTTGAATATCTCTGCACAAAGGTCGACCTTCTCGCGGAATATCGGTTCAACCCGGTAAAGCTCCAGGGCCATATTGACATATTGAGTCCCCTGCCCGGAAAACATAAATACAATCGGCCGATCCTCGCACTTATCGACCGCTGTAAACATTCTTTTCGGATCCAAAGTATCGATTGTGTTCACGGCATCATCGATATTTCGGCAGACAAAAAAGCGCCGGTTCGTAAACCGGCGACGGCCTACCAGCAGAGTAAATGCCGCATCCGCGAGAATAACGTCCGGATAGTTTTTCAGATGCGCGGCCAAATTCCGGGTCGCCGTCTCAAGGGCCGTGTCCGTTTTGGCCGAAAGCACCAACAGCTGCCACGGCCGGGAAACAGGCGATGCTTTTTGAACCGGTGCCTCCTCAACCAGCACATGGGCATTGGTCCCTCCTATGCCAAAGGAACTCACGCCGGCCCGCCGGGGATGCCCATCGGCCTTCCATTCGGAGAGCTTGGTGTTGACATAAAAAGGACTGTTTTTAAAATCAATCTCGGGGTTAGGTTCTTCAAAATGCAGGCTGGGTGGCAGTAACTTGTTTTCGAGCGCCAGAACAGTTTTAATTAATCCGGTGATACCTGCGGCGGCATCCAGATGACCAATATTGGTTTTCACTGATCCGATGGCGCAATACCCTTTTTTATCGGTGCTAGCTCGAAAGGCTCTGGTGAGAGCAGCCAGTTCAATGCCTTTATGACTGCGCGAATATGGTCTTTATCGGCAAGCGCGTCAGTCAGTCGTTTTAAAATCACAATCCCGATGCCTTCGCCATTGACTGTTCCACGCGCCTTGGCATCAAATACCCGGCAATGACCGTCGGGGGAGCCGATCTTTCCTTCACGGTAAAGATAGCCTTCCTTTTGAGGAATTGATATTGAAACGCCGCCGGCTAACGCCATATCGCATTGATAACCCAGCAAAGCCTGACACGCACAAACGGCGGCAACCAATGAGGTGGAGCAGGCCGTTTGAATAGAGACACTCGGGCCCCTGAGGTTGAGTTTGTAAGAAACGCGAGTCGGAAGTTGGTCCTGCCGATTACCGACACCAATCTGGTATCTGCCCATCGTTTCAATCAATTCCTGATTTGGAAGCAGATTGTTCAGCATATATGAGTTGCTGGTAATACCGGCATAGACGCCGATTAAACCATCAAAATTTTCAGTATCATAACCGGCATTTTCGAACGCCTCCCAGGAACACTCGAGAAAAAGCCGATGTTGGGGATCGATGATTTCGGCCTCTCTGGGGTTGATACCGAAAAAGGAAGCATCAAAAAGTTCGATATCTTCTAATACCGCTTTTGCTTTGACATAATCCGGATTATCGATCAAT
>JARRJQ010000063.1:0-9383 GCA_037388985.1 Desulfobacterales bacterium | reverse complement strand
CATCCAGATCCTTAGCTTTTGGAAAACGGCCTGACATGCCTATTATTGCGATATCGCTTACAAAATCATCTGTTGGTAATTTATTCATTGACCTTCCCTCGTGCCATTCGCATTTGTTTTTGCCGACGTAAGGCTATTTCCTGCTTCTGCGCTCGATCATAGATCTGCTCAAAGGAAGTTTGCTGAATTGCTTCACGATTCAAATAGCCGCACAGAGAACTGATGGTCGGATATTGAAACAATGTGATCATGGATATATTGTCTCCGATGATTTCCTGTAATTTTCGATGAACCTGAGCCATCAGCAATGAATGCCCGCCCAGATCGAAAAAATTGTCATTTATGCCCACCTGCTCTACATTAAGAATCCTGGCCCAGACATCCGCCAAAATCTTTTCGGTTTGGCTGCGCGGAGCCACGTAACTCTCTTCAATCTGCGGACGCACCTTATCCGGAGCCGGCAGTCCCTGTCGGTCTACCTTTCCGTTTGGGGTTAATGGAAATCCATCCATAAACACAAAGGTCGAAGGAATCATGTAGCCGGGCAACTTGCTTTTGAGAAAATTGCGCAGTTCGATGGTCTCCAGATTGGACTTCACTTTCACCACCAGATAAGCCACCAGACGCTTGACATCGGCGCTGTCTTCCCGAACTAAGCAAACGACATCCCGAACACCGGGATATTGCTTCAAAACCGTCTCAATTTCACCAAGCTCAATGCGAAAACCGCGCACCTTAACCTGGGTGTCGATACGCCCAAGAAACTCTAAATTTCCATCAGACAAGTAGCGCGCCATATCACCGGTTTTGTAAAGGCGCGCGCCCGGTTTTGGATTGAAGGGATCGGGAATGAATTTCTCCGCTGTCAGCTCAGGACGGTTCAGGTAGCCTCTCGCCAGACCAACGCCACCCACATGAAGTTCGCCTGGAACTCCGACAGGGACAGGCTGCAAATTCTTATCCAACAGATAAATCATTGTGTTCGAAATTGGACGCCCAATAGGAACACTTTTCGCCGCATTCGATTTATTTTGATTCACAAGATAATAGGAAGCCGCGACAGTTGTTTCGGTGGGCCCATAGCCGTTAATAAATCGTCGGCCGGTCGCCCAGCGAGATACAATATCCCAGGAACACTGCTCTCCGGCAGAGATAAGCGTCTTTAGAGCGGGCAGATTTTCTTCCGGTAGAACCGCAAGCAGTGAGGGCGGCAGCGTAACGATCGAAATCTTCTGATCTCTCAATAAGTTGATTAAATCCTCGGCGGAGTATAGCTTCTTCTGAGAGGCAAGATACAAAGGTGCACCGACCGTGAAGGTCGGAAAAATTTCGGTTACGGAGGCATCAAAACCAAAGGCGGCAAACTGCAATACACGGCTGTTCGGCTCTATGCCAAAGAGTCCAATCAGATAATGGGTCAGATTTGATACCCCACGATGTTCAATCATAGTCCCTTTCGGTTTGCCGGTAGAACCGGAAGTATAAATGACGTAAGCCAAATTATTTAAACTCACATGGCTATGAGGATTCCGATCAATCTCTTGGCGACCACCTTCCAAATCGGTATCCACAAGGATTACTTTCGCATTCGTTTCGGGCAGCCTTTTCAGGAGACGCTTCTGCGTTAACAGCAATTGCGCATCAGCATCGGAAAGCATAAACGTCAGTCTATCCAGAGGATAAGTGGCGTCCAAAGGCAGATATGCTGCACCTGCTTTGAGAACGGCTAAAACGGCAATAATCATTTCCATAGAACGTTCAACATAGATTCCCACAATCGTATCAGATCTCACACCCCGCTGCTGCAAGTGATAAGCCAGCCGGTTAGCCTGGACATTCAATTCGTGGTATGTCAAATTTTCGTTTTCATAAACAACGGCAATTGAATCCGGGGTCCGTTCAGCCTGATCTTCGAACAACTCGTGAACGCACTTATCATTGGAATACTTGCTGTCCGTGTTATTCCAGTCCACCAATAGTTGGTGGCGCTCGTCTTCAGTCAAAAGCGGCAGTTCAGAAAGATGCTGATTGGAGTCCACAACCACACCTCCAAGAAGTGTTTCAAAATGATCCGTCATTCTAGCAATGGTCGCACCGTCAAATAGATCCGTATTATACTCAAAAAAACCGTTTAATCCTTCTTCGCTTTCCCACATAGAAAGCGTCAGATCAAACATCGCGGAATTGTTGGACATTGTGACCCAACTCAACGTCAGATCCGGAAGTTCAACCGGCTTTGTTGAAATATTCTGCAAAGCAAACATCGCCTGAAACAATGGCGAATAACTTAAATCTCTTACTGGCTGCAACTCCTCCACCAGTCTCTCAAAGGGTAAATCCTGGTGGTCATACGCGCCGAGGGTCACTTCCCGCACGCGCCCAAGCAGTTCTTTAAAACTTGGATTCCCCGTCAAATCACTTCTTAAAACCAGGGTGTTCACGAAAAAGCCGATTAAATCTTCGAGCGCAGACCGGTTGCGATTGGCAATGGGAGAACCTACCGCAATGTCTTCCTGTCCGCTATAGCGATAAAGCAACACTTTAAACGCAGATAGAAGCAACATGAACAACGTTACCCCGTCCTTCCGGCTCAGTTTTTTGAGTGCCGCCGTAAGGGGTTTAGACAGCACAAATGATTCCCGGGCACCTCGATATGTCTGAACGGTAGGTCGCGGACGGTCGGTGGGCAGCTGCAACACCTCAAGCTCGCCCCCCAGCTGCTTCTTCCAGTATCTCAGCTGCCGCTCCAGAACCTCTCCCTGCAGCCACTGCCGCTGCCAGATCGCATAATCCGCGTATTGGACAGGTAGATCTGGCAGCTGGGATGCCTTTCCGGTGCAATATGAGTTGTAGAGGTCGCTGATCTCACGCAAAAACACGCCAAACGACCACCCATCTGCAACGATGTGGTGAATGGGCAACGCCAGGATATGCTCATCGGATGACAGGCGCATTAGAACGGCCCTAAATAGCGGACCTTTTTTGAAATCAAAAGGACGTTTCAGTTCCCCGGCAATAAGATTAAGCACATTCTCTTCCCGCAAACTATGCGGCTCCCCGCAAAGGTCAATTATTTTGAGGTCCACCGATCCATGAGGCGCGATCTCCTGGACCGAATTCCCATCAACATCTCGAAATGTCGTGCGAAGGATTTCGTGCCGGCGGATGATTTCATCAAGGCTTTTACGTAGCGCATTCTTATCCAGGGTCCCCCTGAGGCTAAATACGAGCCCCGGCATGTTATAGGTCACATTTCCCGGTTCGAATTGTTCTAAAAACCAGAGGCGTTGCTGCTGCACGGACAGCAAAGCTTCCTTGCCCCGGCTCATGGGCCTGAGCAGGGGCTCTTGCGGCCGCGATGATTTCAATTCTATTTTTTCGTTTACAACCGACGTTTCCCCGGGCAAATCGTAGTTTAGCTCCAGGGCGACGCGGCGCATGAATCCACCCGGTTTACGCCCGAGCGAAACCTTTTTCCAGGAATCGGCAAGCGCAGCATCGATCGAGTCATGGTTTAGAAAATCCGGATCTCCGATTCCCACGGAAATGCCGTGAAGTCCTTCTGCCATGCGGTTACCATCATACGGTTTCAAAAGGGCTTCTTCATAAGGCAGATCCAGAAAGCAACACACATCAAGCATGACCTTTTGGGGAATACAAACCAAGTCCTCATAGCAAACTCGAAAATGCCGTGATGAATCGACGCTTTCGAAAAAGTCGATAATATTGGCATTGGTTTCGCTCCAAATCTGCTCGGCCAGCCGGATCGGATCTTCGGTCTCGATTCCAAGAAGCCGATCCATTCTTTTCCGAACAAATGATTCAATAACGCTAAAGGGATTGCGGGTAAGATGGATATATTTCGGATCCTGGAAAAAATATTCAGCCCATTCCAGGGTTTCTATATTTAATGCATAGGTAGGCGATTTATCGACTAAAAGACGCGGATAGGCACTATCTTGCAAGAGTCGATAGACATGCTGAATATTGTCCTGACTGTCGATTAAAGATTCGATCAGACTACGGCTTTCTTCAACTCGTATATTTTTGAGTTCCATAAACGCCCGTTCCAGACCCTCCGCCAGGTAACTTTCCCCCAATAAATTCCTGCGTTCCATCAGGTTGTTGAAGGGCAGCAAATGCAGTTCCGGCGGACAAAAAAGCTGTGAATGCCCCGCAAGCATCACGCGCAGCAAAGTGGATCCCGCTCGCGGGCTTGAAAGCAGAAATACCATCGAAGGATTGCGCTCCTTTGGCGGCCTGGCGGGTCTTTTCCGGACAATATTCGCCATAGGCAATAATGCCGTAGACATTTGCCCTGACGGTTTCGGCGACAGCTTCGATAGATGATTGCGATCGAGTTCGGACGCGACATATTCGGCCAGAAGATTCACAGCCGGTCTGTCAAAGACCTCTCTCGCAAATAAAGACAGGCCGAAATCCTGTCGCATAAAATTGATAAGTTCCATAATCATGAGCGAGTCGATACCCAAATCGATGAAGTTGCCCTCGACTGAAACACCTCTTTGCTCGAGTCCCATGATTTGTGAAACCCGCTCGCGAATATAATCCTCCAAGAAACGGATGCGCTGCTCCGCACGCAGCTCTTTCCATTGATCGAGCTTCTTTTGTCCCGACCGGGAAACCGGTTTGGCGGCATTTTCAAGATGCGGTCCGCCGGATAGCAATGCGAAAAACGGCGGTATGGTTTGATCCGCATACTGATTAAAAAGAGCTGGCCAGTCAGCTTCAAGCACACAGATTTGAGATTGGTGTTTCCCCATCACCCTCTCTAAAGCCTCGAGGCCGACTTCCGCTGAGATCATTTTCATGCCGCGTTTCTTAAGACGATTCTTATTTTGTTTCTCCAGTTCGGCCGCCATGCCGCCGTCCGCCCACGGCCCCCAGGCGATGGACAGTGCCGGAAGCCCCTGGTATTTCCGATAAGCGGCCAATGCATCCAGAAATGCATTGGCGGCCGCATAATTTCCCTGACCCGCCGATCCAAATATCGCTGCGACAGATGAAAAAAGCGTAAAGAACCTTAAATCCAGATTCCGTGTGGCCAGATGAAGGTTCCAGGCGCCGGATATTTTTGGTGTCATCACCATTGCAAAACGCTCCCAACTCTGGTTGAGCAGTACACCGTCATCCAAAACACCGGCCGCATGAACAATCCCGCCCAGACGGGGCATTGACCAGGTAATTTCATTGATCAACCCGAAGAGATCATTTTGGCGGGAAACATCAACCTTTCTAACGGCTACCTGACAGCCCCTTTGTTCGAGGTGGGCCAGTTTCTTTCTGGCAGGGCCGGAGGGCGCGCTCCGGCCGCATAGCACCAGATGCCGGGCTCCTAGGGCCGCAAGCCGCTCTGCGACTTGAAGACCTAACGCCCCAAAACCGCCGGTAATCAGATACGTTTCGTCCGGAAAGATCGATGCGCGCGCATCCGAACCGTCTTCAATTCTTTTCAGCCGCGCGACATATCGCGCATCACCTGAATAGTGCACCTGGTATTCGCCACCGGACGATTGAATTTCATTGAATAAGATTTGCGACTCGGCGTCTGAAGCTATCTGATCGAGATCGATGATTCCCTGCATTAGGTTAGGGTGTTCCAGCATGAGCGTACGGCTCAATCCCCAGAGCGGGCTTTGCATAACATTCGGCAGATGCTCGGCGCCGCTTGACTGTGCACCACGCGTGACAATCCACAGGCGTGCAAATTTCAAGACATTCTGCGAAGCGAGGGTTTTGAGCAGTGTTAAAACACCGCCGCACAAATACTTTTGATCTTTCTCCAGAGCCGCAGCGCTTATGTTAGGGTCTTTTCTACCGGTGTTTAAGGACCAGAGATAAACGATGCCCAGGACTGCGCTTTTATTCGTATCGACACAGATTTTTAACAGACGTTCATAATCTTCACTCCGGGAAGGGTCGATGGAAAATTGCCCGGCATTCAACTGTTGGAAATGATTTCCGGCAAAGGTCATGATGCAATTGCCGCCATTTTTATCTATAATTTGAGCAAGCAAGGAGCCAACACCGGAATCATCGGCCAAAATCAGCCAATCTCTTCGAGAAACTTCGGAAACCGACATGCTGGTTGCTGGTAAGGCCGCCGGCAGCCAAGCAACCTCATAAAGACAGTCTCGAATATTCGTCTTTGTGAAGGCCGCTTCCCTTTTGATTTCGGTGCGCGCATAGGGTTTATGATCGATCCAAAAGCGTTTACGTTGAAAAGCGTATGTCGGCAAAGGCAGCTTGCGGCGCGGGTAATCACGATCAAAACCGGCCCAGTCAACCTCTGCTCCTTTTAGATAAAGCGTGCCCAAGCTTTCCAGCAGCTGCTGCCAATCCTGCCTGCCCATGCGCAGCGACGGCAACCATCTTCCGGCACTCTCGGGCAAACAACGAGCAGCCATGCCTAGCAATTGCGGTTGCGGTCCAATCTCAATGAATACATCGCAGCCATGCCTAGAAAGCGCCTGACCTGAAGAAAAAAATTGCACCGGCTGCCGCAGATGACGACACCAGTATCCCGCTTGGCTGATTTCACCTTTAGTCACCTGCTCACCGGTAATGTTGGCGATCATGCGTATCTTCGGCTCGGCATAATTTATAGTGCCGGCAATCTTCGCGAAGGGCGCCAGAATCGGCTCCATCAACGGCGAATGAAAGGCATGCGAAACTTTAAGCGGCCGGCTGTCGATTCCCTCGGCTGCAAACTGTTCGATCAGGGCTTGAACATCGGCCTTCACCCCCGATATGACCGTGTTTTCCGGCCCATTCAACGCCGCAATCGAAACCGTGTCCGCATAATTCGATGCGGCTGCCGACACCCGGGTCGTATCTGCAAACACCGCCGCCATTGCTCCGGTTTCCGGCATCGATTGCATTAGACGACCCCGTTGGGCAATCAGCTTGAGCCCATCTTCGAGACTAAACACCCCGGCTATGCAAGCCGCTACATATTCACCCACGCTGTGACCCATCACGGCCGACGGCTCGATGCCCCAGGAACGCCATAATACGGCCAGCGCATACTCCAATGCGAATAACACCGGCTGGGTATAATTCGTCTGATCGAGTAAGGCTCCGGCCTCGGCTTCGCCCCCCGGTTCAGGATAAAGCACGGCAAGCAGCGGCACCTCCAGAAGTGGATGCAAAAACTGAGCGCATTCATTCAGCACTTTGCGAAAGGTGGGCTGTGTCTCATAAAGCTGCCGGCCCATGCCTATGTACTGCGACCCCTGGCCGGTGAAAAGAAAGGCAATTCTGTTGCTTACGCTGCTTGACGAAGAACCCTGCCGCACTCCGGCCATCGCCTCACCTTTGCAAAAGGCTGAAAGCTTCTTTTGAAAATCAGCGGTTGAATCCCCGATAGCCACCAGACGCTTCTCAAAATGCGTGCGTCCCGCATTGGTTGTAAAGCAAATATCCCCCGGCGATTGAGATGGATTTGCGGCCAGGTGATCGGCATATCGCGCGGCAAGGTCGTTCAAGGCTGTTTCGCTTTTCGCTGAAAGCTGCAATAAATGGAGCGGTCTTTCAAACTTGGCCGCGACTGCCTCAACCAACGGCGCTTCCTGCAAAATAACGTGCGCATTGGTTCCACTGAAGCCAAAAGCACTCACACCAGCCGTACGCCTTTCATTTTCCGTTTTCCACGGCATTAACTCCAAGGGCACCTTTACAGGAGTATTGTCCCAGGCAATGTGAGGATTCGGCTCTCTAAAATGCAGATGCGGCGGAATCATATGATGCTGCAAGCACAACACCGCTTTAATTATCCCTGCCACACCGGCCGCAGCCTCTAAATGTCCGATATTGGTTTTCACTGTTGTGACGATCAATGGATGCTCTTTTGAATGCCCCTTTCCCAAAACCGCACAAAGCGCCCCTATTTCAATAGGATCTCCCAGAGCAGTGCCGGTGCCGTGGGCTTCAACATAATTTACTTCGAGAGGATCAACTCGGCTGTCTGTCAGAGCGGCCCGGATAACTTTTTGCTGGGCGGGTCCATTGGGAACCGTGAGCCCGCTGCTGGCACCGTCGTTATTGACCGCCGAACCGCGAATAACTGCCTGAATGGTGTCGCCGTCTACTAAAGCATCGGAAAAGCGTTTGAGAACGAGCACACCGCAACCTTCGCCGCGCCCGTAGCCGTCTGCAGCTGCGTCAAAGGTTTTACACCGGCCGTCGACAGCCAAGGCTTTTAACCTGGAGAAAGAAACGCTGAGCTCAGGGGACAGAATCAAGTTAACACCTCCGGCAAGTGCGCTGTGACATTTTCGTGCCCGCAGATGTTGGACAGCCAGGTCAACTGCAACCAGGGATGATGAACAGGCTGTGTCGATTGCCATACAGGGTCCTTGCAATCCTAAAACATAGGACAATCGGCCTGCCGCAACGCAAGAAAGGCCCCCAATCCCAGCATAAGCGTTGAGCACTTCATCAGCGTTCTTTATTTGAAGGTGTAAATAGTCATTTGTGCTTATTCCAAGAAATACACCCGTTAAACTTCGTTTGATCCCGGCCGGTGCGATGCCGCTGTTTTCAAGAGCTTCCCAGCATACCTCCAACAACAATCGCTGTTGCGGGTCCATATGGTTTGCTTCGCGAGGGGAAATCCCGAAAAACTCTGCATCGAACATATCGATGCGGTCCAGGAAGCCTGCTTGGCGCGAATACATTTTGCCCGGCGCATTGGCATCCGGGTCGTAGTAAGCGTTTATGTCCCAGCGATCAGCAGGCACCTCGCATATGGCATCCACACCATTGCACAGCATTTTCCAGAAACTTTCAGGACTGTCGACGCCCCCGGGGAATCGACAGGCCATGCCAATGATCGCGATCGGTTCGGTCTGGGCATATTCCGCGGCTTCCAGTTTTTGGCGCATATCTTTGATGGCAATAACAGCACGTTTCAATGACAATGGTGTTGTGTCATGTTGCAACTGATTGCTCATTCAATCACCCTCCTCAGTAGCCTGCTCTTTCCAACTCGAGGGCAAGCTCTTTTTCAACATCCCCGGTGAGCGTTTCCATTTCCTCGCACCTTTCATCCTGAACATCATCTCGATTTGTTTTGCGGTTCGTCGAATTCTTTTCAGTGTTCAGGCATTCAACGCGTGTCCTTAAATAATCTGCAACCGCTTCAACCGTTGGATAATCGAACAGCAGGGTTGCCGGCAGTGAGCAATTGAGACTGCTCATCAGCCGGGTGGTCAGCTCGACGGCCATTACCGAATCCATGCCAAGATCGGCAAAGCCTTGATCTACCCTTATTTCCATCGCTTTATCCAGTCTGAAAACATTTCTTGCCTGAAAACAAATATGTTCAAGAAGCATCTCGCTCCGGTGTTCAGGATCTGCTA
>JARRJQ010000062.1:0-9429 GCA_037388985.1 Desulfobacterales bacterium | reverse complement strand
CTTTTCGATAAGCCCTTTTAAGCGCCGTCCCATGTAGGCTCCTGAATTCCTTGTCCAAGTCGCAAATCTACTCAAAATTATTGGGGATTAGACCGAAGGGCATAGCTATAAACAACTTGCCGATTTCTGTCAAGACCAATCGGGAAAAATTTACCTACTCAGATGGGTTCGGGCAGGCGGGTGTGTATTTTTCAACTATTTGTAATTATTTAAAAATATTAAAACATCGAACTGGCATGAATCCTGCTTCAATATTTTGCGCTAAAGATGCCGGGCCAGCGCCGGCGGTTTGCCGGCGGCTGCGCACTCCAAACAGACAAAACTTAACTCTTATTGGGACTCACAGGGATAGTTCATGTCCGCTCCTTATTCGGTTTTAATCGTTGAAGATGATCCTGGATTTTCAAGCTATCTGAAACGGTTGCTGCGCCGCGAAGACCTGAAGTTGATCACGGCCAGCAGTGGCCGTCAGGCAATTGAGTATCTTGAACAGCATACCGTCGATATCGTTCTTCAGGATATCGGGCTGCCGGACATCGACGGCTATCAGGTCATGGACCAAATCCGTCAACAATTTCCCGAAGTGCTGATCATCGTCATGACCGGAGAGGTGACCGTCGAGTCGGCCGTTCAGGCGTTGCGCAAAGGTGCCTATGATTATCTGCGGAAGCCATTTGAGTCCATGGATTTGGTCAATACGGTGGAAAATGCGCTGGATCGTATTCGCTTGGAGCAAAAAAACAGGCAGGCTGAAGAAAAACTGCGGGAAAGCGAGGAGCGCTATCGCCAGTTGTTTGAGAGTGAGTCGGATGCGGTTTTGATATTTGACGCCGAAACATTGAAACTGGAAGACGCCAACCAAGCTGCTGCGGACCTTTTTGGTTATTCAAAACGACAATTTTTAAACCTGAGCCTTTTGGACATATCTGCTGAAAAGCAGAAAACCGAAAAGCACGCACACCTGCTGCGCGAAGATAGATCCACGATAAACCCGGTTCCCATGCGCTATCTGGTAAGGAAAGACGGATCCACTTTTCCTGCTGAAATCAGTACGGGAACCTTTGTCTCCGGCGGGCGTAAAAAAATCATCGGCGCTGTCCGCGATATTAGCACCCGCCACCGAGCTGAAGAAGAGCTTAAAAAAACCAAACAGCGCCTGCAGCATGTCCTGACTTCCAGCCCGGCAGTCATCTATGCATGCAATCCTTCCGGTGACTGTGCCACAACTTTTATTAGCAGCAATGTTAAAAGCGAATTGGGTCACGATTCGGCGGATTTTGTCAATGACCCCCACTTTTGGATCGATCACATTCATCCCGACGATGTTCAATACGTCAAAGACGAGTTTGCAAAACTGGTGGAATGTGGAAGCCACGTGCTCGAATACCGGTTTCAGCATAAAAACGGTAGCTACCGCTGGATGCGCGACGACCTGCGCCTGCTCTTTGGTGAAAACGGAAAAACCGTTGAAGTGGTCGGCTCCTGGACGGACATCAGCGACATGAAACAGGTCGAAGAGGCGCTGCGTAAAAGCGAACAACAATTCCGCGATTTAATTGAAAACGCGCCGGTGGGCATTTCCATTATCCAAAACGGGCGGGTCGTCTATCAAAACCCCGAGCAGAAAAAAACATACGGCCTTTCTTCAGAAGTCGACATCCTTAAATTCCTGGATTACGTGCATCCCGAAGATATTGAAAAAGTCAAACAGGCCTATCAACGACTCGCTTCCAATGAGCTGAGCTCGACCGAGATAGACTTTCGCTTTTATCCTCCGGACGGCAATGGAAATAAACCTCAAATGAAATGGTTCCAGTTACGGGTCACCCGGTTCATGTACCAGGGTGAAGATGCCTTTCTGTTAAACGCTTTCGAAATTTCAGAAGCCAAACAACTTGAACAACAGTTGCTGACCAAAAATAAGATGCTTTCCTTGGGACGCGTGGCTGCCGGAATTGCCCATGAAATTCGAAACCCGCTGACCGGCATCAACACCTATCTATACACCATTGAAGACCTCTGCCAGTCGGACCGGCTGGAACCACAGGATATGGAAGTTATCCGCCAGATTCTCACCCAGATTCAGGTGGCCTCAAACAAAATTGAATCGGTCATCAAGCGCGTCATGGATTTTTCCAAGCCCGGCGCGCCCAAAATGGTGCGCACCAATATTAACGAATCTCTGCAAGAAGCCATCAATCTGTCATCGGTCACCCTGCGCAAAAAAGGCATCAAATTCGTGACATCGCTGGCCCCTGATTTACCCCGATGTTATGCGGATCCGCAACTGGTCGAGCAGGTCGTCTTGAATCTGGTTACCAATGCGGCCAAAGCAATGGAACAGGGCAATGGCAACCGGATCGTTGAAATCATATCAGCGGCTAAAGACAATACCCTCAGCATCCAGGTGGCCGACTCCGGCCCCGGGGTGCCCAACGACCTTAAAGAAAAAATATTTGATCCCTTTTTCACCACCTCAGAGGAGGGCTCCGGAATCGGTTTAAACATCGCCCAGCGAATTGTGGCCGACCACAACGGCTCCATATCGCTGCACAGCAGCAAATGGGGCGGTGCCGAATTTCGGATTGAGCTTCCCATCGAAAGAAGGATAAATGCCTGATGACTTCTTACTCCATCTACATCGTCGACGATGAAGCGGTTGCGCGCAACGGCCTCAAACTGGCCTTGAAAAAAAGGAGTTATCATGTTGCGGCCTTTGAATCGGCCGAGGCCGCCCTGAAAGCCATCGATGAAAGTCCGCCGGATCTGGTGTTGCTGGATATCGGGCTTCCGGGCATGAGCGGTGTCGAGGCGCTTGAAATCATCAAAGATCGTTATCCAGAAGTGATCGTCGTCATGATTACCGCCTATGAAGATGTGCCAACGGTGGTCTCTTCCATGAGAAACGGCGCCTATGAATACGTGGTCAAACCGGTCCAGATGGATGCGCTGCTGGTTATTTTGCGCAACGCCTTTGAAACGATTGCCATGCGCAAGGAAATCCAGGCCCTTCATGAAAAAACCCTCCGGGAAAATTTGCCCTGTTTTATCGGTGAGAGCAACGCCATTCAAGATGTCATGGAACTGGTAGCCAAAGTCGCCCAGAGCCCCGACACGCCCATTCTAATTCTGGGGGATACCGGCACAGGCAAAGAGCTGATTGCCAAGGCCGTTCACTACAAAAGTCCCAATTACAAAGGTCCCATGGTGGCGGTCAACTGTGCGGCGATGCCCCAAGAGCTGATCGAAAGCGAGCTTTTTGGCTATGAGAAAGGCGCCTTTACCGGTGCCGAACGTTCGGGCAAAGCAGGCCTGGTGGAAAAAGCAGTCAACGGCACCCTGTTTCTGGATGAAGTCGGCGATCTCAATTCCGAAGCCCAGGTGAAGCTGCTTAGATTTTTAGACACCGGTGAGTACTATCGGGTGGGCGGGACCCAGAAACGGTCAGTTAAGACACGAATCATTTCAGCCACCAATCGAGACCTGGCCGCACTGGTGAAGGCCGGTGAATTCAGAAACGATCTGTA
The DNA here is from genome assembly GCA_037388985.1 of Desulfobacterales bacterium. Lineage (GTDB taxonomy): Bacteria > Desulfobacterota > Desulfobacteria > Desulfobacterales > JAHEIW01 > JAHEIW01. The sequence goes on along the minus strand of JARRJQ010000062.1, from coordinate 5,902 downwards.
TCATCGTTTTGCCGTTGTAAAACTTGAAGTCCCCAAATTGCGCGAGCGGCGCGATGACATCATTCCCATGGCCAAACACTTTTTGCTGGAATACAGCCAAAAATTTAAAAAGCCATTTACCGCGATATCCACAGAAGCGCAAACGGCATTAAAAGAATATGACTGGCCCGGCAACGTGCGTGAACTGAAAAACCTGATCGAGCGCGGTGTTTTGCTTGCCAAAGGACCGGAGCTCAAGCTTGAAGATTTGGGCCTAAAAGAGATCGGCACCGGTGAAAAAGACGGTCAGCCGGGCAATGGCCACAAGTTGCCGCCGGTTTCAGCTTCGGGGATCGACTTTACCGCCGTCATCGAAGGCATTGAAAAAGCCTATTTTGACCAGGCCCTCAAACTGGCCAAAGGCAATGAGAGCAGGGCGGCCCTGATGTTGAATTTGACGCGCGACAAGTTCCGCTACCGCCGCAATAAGTTGTCCCTCTAAGAGTCCGCGTGTTTCTCCTTTCTCCTTCCAATCTTTTTCATTCGCTGTATAGAGCAGGCCTCATTGTAGATTGCGGGCCTGCCCAGTGGAATGCCGCCTAAGGCGGCCCTCCTGCGGAGGATTCCACCGGGTAAAGATTGCGAAATAAAAAGGGACGTCTTCCGACTTCAATATCTCTATTTCGACGTCTTAATTTGCAAGCTGCGCCAAATGTCCTGCTCAATCCTGAGCTTTTTTACCCAACAATCCATACAAATTTATAACCCATTAAAATTCTATTGTTTCTAAATATCTTTCTTGACAGCTCCCAAATCAGGATGTATTATGATGTATAAATACATACATTATACCATCATGGAGGTGTTACGATGTTGCGAACGCAGATTCAGTTGAAAGAAGAACAAATGGAATGGTTGCGTTCCAAGGCAAGAACTAAAGGAATCTCAGTATCTCAATTAATCCGGGAAAGCATTAAATTCTACCAGGCCCATGAAGAACACCTTCCAGAAGATCGAAAGAAAAAAGCCTTAGAAGCCGTTGGACGTTTTTCTTCGGGTACTTCTGACGTTTCTGAGCGCCATGATGATTATCTGGCCGAAGCCTATGCAAAAGAGGATCGCAATGGAGATTGAAAAAATTTTTATCGATACATCCGCATTTTATGCCTTGATGGATCGTTCAGACCGCTATCATCAAAAGGCAAAGCATTTGTGGGCCTTTGTTTTGGATGAAAATGTCTCCTTGAAAACTACCAACTACATCATTGTTGAGGCGTTGGCCTTGATGCAGAGCCGGTTGGATTTTGAAGCAGCCCATCTCTTTTCTAAGGACATTTTAGGGCTGGCAGAGATCTTATGGGTCGATGAGCCCAGGCATAATCTGGCATATGAACTCTGGCTTAGTCTGGGCCGAAAAAAACTCAGCCTTGTCGATTGCGTCAGCTTTATCACTATGCGGCATTACGGACTTGAGACTGTCTTTGGATTCGACCGGCATTTTAATGAGCAAGGCTTTAAGGCCTTGGATTAACCCGGCAAACCCATCACTAAAAATCAATTTAATCGACATCTTTGCTCCTCCTCAATGTAATCACTCAAGCCATACATTTCTGATGCATTCGCGCTTCCTTTCGGCTGTTTAAACTAATTAGACCAATCCAGCAAATGGAACCGATAATCCGGGCACGTCAGTGCACGGTTTGCGTATTTTTCCACAATTTTTTGGGTCAAATGACACAACTTGCCGGATGGATATAACAGGCTGAAGAGCGTGTATGTAAGCCATTGATATTCATATATATAATAGCCAATTAATTCATTCGTATCTGGCACGGTCCCTGCATTGCTATTTGCTGAATACTTTTATCCAAATCCGGATGCGGAGAGAAATATGAATCCTTTCAATGAATTAAAACAGGTCAAGACCCTGCTGGTCGATGACGATGAGCTGATTCGTGACTCGCTCAGCATGGCTTTCAAAAACAAAGGTTGCTCCATGCGGGTGGCCGGCACCGCCGAAGAAGGCCTGCAGGCCATCAATGAAGAGAAATTCGACATTATCATCAGCGATTTCAGACTGCCCGGCATGAATGGCTTGGAATTTCTCAAACTGGCAACCATCAACCACCCTGAGAGCGTCAATATTCTGATTACCGCCTACCGGGATGAATACCTGTTTACCGAAGCCGTCCGGATTGGAATTACCGAATTTATCGATAAACCGTTTTCAGTCAAAGCCCTGGCCGAATTACTGGCCATCTCTCTTAAACGCCAAACAAAGAAACGACTAAGCATCGGAAAAAACGAACATTCAGGAAATGCACAGGCAAGGCATGCAACTCAACTTTAACCCAATAACATCACCCAACACGGTGCGAACCGGAATCCGACCAATAGGGCTCTGGACCGCACAGGGGTGGGTTGCGCTTTGCCTACTGTCCAAAATTTTTGGAATTTTAGGCGCTAACACATTTCTGTTGAATATTAAGACCCATGTTGAGCGGCTGTGGCTAAAAGCTGCGCGTGGTTTAATTCTTACCGGCATGGTTTTGCTCGTGCTTCAAGCACCTCAGGCAATGGCCGCTGTGGCAGTTGATAGCAATGTCTCAAGCGGCGGTGCAAACGGTCCTTTGGCGCCGACCAGCAGTCGCAATATTGTCCGCGATGAAGACGGCAACTGGTATGTCGTCTACGCCATATCTGATGAAATCTGGCTGGCACGGTCGACAAACGGCTCTAGCTGGGACAAGGTAAAGCTGCTCGGTGATGCAAGTTCAACTAACGGCATTATTCACGGCGATACGAGTTATAAATCAGATAATTTCACAGAACCGGCAATTGATATTCGTCCTTATCCCAGAGACACGATTCATCTGGTCTGGAGAGATGCCACCGATGGTGAAATCTATTACTCCAAGTGTGCGAATCTGGCCAACTGGAATGAATCCAGCGGAAGCGGATGGACGACCGCCAGCGGCGGCACTAGTCCGCGCTATGAGTACATCAGCCCGAACGGATCTGATGCATGCTACGAACCTGCGATTGCTGTGGATTGGCAGAATAATCCGCACGTGGCCTGGCGGCAATCCGGTTCAAGCAACTGGATTAAATACGATACCTATCAGGGCGGCTGGAACAGCTCTGATATAACTGTTGCCACTGGAGCTGATGGGGTCTTTGCGCCCAGCATTGATGTTGACCTCGACATCAATGGTAGTGGCGACCTCAGTGGTTACGTCCACATTGCCTATCAATATAAATTCAGCTCTTCCAAAGCATACTACCGCATCGACTATGCCAAGAGCAACATTACTTATACAAGCTTCTCGACAACCAACGAAATCATTTACGTGAATGGGAACGAAATGCGAGAGCCCAGCCTGGCTGTGGATCATAACAACAACGTCTATGTCGTCTGTTTTGACTATAAGGGTAATGATAGTAAAGTAAATTTTTATGATAGCTCTACGCCGGGTTGGGCGTATGCCAATGGAACCGACTTTAATACGAGCGTGCCTGACAAGCAGTGGAACCCGGTGGTGGGTATCAACTGGACCCAGAACGACCACCGTCTGGTGCAAGTTCATGAGTCGAACCGCTATGTCTATACATGGCTATGGAATACCACCAATCAAACCTTTGATACCGAGACTCAGACGGGAAATTCTGATCAAGGGACTGATGCCGGGTCCAACATCCAGATTGAAAAGCGTAAACCCACAGCAGCCAATGACATGGGTTATGTCTGGTGGGACAGTACGGCCGGCACGATCTATTTTGACGTCATTAGCACTGTGGCGACAGCGATCGATTTGCTTTCTTTCACCGCCACAGGCGATGGAAACCAGGTCCGCGTGGACTGGGAAACAGCGCAGGAAATTGATAATCTGGGCTTTAACCTTTACCGCAGCACCAACCCTGCGGGTCCTTTTGTTAAAATAAATGACGGCCTGATTCCCGGTCTGATTTATTCGGTCAAAGGCAAATCCTACAGCTACATCGATAGCAGTGTGACCCCGAGCACGCTTTACTACTACAAGCTGGAAGACCTCGATGCCTCGGGCACACGCACCATGCATGGTCCGGTCTGCGTGGACTGGGATGCCGACGGCATTCCCGATGACTGGGAGATTGCCCACGGGCTGAATCCCTGGGTTTTCGATGCCGACCTGGATGCGGATAAGGATGGGTTGACCAATTTAGAGGAATACGAGCTGGGTTTTGATCCTTTTAATCCCGATAGCGACGGCGACGGTATCCTGGACGGCCAGGAAAGCTACCGCATCGAGCGCGAAGATTCAACCGGATCGCAGGGCCTGACCCGCGGGGTGCAGATTCTTTCAACCGATGAGACCGGGATGACCCTGGAGCTTTCAACAGACAGCTTTGACACCCAGGTGGTGACCGCCGACGGCCTGGAATTCGAGCGCCTGCGCATTTCCCAATACATCCACGGCTACAGTCAGGAGGTGGGCAAACCCGAAGTGCCGCTAAAAGGCATTTTGCTGGACATCCCTGAAGGCCAATCGGCTACCCTGGAGGTGCTGCAAACCGAGGTGGATACTTACACCGGCTATCGGCTCCTTCCGGTGCCCGAAAACATCGTGGATGATCAGGGCAGCACCGTGTCCGTCGCTGAAAGCTTTATCTGGGATCAAACGGCTTATGCAATCGATGAATTTTACCCGGCAGCGGTCGCTGCGCTGGGCGATGGGTTTGTTTTCCGCGGTCAGCTGAAACAGCAGCTGATGTTTTATCCGATCAGCTTTGATCCGGCCACCGGCGAGCTGCGCCATTATCGCAAGATCCGCGTGCGCATCGATTACCAGGAAGGCATCCTGGCCAAAGCCGACACCCACAGCCCGCCGCCCTGGCAGCTGCCGATCGACAATGGGGCTGCCGACAGCATCACCGCTGCCGGAAAAATGGCGGTGGCCCTGGGTGCGGCGCCGATGGTGATCAATCCGATCTCACCGATTTTGTCCTCGCTGGGTGTTCTGGTCAATGCCCTGTGGTCGCCCGATACCGGTGCTCAGGGAACAGCATATAAAATCCTGGTAGAAGAGGAGGGCATCTACCGCTTAACCCGGGATTATCTGGCGGCCAATGATGTGGATGTGGACGGCCTGGATTTAAGCCAGATCCGCATCTACAACCTGGGCGAGGAGATTGCCGTCTTTATTTATGACGAAAACGAAGACAATACCCTTGACGATGCCGATTATATCGAATTTTACGGCCGGCCTGCTGCGGACCCATACGCCAAATATGCCCGGTATAATGTCTACTGGCTGGTGACCGCCGACGGCAGCAGCCTCCCCAAGCGCATGGCCGAAATCGACGGCACCCCGGCTGACCCGCCTGATTTGCCGGTGGCTGCAACCCACACTTATACCGTCCATTATGAGCAGGATGAATATTACCACGGGCGAGCTCCGGGCGATGATTCGCTGGATCGCTGGTTTTTTGGGGACCTGGTGCTGAGCTCGGATTTGACGAAAACGCTGGATCCTGAGCCGGTCGACTTTACCATTCACCTGCCCGGTGTCGCCGGACCGGGCCGCCTGACTATCTCCATGTGGGCATACTACGATACCTATCATGAGGTCGAAATTCTGGTAAACGGCGTCTTTGCCGAAATCGCCAACTGGAGCGGAATTGCATTTCATGAGGTTAATCTGGAGGGAATTGACTTTTTAGAAGGCGACAATGTCATCACCTTTATCTGTAACCGGGAGACGGATATCATTTATGTTGATTGGTTTGAAGCAACCGATCCGCGTGATTTTACGGCGTCCGATAACACCCTGAAGTTCTCCCATGAAAGCGGTTTTGGCTATCAAATAAATAATTTTGATGCAAATAATCTGGAGGTATTTGACATCACCCAGGCAACCGATGCGGCCCGGGTGGTCAATGCTGT
>JARRJQ010000061.1:0-12917 GCA_037388985.1 Desulfobacterales bacterium | reverse complement strand
ATCCCTTTTGCTGCCCAGTTCGAATCCTTAGAGCATAGCGCCACGGAATTGTCAAGCTATGAAGTCGATTTTAACAGTGAATCAGCGCCGCAAAATTTGGCCCGTTTTCATTTTTGTGTTGCTGGCTGATTCATTCATTTTTTATTGATCCTTTCAGATTTTATTAATATACAATTTTGAACCTCCAGAAATTTTGGATCGCACTTTTCATTGGCCAACCGAATAAGAAACAGTCGTTGTGGGAGAATGACCGATGAAGAGATTTAATGCAGGCCGGAATAAAATTTGAACTCGGTCTAAGATAACCAAAGAAGCACCAAAATGATGCAGGTACAGGGCGCACGGCACACGGTAAAAATCATCGGTATGCCTGTTATCACCTTGCGCCATGCGCCGTGAGCCCTGAGCCTTACCACCTGGTTTGCAAATGGAATAGAACCCATCTCAAAAAAGTGGATCAGGGTTCAGGGCAAGGCGCGGTTCGGCGAAAAAGCGGAGCATACACGTTAGTATGTGAGCATTTTGAGCCGAGCCGCAACACAGCCATGAGCACTCAGACACTTTTTTGAGATGGGTTCTAGTGCGGATAACTTGCACCCAGCAGACCCATTTATCTGAGACCACCTTTCTTTTGATGCTAACCGGCGATGAACTGACCCGTTGAATCGCTACCTCGATTGAATGCAAATGTCTTTTCTATACGACTCGCTGAAGGAATCAGATACTATCGATCGGTCTGTATCCGCTTGACTGAGATTTTGATTTTATAAGCACCTTTTCTCCCATGGCTGAAAAAGACAATAAAACCGAGCTTAAGTGGCTGATGTTTTTTCGAATCCTGATTTCGGTTCTGTTGCTGGGATCCGCTATTGTTCTGCAACTCGGCCAAACCTCCACGCTCACCGAACCTCCTCTTCTGGTTCTTTACGGTTTCATCATCATCATATTTTTGATTTCTTTGGTTTACAGCCTACTGTTGAAACGCATTAAAAAATCGATTCCATTTGTATTTATTCAAGTCTGTATTGATACATTCTTTGTCACGCTCATCATTTTTGCCACGGGTGGTTTTTTGAGTGTTTTTTCATTTCTTTATTTGGTTGTTATCGTTTATTCGAGTATGCTGTTGCCCATGCGGGGAACAATGGTTGTTGCAGCCCTGTGCAGTATCCAATTTGGGTGTTTGGTTGAACTGGAATATTTTAGCATCCTGAACCCATTTGGGGCGGATGTAAATTTATTGGCCGTCGCGTATGGATGGAGTCATGTATTTTTCAAATTAATCATCACCACGATTGCCTGTTTTGCGGTGGCCTTCTTGAGCAGTTTATTAGCGGAACAGACGCGCCGATCCAAAAAACAGCTTCGGTCGATGGAGGATCATGTAAAGCGGGTCGAAAAGATGGCTGCTATCGGGGAAATGGCAGCTGGTTTAGCACACGAAATAAAAAACCCGCTAGCGTCTTTATCGGGATCAATTCAACTCCTGAAGGAAGATATACGCTATGATCCAGATCATGACCGATTGATGCAAATCATCCTGCGTGAAGCCGATCGTTTAAGTTCCCTGGCGAGCAATTTTCTTTTATACGCCCGGCCGCCGGCCGGCAAGCTTGAAGCGGTTAAGTTAGACCTGGCGGTGCTGGAAGCTGCCGAACTTTTTGGAAAAGACGGCTCCAACAACGGTCGTATCACTATTTCCCAAAAAGTGACGCCTAACATTTGGATTACAATGGATCCCAATCATCTTCACCAAATCTTATGGAATCTGCTGTTAAATGCCGCAGAGGCAATCGAAGACGAAGGAAACATCGCAATAGAAATGTTTCCCTTAAAGAATAAGCATGTCTGCGTTAAAATTACCGATGATGGATGCGGCATGTCAAACGAGACCATGATGTCTATCTTTGATCCGTTTTTCACGACGAAACCCAGCGGTACCGGTTTAGGGTTATCGATTGTTCACCGCATTCTCGAAGCTTACAATGCTTGGCTAAACGTTGAAAGTGAGCTGAATAAAGGGACCAGCATTACATTAAATTTTAAACAGATTGCCCCCCCGACTGAGTTGTCAAACGACGCTCCAACTTAGGCTTGACAGCCACCCGTAAAATGAGTTACGAAAATCAGCTTAAATCAATCAGTTGCCGCGACCCGCATTTAATTTAAATAAGCAATCTTTTAGTTTGACGCGTTGGCGCGTGCCAAAATTATGTGTCCCTCCTAAATGGCGCGGGCAGGAGCTAAAAAGGATTCATCTGTTGCACCGGTGCCATTTTGCGGGCTATAATACCTTATCCCCCAATGATGTTAAAAAAATGGGTCGCAATCAGCGCTTTTATTAGGCCGTAGAGTGCCTTAACCCGGAGAACATGTAATTGCAATGAATATGGAAAAGACCAGCGAACTGATTCAACAACGGCGCGATAAGTTAAATGGGCTAAAACAAAGCCATATTCAGCTTTTTCCGAACGACTTTAAGGTTTCCCATACCGTCCATGAAATCCAGACTTACATTGAAAATCAATCAAAAGCGCTCAAAGATGAATCCCCTATTTTTGCTGTTGCCGGTCGCGTAATGGCAATCAATCGTTTCGGGAAAGCAGCATTTATCCGTTTCAAAGATCGCAGCGGTCAGCTGCAAGCTTACATCCGCAAAGATAAGATCGGCGATGATGCATATGACCTCTTCAAGCAACTGGATGTAGGGGACTTCGTTGGCCTTTACGGAGTGATCTTTCAAACCAAGACCGGCGAATGGACCCTTTTGGCGAACGAATTCAGACTGATCTGCAAAACCGTTCGGCCGCTGCCCGAAAAGTTTCACGGACTTAAAGATCCAGAAAAGCGATACCGCCGCAGGTACCTTGACCTGATCATGAATGTCGATGTGAGGGAACTTTTCATTAAACGCAGTCGAATTGTTCAGGAAATCCGAAATTTTTTCCTGGACCGGGATTTTCTTGAAGTTGAAACACCTATGATGCAGCCGATCCCGGGAGGGGCAGAAGCAGAACCCTTTAAAACCCATCACAATGCCCTGGGAATGGACCTTTATTTGCGCATAGCGCCTGAGCTTTATTTAAAACGTTTGGTTGTTGGCGGATTTGAAAGAGTTTTTGAAATAAACAGAAATTTCAGAAATGAAGGCATCTCAACCCAGCATAATCCGGAATTTACGATGCTTGAGTTTTATCAGGCCTATGCAACCTACACGGATCTAATGGAGTTGACCGAGCGATTATTTGCTAAAGTGGCACAGGTGGTAAGCGGATCGACCACAATTTCATATCAGGGGAACTCTATTGACCTGGCCGGCCCTTGGCGGCGTATATCACTTCATTCTGCATTGGTCGACATCGGTGGCATTGATCCTGAATTATTAAACAATAAAGAGGGCCTGCTTGAATTTGCGGCTAAAAATGGAATCAAGATTACCAAAACGGGAAAACTGGGAAAGATAATTACCAAGCTATTTGACGCGGTGGTTGAGCCCCAATTAATCCAACCAACCTTTATTATTAATTATCCCGCTGAAGTTTCACCTTTATCGCGCCGCAGCGACGAAAAACCCCATTTAACCGAGCGGTTTGAACTTTTTATTGCCGGCAGCGAGATTGCCAATGGATTTTCTGAACTCAATGATCCGCTTGATCAGCGCGAAAGATTCATCGAGCAAGTTAAAAGTCGTGAAGCCGGTGATGAAATGGCCCATCAAATGGACGAAGATTATATCGAAGCTTTGGAATATGGAATGCCGCCCACTGCCGGGGAAGGCATCGGGATCGACCGCTTGGTGATGCTGATGACGGATGCGACCTCCATTCGTGAAGTCATTCTTTTTCCGCATATGAAGCTAAAGGAATAGCTATTTATGTCATTTGAATACTTCATCGGTAGGCGTTACCTGCGGGCAAAGCAAAAACAAGCTTTTGTCTCGCTGATTACCATACTTTCGATTGCGGGCGTGATGGTCGGGGTGATGGCGCTGATCGTGGTTATCGCCGTCATGAATGGTTTTGACAGTGATCTTAAAACACGGATTTTAGGCGGCCAGTCCCACATTGTGCTGATGCGTCACGGCAGTCCATTTGTACAGTACCGCCAGGTTATAAAGGAGGTTGAGAATACAAAAGGTGTTGAGGCCGCAACACCCTTTATTGTTACCCAGGGGATGCTGCGCTCAAAAGCGGCAGCTGTCGGAGCGGTTATCAGAGGAATCGATCCTAAAACCGCCGGCCGGGTGATGAAAACACTTCAAAACGTTCCCTTAACGAATCCATCCGCAAGAACAGATTCCCTGCAAACGGATTCTGAAGTGCCCGGCATCGTCTTGGGCAAAGAGCTGGCACGAAATTTGGGAGTTATTGAAGGCGATATGATCTATCTGATATCGCCCCGTGGGATGCTGTCTCCGATCGGACACGTCCCGGCTATGAAGCAATTTAGGGTGACCGGTTTTTTTCTATCCGGAATGTATGATTACGATCAAACCTTTGCATTTATTGATCTGAAAGATGCTCAGAAAATGCTGCGGATGGACGATTCGGTGACCGGGATTGATATTCGTGTCAAAGATATATACAAGGCCAAAGCTATTGCGGAGAAGCTCATCTTGAAACTCGGTTTTCCATATTGGGCGCGGGACTGGATGCAGATGAATAAAAACCTGTTTCGAGCGCTGAAAATGGAAAGGTTGGTCATGGCGATTATATTGATTCTGATCGTTTTGGTTGCCGCCTTTAATATTGCCAGCAGCCTGATCATGCTGGTCATGGGTAAGACACGGGATATTGCTATCCTCAAGGCAATGGGAGCGACCAACAAAAGCATTCGCAAAATTTTTGTTTTCAGCGGAATGGTTATTGGCTCTATCGGGACTGCTTTAGGTTTGTGTTTGGGGTTGGTGCTTTGCGTACTGCTTAAAAACTACGACATTTATGAACTTACCGGAGATATTTATTATTTCACGACCACGCTTCCGGTTAAAATCGAAATTTCGTGGGTGATCGGAATCGCTTCGGCGACGATGGTGATTTGCTTTCTGGCGACCCTTTATCCGGCGCGCCAAGCAGCCAGACTTGATCCGGTGGAGGCGATCCGCTATGGATAATTCCAATTCTCCGCGAGAAGTAAAGCACGGCAAGGCAAAAGATCTCCAAAATGCATCGCCCGACAAGCTCATCGTCGGACGGGATTTAACCAAAAGTTTTCGAAACGGGGGCATCCGTATTGATGTTTTGCAAGGCATCAATGCTGATTTGCATGTCGGAGAAACAATGGCGATCGTGGGTCCATCGGGAATCGGCAAGTCGACCCTTCTGCATATCCTCGGGACGCTTGATCGGCCTGACAGCGGTACTCTGCTGCTCAAGGGCGAAAATGTTTTCGGTCTCGATGATATTAAATTGGCGCGTTTTCGCAACAGAACTGTTGGATTTGTCTTTCAGTTTCATCATCTGTTACCCGAGTTTAGCGCTCTGGAAAATACAATGATGCCCGGTCTGATCAATGGCCTCAGCAAAGCCAAGGCAAGTAATGCAGCCGAGCAGATATTGGTCAGGGTTGGGCTGCAAGACCGGTTGCACCATCGGGTTGGCAAACTCTCTGGCGGTGAGCAGCAACGTGTTGCTTTAGCCAGGGCGCTGGTTTTAAAACCCGCAATCCTTCTGGCAGATGAGCCCACCGGAAATCTTGATAAAATGAACAGCGATCAGGTTCATCAATTATTGCTGGAATTAAATCAGGAGTTTTCAATGACCTTGGTGGTGGTCACCCATAATATGCAGCTTGCATCTTATATGTCCCGACGGGTGACCATTATCGACGGTCGGCTTAAAGACGTAAATTAAAGTGACACTAAAATGCCGTCGTGCGGCGTGTATTACAGATCGATATGATGAAGAAACTTTGTTTGATGGGTATTGCAGTATTAATGCTGTTCCCTATTCCTGCAAACAGCCAGCAGACGGTCAATATCGTTATCTTACCCTTTGAAGTCTTTGCCCAAAAAGATTTATCTTATTTGCAATCCGAAATACCTTCCGCCTTAAAAAAATCCTTAGAGCAAGCCGGGGCCAGAGTGTCGCTGTTGGATGCCGCATCAGAGCCGCGATGGAGACAGCTTACGGCAAATCTGGATGAACTGAAAAAGCTCGGACAGCAGAAGGGTGCGGACTATATTATCTGGGGCAGCTTAACCTGGGTCGATCAGCAGTTCAGTTTGGATTTAAGATTATTTGAACCCCTTACTGCAAAAGAGCCAGATTTCTTTGCTACTGAAGGGCGGGGTGTCGAAAATTTGCCTTCGGCGGTGGAAAAACTTGCCCAAAGTCTCAACCTTAAAATATTTAAGCGCAAAAAGGTGATCAGCGTAAATGTGGTGGGTAATCAACGCATTGAAACCGATGCCATAAAAAGGGTGATCAAAATCCAGCCAGGCGACATTTACAATTTGCAGAATATTTCGGAAGCTGAGAAAAGCATTTTCGCTCTGGGCTATTTTGATGATATCCAGGTTGAAGTTGAAGCGCTTCCCGATGGGAACAAGATAACCTTTAAGGTGAAGGAAAAACCGACCTTACGCAACATACGGATCGGAGGCCACAAAGGGGTATTTGATAGTGATAAGATCAAGGAGGTCATTAATTCAAAACGAGGTGCCATCCTCAATACCAATACGATCCAGAATGATGTGAGTCGAATAGAGGAGCTGTATAAGGAAAAAAGCTACCAGAACGTCAGCGTCGCTTATAAAATCTTTGAACAAAAAAACAACGAGGCTGATTTGGAATTTATTATCGAGGCAGGTGAAAAGTTTAAGATCAAAAAAATTGAGTTTGAAGGCAACAAAGCGTATTCAGATAAGACGTTGAAAAAGCAGCTCGCCACATCGGAAGAAAGCATCCTGTCATGGTTGACCAGCGCCGGTGAATTAAAAGAAGCGAATCTTGAGCAGGATGTCGCAAGGCTCAAAGCCTTTTATTACAATTCAGGTTATATCCAAGCGCAGGTCGGCGAGCCGCAGGTCGAGTATAAGGGAAATGACATCATTATTACATTTAAAATCGATGAGGGATCGCAATTCAAAGTCGGAAAAGTGGCTATTACCGGCGACCTTATCTTGACTGAAGAACAATTACTTAAAGACCTTAAAATTACCAAGGAAAAGTTTTATGATCGCGAAGTTTTAAGAAACGATGTTCTGAAACTTACAGATCTATATGCGAACGAGGGGTATGCTTATGCGGATATCGTTCCGATAGTGAAAATGATTCCTGAAAATCTGCAGGTCGACATTACCCTCAATATTGAAAAGGGTAAACCCGTCTATTATGAGGAAATCATCATTTCCGGCAATACCAAAACACGCGATAAGGTCATCCGCAGGCAGCTGCGCGTATATGAGCAGGAGCTCACCAGCGCAAGTCGGCTAAAACGCAGCATAACGAATCTCGAGCGGCTCGATTATTTTAAAGACGTTAAAGTGGATACCGCAAAAGGGAGTGCCGACGACAAGATGGTTTTAAAAATCGATGTCACCGAAAAACCAACCGGTTCCTTCAGTATTGGTGGAGGTTACGGAAGTGTTGAGAGTTTCTTCGCAACCGCCATGGTCCAACAAAAAAACCTGTTCGGCCGCGGGCAAACGCTTTCCTTGCAAGGTCTTTTAGGAGGCAAAACCCAAAGAATTATTTTAAGTTTTACCGAACCCTATATTTATGATATTCCCTTGTCCGGGACGATTAAGCTTTATAACTGGGTTTACAATTATGACACTTACGATAAGGACAGCACCGGGGGCAGCTTTGGCCTGGGCTATCCTGTTTTTGATTATACCCGTTTATCCAGTACCTATACCTATGATGATTCGAAAGTTTCGAATGTCTCGGAGGATGCCGCAGATTCAGTTAAGCAGCTGGTAGGTAGAAATGTAAAAAGCAGTATCCTGACCGCTCTGAAATATGAGTCAAGGAACAATCTTTTTGTGCCCAGCCGGGGCTCCAGTCACAGTATTTCATTTGAATATGCGGGTCTGGGGGGAGACATTGGGTTTACCAAATACATCGCCGAGACTGGTTGGGTCATTCCTTTGTTCGGGGAGGTTCGGGGTATCGTCCATTCGGAAGGGGGCTATGTTCACCAAAACAAGGACAAAATCCTGCCCGATTACGAAAAATTTTATATGGGCGGCATCGGCTCGCTAAGGGGCTTTGATCGCGACGATCTTGCCCCGAAAGATGATCAGGGCAACAGTGTGGGTGGAGACAGGTACGTCCAGTTTAATTTTGAAGTACTCTTTCCGTTGTTTAAAGACATCGGAATGTATGGAGTTGTATTTTTTGATACCGGTAAGGTTTATGGAGAGGATACGAGCTTAGAGCTTAATCCGGTAGACCTGCGGCGAAGTGCCGGAGGTGGAATTCGCTGGGTTTCGCCGATGGGACCCGTCGATATCGAATACGGATATATTCTTGATCCGAAGAATAGCGATCACGGTCCAGGCAAATTTGAGTTTTCAATGACCTCGACTTTTTAACGCGGTGTGTATCACGATTGCCTATTCTTTAACTATCTATTTGGCAGGGGGGAAAATAATGCGGGTATGCAAATATGAAATGGTACTTTTTATTATCTTTTTCAGTTTTTTATGGTGTGGTCAGGCGGTTGCAGCCGACGTCGCCAAAATTGGCATTGTGAATCTCCAGCGCGTGCTTGAGACATCAGATCCCGGGAAAGCGGCGCGGGATGTCATTGAAAAAGAGAAAGATAAAATGTTGCAGGAAATGAAGGAAAAAGGCGCTGAGATTGAGGCGTTGCAAAAGCAACTTGAGCGCGAGTCCATGGTCATGAGTAAAGAGAGGCGCGAAGAAAAGGAAAGAGAATACAGAATCAAGCAAAACGATTTCAGAATGCTCAATAAGAAAAATAATGAAAAAATGCAGGGTCTTCAAAAAGAGCTGCTTGACAAGATCTTCAATGAGGTAATGGAGCTCACTGAAGAGATTGGGAAAAAAGAAGGATATCTGCTTATCATTCGAGGTGATACCGTTATGTACGCGCCGGGCTCAATCGATATTAGCGATCAACTCATAAAAAAGCTGAATGAATCACATGCGAAAAAGTCGGGCGATTAAATCCTATTTTGCAAATCAGGATTTACACTTCGCTTCAACCGGCTTGTCCGGGTTAGGATAAATATGGAAAAAACCTATGATATTCAGGCCATTATGAATTTTCTGCCCCATCGGTATCCGTTTATTCTGGTCGACAGGATCCTGGAGCTGATCCACGGTGAAAAGATTACCGCCCTTAAACCGGTTGTGCCCGGTGATCAGCTTGTATTTGAAGTGCAGATTTTAAAATTCCGGTCTAAAGTTGTGAAGGCAGCCGGCAAGGCGCTTGTGGAAGGTCAGGTGGTTGCCGAAGCCGAGTTGATGGCTTCACTCGGCTAGAAGTGGTTTCAAAACCCCATCTAATGCACGATAGCTGCGTTGCCCCGCGAAGCGGGATTTGCGCCTATTTTATTTCACTAACGTGCATCATAGACCTGTTTAAATTAGGTGCTCATCCCGCCTCAGGCGGGACTGCGCTTTTTCACTTGTCCCGCCATAGCCCGGCGTTCGTCAGAGGGCGACGGCGGATCGGCCTGCGCTTGTTGAACTCGATAATTTTTATAAAAATAGATGCTAAATCCCGCCTTAGGCGGGGTTGAGCACTTTTAATTGAGAAAATCAGATGCGATATCCCGCCGATAATGGCGGGGCTCTCGAACATGATCTGGGGCTTTGAAACCACTTCTATTCAAAATACGTCAGCATGTCCTTGCCGGCTTTCTTTTTTGGGCCATGCACCCAAGCTTAGCACCCCCGCCACGCGACTGCATTAACGAATAAAAAGATGAAGATCACCTCCATCATCAATAGATATATTCTGAAAGAATTTCTTGGGCCGTTTGCAGTGAATGTATCTTTTTTTACATTTATCTTCCTGATGGCCGAATTAATCCAAATCACCAACTGGATTGTCAATTACAGCATCAATCTGACAACCGTTTTGCGAATGATCCTTTACCAAATACCTTTTCTTTTAATTTTTGTTTTACCGATATCGGTGATGATAACGATCCTGCTGACGTTTCTTCGCTTATCCAATGAGAATGAAATTCTGGCGATGAAAAGCGGCGGTATCAGCATCTATGCGTTGCTTGCTCCGGTATTTGCCTTTTGCTTCCTTGGTTTTGTTTTAACCATGATAATGTCCGTTTATGGCCAGTCGAAGGGCAGAGCCGCGCTAAGAGAATTGACCCGCGATGTGGTATCATCGAATATCACGATTGGGCTCACTGAAAGAACCTTTAATGAGAATTTTGCCAATGTCGTGGTTTATGTAAATGAAATCGATCCCCAAAATAGAAAACTGAAAGATGTTTTTATTGAGGATAGGCGAGAGACCGATCAGGACAATACGGTGATTGCACCCAGGGGAGAGGTTTTCAATGACCCACAGCACGCGGTTTCTCATTTAATACTTTTCAACGGCACCATTTTCCAGGTTGATTTGAAAGATAAGGTTGCCCATTCAACACGTTTCGAGCGCTATGATATCCGTCTTGAAACGGAACAAGCGCCTTCCAAAACAGAGGAAAATTCCAAACATCCCAAAGCGATGAGTACAGGCGATTTATACCGATTTGTAAAAACCACCAAAGTGGATAATGAGCTCTATTTTAAAGCTCTGGTGGAGTTGCATCGCAGATTTGCCCTGCCATTTGGATGTTTTGCCCTCGGACTGCTTGCAATGCCGCTGGGCGTGCAATCCAAAACGGCCAAACGAGCTTTCGGCATATTTTTAGGGCTTCTCTTTTATTTATTTTATTACCTGCTGATGTCTGTGGCGAAAATTTATGGCGAAACAGGCGCCTATCCACCGGCGATCGGAATGTGGCTTCCCAATTTTGTCATCGGGGGGTTAGGGTTGTATTTTCTGATCCGAACGGCAAATGAACGAACATTAAAGGTTGACATGATTTACAGACGGCTGCGGCATATGGTGTTCAAATGGTTTCGATAAGTTAATGTCGCGGAGTTTCATATGACCATTGTCGATAAATATTTAACGCGCGAGATCCTCAAATGCTTGGCAATTGTTTTAACAGTTGTGGTTGGCCTTTATGTCATCGTCGAATTTTTTAATAAAGTCGACAATTTTATGGAAGCCGGTTTATCTATTGCGCGGCTCATTCGATATCTTCAATTAGAACTTCCGCAGATTATCGTTCAAATTGCGCCGGTTGCCATGCTATTGGCCGTTTTGATTGCTTTCGGCTTAATGAATAAAAACAATGAAATTATCGCCCTAAAATGCGCCGGTTTGAGTGTTTATTATTTGCTGAGATCCGTTCTGACCATCGCCATTGTTTTGAGTATCATGATTTTCTTCCTGTCTGAGATAGTCGTCCCGATTACGATGAGCCGGGCGAACAAAATTTGGCTAATGGAGGTCAAAAATAAGCCCGCGGTAACTTCCAGGCAAAAAGATATATGGATCAAGGGTCATCATAGCATATATTTTATTCAATATTTTAATCCGAAGAGCCAATCCATATCAGGGGTCATTCTGAATTTTTTTGATAACGATTTCAAATTAACAAGGAGAGTCGATGCCAATCGGGGTTTGTATGAACAGGGAAAATGGGTCTTTTATGACCTGCTGGAGCAAGTGCGGGACAGCAAGTCCGAAGTTTATCAGGTGCAGTTTCATGCCCAGAAAAGCATAGACGTTGATTTTTTGCCCGAAGATTTAATGCGCGCGTTCAAAAGATCGGAGGAAATGAATGTTGCGGAACTTTATCGATACATCCGGGAAATCGAGCTTGAAGGCTATGATGCAACGGCCTTTCGTGTGGACTTTCAGGCCCGCTTTGCATATCCTGTTTTATCGATAATTGTATGCATCATAGGCATCGGAACTGCCGTCAAACGCAAAAGCCGGGAAGGTCTCTCAGTCAGCATCGTGTTCGGAGCTGTGGTGGTGTTTCTTTATTGGGTTCTGCATAGTTTCTGCCTGTCATTGGGTTATGGCGGATTGCTCCCCCCGATTATATCCGCATGGATTTCAAATATCATTTTTTCATGCTATGCTGTTTTGAATCTGATAAATGCTGAATAAATGGAAAATCGGGTTTTTTGCCGGCGCTCCATTATTTTTGTGCCCTTTCTTTAAATATTTTTTGGAAGCTTTCGATAACAAAGGAGACCCCAATGGCCATCAGCAAGGAACTGCTGGAAATTTTGGCATGTCCGAAATGCAAGGGCGACATTTACCTGAATGACGCGCAAAATGGACTTATCTGTGATCATTGTAAGTTGTTATATGAAATTAAAGATGATATTCCCATTATGCTTATCGATGAAGCTAAACCCATCAAAGATTAATGCAGACGGCAAAGGCCATCAGCCGAATAATTCGCCCCTCCCCATGAGGTCGGGTTTTCAAAGAACGAAAAGTTAAGCGTTATTTGTTATTCATGGTTCACCCCTGTCGATTATGACAATAGCCTATAACCAATAACTAGAACCCATCTCAAAAACGTCTTTTGGCTCACTATCTTTGTTGGTGCCTCATTTCAAATCCTCGACATACTACAGTATGCCTGCGGTTTGAAACTCGGCCCCGCCGCGATATTGAACCAAAATCCTATTTTTGAGGTGGGTTCTAATAACATTGAATAAATGAGCCTTCCGCAGCCTCCAAAACCTGCAAAGCTGATAATCGGGGTTTTTGGCAAGAATAAAAAATTAATTGAACGCTTGGCATCGGAACTCATATCCCAATTCGGCCTAATTGATTTGGTCAGTTCTTGGATGGATTTTAATTATACAGACTATTATAAACCGGAAATGGGTTCTCCTTTA
>JARRJQ010000060.1:0-16699 GCA_037388985.1 Desulfobacterales bacterium | reverse complement strand
TGATCGTTTCCACGCCCGCCTGAAATTCATCTCCGTTGCCGCCTGGCTAGTTAGAGCAAACACATTCACCCCATCTGCTCCTTGCTTGAACAGGTAAACTATGGTAATTATATGTGTTTAAACCGGTACCACCGTGTTTCTTTGCACGTTCCAGCCATAACTTTCCGGACATTGCGATGCCCATATTTTTATCCATTTCAGGCGGAAAAATCCAAGCCATCTGCGTTACAGCCGGATTTGAGCGAGTTTGCCATGAAACAGTACGTAGTTGATGAACTCAGGCTCGATGACCATTATAAAATTAGGAAATATCTGGATGAGGCTTACGGCCCTGCAGAGATGGGGACGATATACTGGGTGCCGCTGATTTCGGAAGTGCTGACTGAAATCCAGCGCGAACATTCTGATTGCCAGCCGTTTTACTTTGCAATAGAACTGGAAGAAAATCAGCTGACCATTGAAATGCTGGTGCGTACCCAAAACCGGATCAGATGCGCCTGCATCGGGTATGCCACTAACGACCAGCGAATTTGGATTATGAACCTCGTTGATGACATCTTTGAAGCATTGAATATTGCGACCTGAAATGAATCCGCTAAAGCTGAAAATTTATTTAGCACAAAATCACGAAATAAAGAAAACGCAAAAAATGCTAAATTTCGTGCTTCTAAATTTTCGCGTTGTTGTGGTTGAGCCATAAAATCTTGTGAAAAATTGATCTCTGTTTCTGGGGGATGAGGATATGATTCGAACCCTGTATGTAGCGATCTGGGTTGTTTTTGCCACCCTGGTGCTGGGGCTATTGGTTATGTTTCTTTCTTTTTTTGTCCGCTCGGGCAATCCCATGCACAAAATTGCATGGCTTTGGGGAAGATCGATTCTAATCGTCAGCCGGATTAAAGTTTCTGTTAAGGGACTGTCGAAAATTGACCATTCCCAGTCGTATATCTTCATGTCCAATCACCAGAGCAACTTTGACATACCGGTTATGCTGGGTCACTTGAAGGTTCAATTTCGATGGCTGGCTAAAATGGAACTCTTTAGAATCCCAATTTTTGGTCATGCGATGCGCAAGGCCGGTTATATCAGCATTGACAGGAATAATCGTGAATCGGCATTTGAGAGTCTTAAAATGGCCGCCCGCAAAATCAAAAACGGCGTGTCGGTGCTTATATTTCCGGAGGGTACCCGCAGTCTGGATGGCAAGGTCCATTCATTTAAAAAGGGCGGGTTTGTTCTGGCGATTGATTCGGGTGTTCCGATTGTTCCGATTGTCTTAACCGGCACGCGCTCCATTATGCCCAAAGGCAGTTTTCGAATCAATCCGGGCAATGTCAGCATGATTGTTTGCCAACCGATTCAGACTTCGGTTTACACTCGGAAAACAAAAGACGCGCTAATGGAAAAGGTTCGGAGCGTCATAAGTGACGGTCTTGAGAATTTCGAAACAGGTAAAAGCGCATGCTAAAAATTATTCCGTTAGGCGGCCTTGGAGAAATTGGCCTAAATATGATGGTTTTTGAATACGGAAGCACACTTTTCGTTGTTGACGCTGGATTGATGTTTCCGGAAGATTATATGCTGGGGGTGGATTTCGTCATTCCAGACATGGACTATCTACGCCAGAGCCGAGCCAGATTGGCTGGAATCATCTTAACGCATGCTCACGAAGACCATATTGGTGCGTTGCCTTACCTGGTGAAAGACTTCAAAGCACCGGTATTCGGCACACCATTTACGCTGGGGCTGGTTCGGCAAAAGCTGGAAGAATTTGAGCTTTTGGGATCGGCCGCATTACATCGGTTTTTGCCGGACGAAACCCTGAAACTGGGCCCGTTTTCCCTGGAGTTTATTCGAGTCGGCCACAGCGTGTTAGACGGCGTGGGAATTGCCATTCGGACTCCGTTGGGAACGGTTATTCATACCGGCGATTTTAAAATCGGATACGGATCTGATGATGGAATGGAGACCGATGTCAACCGGTTTGCCAAATATGGTGAAGAAGGTGTGATGGCGTTGCTGTCGGATTCCACCAATGTCGAGCGGGAAGGTTATCCAATTTCGGATAAAGAGATCGGTGAAACACTGGGGAGGATTACAGCCCGCAGCAGCGGCCGCGTCATCGTGGCACTTTTTGCTTCCAACATCGCCCGTACGCAAATGATTCTGGATATTGCCAAAGCCAACCGCAAGAAGATCGTCTTTGACGGTAAAAGCATCGAAACCAGCGTTCGGATTGCGATAGAGATGGGTTACCTGGATATCAGAGATAACCACATCATTCAAGTTGAGGAAATCGCTGATTATAACGATGATGAAATGATCATCATTACCACCGGCACCCAGGGCGAACCAATGTCCTCGCTGGCCCGAATGGCATCCGGCACGCACAGGCGAATAAAGATAAAAAAAGGGGATACCGTGATTCTATCCTCAAAGTTCATCCCGGGCAATGAGAGGGCGATTGGCAAAATTATTAATAATCTCTACCGCAAAGGCGCTGATGTCATCTATGAGAAAATATCGGATATTCACGTGTCGGGGCATGCGTTCCGCGAAGAGCTTAAGCTGATGATCAAATTGACCCAGCCCCGCTATTTTCTGCCGGTGCATGGCGAATATCGGCATCTTGTTTTGCATTCGCGTTTGGCCAAAGAAGTCGGCATTCAAGCAGAAAACATTTTGTTGGCCGAAAACGGCCAGATTATTGAATTTGACAAAAACGGCGGCCGGATTAATGGCCGGGTTTCCACCGGCCGTGTGCTCGTTGATGGTAAGGGCGTCGGCGATGTCGGTCGCAGCGTTTTAAAGGAACGCCGGGCATTGTCGGAAGAAGGCCTGGTTGCCGTTACCATGGCGTTTGACGAAGAGACAGGCGTGGTTGTTTATGGACCTGAAATTGTATCCCGGGGATTTGTATTTCAAACCGAAAGCGGCTACTTGCTGGAAGATGCCCAATGTGTGGTTTTAGAGATTGTCGAAGAGATTGCACCGGAGGTTCCCAATCGAGTGGATAAAATCCGCTCAAAGATAAAAACCGCTCTGCGCCAATATTTTTTCTTTACCATCGGGCGCCGTCCGGTTATACTTCCGTTTATTATGGAGGTTTAACTGGCTGCTGGCCTCAAAATAGGTTTCAGGTGTCAGGTTTCAGGCTTTGTCCCGCGGAGGGCCTACCTGACTTCAGGTTTCAGTGTTCAGGTGCCAGAATTGATCGAACTGATATTCTGCTATGTCGGATGCTGACACCTGAAACCTGAACACTGAAACCCAATCCATCCAGCGCCGATAAGCCAATAACGATAAAATAGTAGCCAGTAACCAGCAACCAAATAAAAGAGCATGCGCAAAGAGATCATTGGCATATTTCTTTTTTTCCTCGTCATTTTTACCCTGATCAGTCTTTTGTCTTTTAGCCCGAATGACCCTTCGATAAACAATGCCAGCGCCGCGGGCTCGGTTCATAATCTCTTCGGAGTGCTCGGGGCTCATGTGTCCGGTGCCTTGATCGGCCTGTTTGGGCTGGGTGCTTTTTGGATCCCCCTTTTGTTGCTCTTGACTAGTATTCATTTTTTTGGAGACCACCCGATGCAGGCGAAGGTTTCGACCTTGATCGGCGGTATTTTGCTGGTGGTTACCACCGGCAGTCTGCTGGCCCTGCGGCAGGATTCCTACGTCTTGTTCGGAAGCCAATTTTCGGCCGGCGGACTGGTCGGCATGCCGGCTAAATCTTTCCTGATAAAATATACCAACTTCGCCGGTGCGCTGATTATTTTAATTTTGTTGTGGATTGTCGCCTTCATCCTGGCCACCGGGTTTTCATTGATTGCCTCCTGTTTGAAATGCTGGGACTGGATTTTAGTCATAGCGGATCGCCTGATGACCGTGTATCTCAAGTGGAAAGAACGCCGCGAACGCGCGAAGAAATTTGCCGATATTGATCCTCAAACCACCCGCAAGCGGACCCAGAAAATTAGAATCAAAGCATCGACAGCCAAACCCGTTAAACAGGTTCCGGCACCCAAACAGGAAGAATTTAGGTTTATGAAGACCGACGACGGCTTTCAGCTGCCGTCCGTTAATTTTCTGGAAGAACCGGAATTCCAAATAGGTGCAGCGGATGACGAAAATTTGCGCATGCAGTCCCAGCTGCTCGAGAAAAAACTGGAGGATTTTGGTGTGCAGGGAAGGGTGGTTGAGGTTGCCCCGGGACCGGTAATTACCACCTTTGAATACGAGCCGGCTCCCGGGGTGAAGATAAATAAGATTGTCACCCTGACCGATGACTTGGCGCTTGCCATGCGGGCCATCAGTATCCGGATTGTGGCACCGATTCCGGGCAAAGCAGTGATTGGAATTGAGGTTCCGAACGCCAATCGCCAGATGGTTAAGTTAAAAGAGGTCATCGCATCCAGTGCTTTTGAAAAGTCCAAATCGAAGCTAACCATTTGCCTGGGCAAGGACATTGTCGGCAACCCGGTGGTTGCTGAATTGGATAAAATGCCCCATCTATTAATTGCCGGAGCTACCGGCGCAGGCAAAAGTGTAGCGCTCAATGCAATGATTTGCAGCCTGTTGTACAAATCCAGACCGGATGAGGTCAAAATGATTATGGTCGATCCCAAGCGCATCGAACTATCCAGCTATGATGGGATCCCGCACCTGATCACACGAGTCGTTACCAATCCGAAGAAAGCCACCAATGCGCTTTTCTGGGCAGTGCGCGAAATGGAAAACCGTTACGAACTGCTCTCTGAAATGAGCGCCCGCAATGTAAAGCAGTACAACAGCAAAGTGGAGAAGGGCAGCCAGCTGACCGATAAAAAGATGCCTGAAAAACTGCCTTACATTGTGATCATCATTGATGAACTTGCCGACCTGATGATGCTTGCGTCCCGGGATGTGGAGGTGGCACTGACCCGCCTGGCTCAAATGGCGCGGGCTGCGGGCATTCATCTTATTTTAGCCACCCAGCGACCTTCTGTGGATGTATTAACCGGCATCATAAAAGCCAATTTCCCGACCCGACTGACTTTTCAAGTCTCTTCCAGAACCGATTCCCGAACCATTATCGATACTGTGGGTGCGGAAAATCTGCTCGGCAGCGGGGACATGTTGTTTTTACCGCCCGGTACCGCAAAGCTGCAGCGCATTCACGGGGCCTACATTTCAGAGGCCGAACTCAGCCGTATCACCGCATTTTTAAAGAGCCAGGGAAAACCGGACTACGATGAAAACGTTACCGAAGCATCCATTAACGAAATCGCAGAGTCCGACGATGACGACTACGATGAACGCTATGACGATGCGGTGGCGCTTATTACCAAAGCCGGCCAGGCCTCTATTTCCATGGTCCAGCGGCATCTGCGCATCGGATACAATCGAGCCGCCCGGATTATCGAAAAGATGGAAAAAGAGGGCATTGTCGGGCCTTCAGACGGCATCAAACCCAGAGAAGTTCTCGTTACCAGTTACGATCGTAAACCCTAGTCACCGGCTTCTGGCCCACTAGCCTCCGACTGCTGGCCGCCTTAGCTGTCAGTGTTCAGGCGTCAGGGTCAACAGATAAGCGATGAGTGCTGAGGACTGAGGACTGAGCAAAAAATCATCCCCTGCGCTCGGCCAACCTCAGTCCTCAGCACTCAGTCCTCAGTCCTATGTTTGCAGACCTGAAACCTGACACCTGAAAACAGAAATTATCGATCGGAGACCGGATGATGAAGATGAATATCGACCCGGAGCTGATATCTGCAACCAAAGGCTTTCTTGATCAAGATGAAGGGCGCCGTTTATACGAGATTGCGCTTGAGGCCAGTCAACGGGGTCCATGTCTGGAGATCGGCAGCTATTGTGGCAAATCTACTGTTTATATTGGTACAGCCTGCAAAATGAATAAGAGCATCCTGTTTTCGATTGATCATCATCGGGGATCTGAAGAACAACAGCCCGGGCAACCATTTTTTGATCCCGGGTTATTTGATCCCAAAATCGGCCGGATGGACACGTTTCGCGAGTTCCGCATGACGCTTGAAAAAGCCGGTATAGAAGACACGGTAGTGGCGATGGTCTGTCGTTCAGATGTTGCTGCCCGTCTTTGGGCGACACCTTTAAGCATGGTTTTTATCGATGGCGGCCACTCGAAGGAAGCGGCGCTAACCGACTATGAATGCTGGTCGCGGCACATTATCCCCGGGGGATACCTTCTGATCCATGATATCTTCGAAGACCCTACCGAAGGCGGCCAGGCACCCTACCAGTTTTTTAAGATAGACCACAAGGCTTTTTCCGAGAACCGGATTCAGCAATCGATTCATCCATCCAACCAGTTTCGGTTTTTTCATTATATCCCAGCATAAAAAACGATGGTAATAGCTAACCATTGTCACGTCTTCGCGGTCGGGTCCCACCAGGCATTTCAACCACCAGTAGGGAGTGTGCAGGCTGTGGGCATAGTGCAGCGCCCAGCGTTTCATGCCAAAATTTTCCAGCAAAGCAATCAGCTGCTTTTTTCGGTATATCCGGATATGTCCGTTAGTCGAATTCGTGTATTCAGAGGAAAGTTCCCAGCAGATGCGTTCCGGCAGATAGCGCGGGACGCTGACCACAAGCGTGTGACGCGGCTTTAAGACTCTGATAATTTCAACTGCGGCGCTTTCATCTTCGGCGATGTGCTCGAATACCTCAGAGCAAATGACCAGATCGAAGTAATCATCTTTAAACGGCAAATTTTTTGCATCCGCCATGGATAGACCCCAGATACCGCCTCCGTTTTCGCCCAGCCGCTCATGAAGTTTTAACCTGTCTTTTGCGGCGACAAGCTCCGCATGACTGATGTCCGCACCGATGGCGACCGCGTTTTTGAACCGATAAGCAGCACTAGTGTGCCGGCCGGAGCCGCAGCCGACATCCAGGATCCGGTATCCGGGTTTGATGCATAATCTGTCAAAATCGACCGTGATCATCGATAGCCTCCCGATAGACCGCCACAGTTTTTTCGGCCGCCTTATCCCAGGTAAAATGCTGCTGCACACGGCGGTAGCCGGCCTGCCCCAGGCTTTGGGCCAGCTGGGGCCGGTCCAGGATTTTCAAAATCGCTCTGGCCAGTGCGCGATGATCGGCCGGTGGCACCAGAATTCCGGCATCGCCCACAACTTCAGGCAGTGCCCCTCCGCTGGTGCTGATGACCGGCACGGCGCAGGCCATGGCTTCGCCTGGGGGTTCCCACCACCGTGAGTTTGACCGGGCGTGTTTGAGCAACCAGTGCGACTGCTTTCAGCAGGTAGTAAAGTCCCTTCAAAGGCATGTCCGCACTGGTGGTCGCAATCAGCCTGTTTTTTTCCCGGGTGATTTCAGGAATCGGATAAAATAAATCGGTGCTGATGCCATTGGGAATGATTCTAAATCGGGCCGGTGATATATTTAAATCGCGGGAGTTATCTCTGCCTCCAGTTTTTGCTACGGTGATGATGTGAGAAAGCATCCGCGCAACCCGTTTTTGCATGCTAATAAACGAATACCAGCGCCACTGCTGCATTTTTTTCAATATGTTCGAAGCGCTGCGAACAGCTATTTTGCGGTCAATGGTGACCGGGTGGTGAACCGTTGCAACGGTCGGCAGCCAATTCTTTATGGTTATCAAAGCATAGGCCAATCCCTGGTTGTCATGGACGATATCGTATCGCTGATGCCTATTGCGTAAGAAACGTCGGGCGCGCAATCCAAAAGTATAGGGTTCGGGAAAGCCCATGGTCGAAACCCCCAACCATTCAATCAGATTGATTGGCTGCGAAAGCTCCCTTAAAGTTGGCATGCGGAACAGATTATCCGGGTTGTACAGGTCGAGAGATGGGGTCTGATAGACCGGTATGCCGCTATCCACGTTCGGTTGTGGCGGGCCGACGATCACTTCAACCCTGTGCCCGAGAGCTTTCAGAGCCCGACTTAAATTTTGCAGATAAACGCCCTGGCCGCCGCAATGCGGATCGCAGCGGTAGCTTAAAAGGCAGATTCTCAAGGGCCTTGATGCGTCTGTAAACATATTCAAATAAGAATTGCGATTATTTTAAACTAGCTTTTAACACCACGAAGGGCACGAAGGTATTTCAAGATCTTTCTTAGAATTTAATCCTTGGTGTTCTTCGTGATCTTCGTGGGTTTATATCGAAGCCGCTTTATCACTTTACGTTTTTTAAGATCGTTTTTTGTCATGCTTTCAAAAATAAGGCAATACCAATCAGCAAATCCCGCCTTGACGATGGCTAAAGTTTTTGCCCAAAGTGTCGATATCACACCTAAAAGCGTCGGCGATCAACTATGATTGTAATCTTTTGAAATTACTGTCAATTTGGAAAATAGCCATCCGCTGCCAACTTTCACAGATGTTTACCGATGGACATTGAAAAGAAAAAAACGATTCTGTTTGTTGATGATGAAGAAAGCATTTTAAACGTTTCCAGCGAATACTTTCGACGCAAAGGCTACCAGACGCTGACCGCCAGAACCGGGCTTGAGGCACTTGAAATTCTGGAGCAGGAAACCGTGGATTGCTGTTTTACGGATATTAATATGCCCAAAATGAACGGGCTCGAACTCGCCGAGAAAATTAGATCCCAAGACAATACCATGCCGGTTATCGTTATGACCGGTTACCCCTCCCTGGAAAACACAATCCAGACCATTAAAAACGGCGTGGTTGACTTTCTGATCAAACCGGTCAACTTAAAACAGATGGAGTTGAGCCTTCAGCGGGTGATCCAGCAGCGCAGACTGTTTGTCGAAAATTTTTTGCTGAAAAAGGAGGTCGAAAGCAAAAAGCGCCTAAAGAAATTAAATCAGGAGCTGCTTTATAAAGTCGAGGAACTTGATATCCTTAATAAAATAATGAGCAAGTTTGCCTCAATCAGTTCCAGTGCCGATGTGTTTAAACGGGCGGTCGACATGGTGCTTGAGATTGCGCATGCCGATCTGACCCATTTTTATGTGGTCAATGAAAACAGTCAGCAGCCGGTTGAAGTCTCATCCTCGGTTGCCCTGCCGTCCTCCGACGCTGCTTCATTAAATTGTGAAACCAATCAGAGATTGCTGCAGAACCCATCCTGTGCCACTTCGGAGTTATCAAAGCTGGCAATTATTATGGAAGTTGCCTCAGATCAGATCCCGCTGCTGATTTCTGAAAACACCGGTACCAGGGATTTGCCGCCAGAAATAAGTTCGGCAATGTTTGTTCCCTTAAAAATCCGCGAAAAAGTTTTTGGCATCTTAACCGCATTTGTCTGTCACAGCCAAAAGCGGTTTACCGAAAAAGATCTCTATTATCTATCTTTTCTAGCCCAAAGCGTAGCGCATGCCATCGAAAACCTGGCGCTTTATGAAAATATTTATGAAAATCTCTTTGCGACCCTTTACGCTTTTGTAAAAGCGGTCGAAGCGCGAGATCTATATACCCGATTACATTCCAGCCGGGTTACCGGACTGTCGTTGATCTTAAGCCAGTATCTTGGCTGCTCCAAGGAAGAACAGGATGTTCTCAATTTTGCCGGTCATCTGCATGATATCGGTAAAATCGGAATACGAGATGATATTCTGCTGAAGCCGGG
The DNA here is from genome assembly GCA_037388985.1 of Desulfobacterales bacterium. GTDB lineage: Bacteria > Desulfobacterota > Desulfobacteria > Desulfobacterales > JAHEIW01 > JAHEIW01. Next base: position 7,103 of record JARRJQ010000060.1, on the reverse strand, counting down.
GCGATTGACAGACGAGGAGTTTGAAAAGATCAAAGATCATCCGGTTATCGGAGCCAATATTCTCGAACAGCTGGGCTTATGGGAAAGAGAAAGACAAATTATTCGCTGTCACCATGAGCGCTTTGACGGTGGAGGTTATCCCGATGGCTTAAAGCGGGAGGATATTCCTTTTCTGGCCCGAATCTTAACTGTAGCCGATGTTTACGACGCCATGGCCTCCGACCGTGCTTACCGGAAAAAAATGGAAGATGAGGTCATTATTCGAATCATCAATGAAGGGGTGGGTACCCAGTTTGATCCGGATGTCGTTATGGCCTTCAATGATGCATACAAGGCCGGCAGGATCACCGAATATATGGTGAATGGTAATATCAAATAAAGATTGATGCGGGTTGGTGCCGACCGTCGAAATATTTGATGGCCGTTGAATCAAAAAAGCGGGTGAGCCATTTAGCTAAACCGCTTTTTTTGTTATAATCATATTTTATACGAGAGATTGGGTCTATGGTTGGGCAGACTCAACTCGATAATTTCAGTTTTTGGTCGGGGCGAGTGAATTTGAACCACCGACCCCTTGAACCCCATACCGATCGCCTCCTCAATTTATAACCAACCGATAATATACAAAATATCATTTATTGAAGATCTGCTTATGCAATTTATCATCTGATTTCTCGAGAAGATTGTTAAAGGTGTGAAGTTTGAAGATGCGTTATGATCATGCGTCAGCTGCAATTCTAAGAACGTTGCATCTTGACAATATACCACAATGTGGTTATTAATTCTATCTATACCGTCAAGCTAAAAGTATCAATTCGGTTACAGGATTTTTTTATCAATTTAAAAACCCCAGGGGCCCTGTTGAGAACTTTCAGTTACGCTTTTCATCGAATCCTCAACCTGTTGTATCTCCATTATTCGACGATGGCCTCTCGTTAAACTATTTTAAGCTAAACGTTCGAAATCCTTTTAAAGAAAGCAATTTAGTGTTTCTACCCACCGTATAAGGAAGAAAGGCGAAAAACCCCATGCAATTAGATAACTTTCATATAGGGAGGAAAATAAAATGGAAGCAGCAAAAGAAAAAGCAAAATTAGTAAATGGGATTAACACAGAGCAGTTGTTCAGTACGATTGATCTCATCAAAGAAAATCCGGAGATTGCCAAGTTTAAGTTTCGAGCAACCAACAAATGGATCAACGGAACCCGTTGCCGAGGAACAATCAAAGATTTCTACGGTGCACTAGAAGAAGATGATTCCCGACCGGCTGCGGATTATGATATGGACGAACCGCCCGTTCTGCTGGGAAATAATGAAGGCAGAAACCCTGTCGAGTATCTTTTGGTTGCCCTTTCCGGCTGCATTACGACAAGCATTGTCGCGCATGCATCTGCCAAAGGGATAGAAATAAAGGGAATAGAATCCAGATATGAAGGTGACATTGATCTCCGCGGCTTTCTGGGATTATCAGAGGAGGTCCCGGTAGGTTATCAGGAAATTCGGGTGTTCTTCAAAATCGATGCAGATGTTTCAGATGACGAGAAGGAGGAAATGTTACGAATGGGACAGAAATATTCACCGGTTTATAATACCATTACCAGGTCAGCTCCGGTTTCGGTACATTTGGATAAATGAGACATGGATATGAAAAAGCGTAAACGTCGCTGTCTTCAAATCGTTCTCGTGCTGATAGGAGGCCTATTCCTGTCTCTTTACCCGCTGATGCAACTGTGGCCATCCGGCTGGGTGTGGTTGCCCAGACAACCTGAATACGAGCAGATGATGATCGGTGTATATGCAACGCTCGGCATTTTTTTAATATGGGCATCACGCCGGCCGGAGGTTTATTTAAGTCTGATTTGGTTCACATTCTGGTCGAGTTTAGTTCACGGCATTATCATGTGCAGACAAGCTATTATTGACCCTGTTGAACGTGGTCACCTTAAGGGTGACGTAGCTGCGTTGTTTATCGCTGTTGTCTTATTGGGGTGGTTAACACCTCGAAAAAGGGTTCCAGTAACCACAGATAAAGAAGATTGAAACAGAGCAGTGAAACGCCTTGATTTATAAAAAGGAGATGACGAAAATGAGGTTTATAACCATTTTTCTGATAATGTTGAGCCTTTCTGCACAGACGGCAATGGCACAGATCCACGATGCGCGAGCCCTTGCGGCGGATCCGTCAAAAGCCGATAAACCCATTGCGCCCATCCTCGAGGGCCTGGGGGATTACCACTTTCCCGTTACAACCCCCAGCCCTGCATCGCAGCAGTTTTTCGACCAGGGGCTGCGTTTGACTTACGCTTTCAACCACTCGGAAGCACTCCGCTCATTCAAGGAGGCTGTGCGGCTCGACCCGCAAAATGCAATGGCTTACTGGGGCTGGGCGCTCGTTTTAGGCCCAAATCTCAATTTGCCGATGATCCCGGAAGTCGCGTCACAGGCCTATCAGGCCATCCAGCATGCGGTGGCACTTAAAGACAAGGTCTCCATGCGCGAAGCCGCCTATATAGAAGCGCTGGAAAGGCGATATACAAGCAACTCTGCGGCGGATCGCCGGGCTTATGATCTGGCATACTCAGATGCCATGGCGAAGTTGACGGTATATTATCCCGATGATCTCGATGCCGCCACACTCTATGCCGCGTCACTGATGAATTTGAGTCCTTGGGACTACTGGAATTTGGACGGCAGCCCTAAAGGGCGCACCAACGAGATCCTCGAGACTCTTCAGTCGGTGGTCGATCGCAATCCCCGGCACGCCGGGGCGCTGCATTATTATATTCATGCGGTCGAAGCACGCCATCCGGAAAGGGGGGAGCGGCATGCCGACATGCTGGCCGGTCTGATGCCGGGCGCCGGGCACATCGTGCACATGCCAGCGCACGTTTACATGCGGGTCGGCCGATACAAGGACTCCTATGCGGTGAATCGCAGGGCAGTGGCTGCCGATGAGAGCTATATCACCCAGTGCCGAAGCCAGGGGATCTATCCGCTAAACTATTACCCGCACAACATCCATTTCATGGCCTGGTCTGCCATGTTCCAGGGGCGTCCAGAGGCAGCCTTGGAAGCAGCGAGAAAGATCGTTGAAAAGGTGCCACACGAGCTTTCAGCCGACAAAAATGTGTGGGCGCTTTACGAGACTTTTCTGTCACAGCCGATGTTTGTTATGGTGCGCTTCGGGATGTGGGATAAGATGCTGTCTGAGCCTAAACCGGACATTGCGTCGCAATTCATGACGGGCATCTGGCATTACGGCCGGGCCTTGGCATACAATTACACCGATCAACCGGCCGAGGCACGACGAGAACTGTTAGCGTTGAGCGCGGCGCGGGAGGCGATGGGCACGGTTGAACACTACATCGGCTTTGCGACCGCAGGGACGCTGATGGCGATTGCAGAGGAGATCGTAAAAGGAGAGTTAACCTACACCGAAGGCAACACCCTCGTGGGTTTGGCGCATCTCGAACGGGCTGTACGGCTCGAAGATAGTCTGCGCTATGCCGAACCTCCCGACTGGTACTTCCCGGTGCGGCATTTCCTCGGAGCCATGCTGCTCAAAGCCGGCCGTTCGAACGAGGCCGAGGTGGTTTACGCTGCGGACCTGCGTAAGAATCCGCAGAACGGCTACTCGCTTTTCGGCCTGAAAAATGCCTTGGAGAAGCAGGGCAGGCTTAAGGAGGCTCAGGTCTTCGCCGATCGTTTCAACCGCGCGTGGGCCGACGCCACTCACACACTGACTTCGTCGCAGTTTTAGTCAAAGGTTGCTCGTCCAAATTTCATCTCGAAAGACTGTAATAACCAAAATATGATCTGAAAATTACCTGGTGATCGCTCAAGGAGCATCCGGGTGAAAATACATTATCCGCCCTATTGACAAATTAAATGAACATACCGATTAACTGTACGGACACAGTTATATTTCCGCCCTTTAAATTAAGAGAACCCAATAGCCAAAAAATCCGGTAAACATTGCCAAGCGAACCTCGAGTGGAAGCAGTAAGTGAAATGCACCAACCCAACCGGCGACCTTGATAGAATAAATAAAGGGGGTTTGAATGTGATGCGAAATGGTTTGACGCTGATACAGCGGACGGCAATCTGCTTTACGGCGGGGGTTATAGGCGGGCTGGCCGTGGTTCTTTGCAGCCACCTTTTCTTTGAGTTGGGGCTTAGCATGGCCTTCGGGGTAAAGGCCCCGATATCCTTTAGTCCGCCGGGTATATACAGGCCGCTTTTCTGGGCCGGGCTGTGGGGTATCCTGTTCGGTCTTTTTATCAAGACCGCCTGGAAGCGGCTGTACCTCTTTGGTCTTCTATACTTCCTCGCACCGGTGCTGGCGCTGTATATAATCTTTTTGCCGATGAAAGGCGCCGGGTTTTTCGGGCTTGAGCAAGGCGGGCCGATGTTCACAGTCTACCTGCTGCTGGTCAATCTGCCTTACGGGCTAATCACGGCGTTGGTCGCAAGGGCGATCATCGGGAAGAAGCCGTAAGCATCCTGGAGGAAAGCGAAGAGCCGTCGGCCTGATGCCCGGTTTCCGGTGTAGCAATGTCAGGCGGTAAGTTCTCGCGGGCGAACGGGCGGCGAAATGCAAATGTCTATAGACCGGGCAGCATCGCAAGGGACATACGATCCTCCGGTAGTTGATCGCTGAGAAATTGACTGCTGCATAAGACGGGAATGGATGAAGACGGAAAGGAATTAGCCATGAAAACAAAAGCCGATATTGCCGTTGTCGGGCTGGCGGTGATGGGTGAAAACCTGATTCTGAATATGGAGCACAAGGGATTTACGGTTGCCTGTTTTAACCGCACGACGAGTAAGGTGGATGATTTTATCAAGGGTCGTGCTGCCGGAAAAAACATCATCGGCTGCCACAGTATCGAAGAACTCATCGGGACTTTGCAAAGACCGCGCATAGTGATGTGCATGATCAAAGCCGGCCGGCCCGTGGATGAGTTCATCGAAGCGGTCATGCCCCATCTTAAAACGGGCGACATCATCATCGACGGCGGTAATTCGCATTTTACTGACACCACCCGTCGTGTGGCGGAAGCGGAAAACAAAGGCCTGCTGTATGTGGGTGCTGGAGTTTCCGGCGGCGAAGAGGGCGCATTGTCGGGTCCCTCCATCATGCCGGGCGGTTCTCGTGCCGCATGGGAGGCAATTCGGCCAATTTTTCAGAAAATATGCGCTTACACGAAAGACGGCGAACCCTGTTGTGACTGGGTCGGCGAAAGCGGTGCCGGCCATTTCGTGAAGATGGTGCATAACGGCATCGAATACGGCGATATGCAGTTGATCTGTGAGACCTATCAGATGATGAAAGATGGCGTCGGTTTTTCTAATGAAGAGATGCGCAGCGTGTTCGCTCAATGGAATCGAGGTGCTCTAGACTCCTACCTGATTGAAATCACAAGTAATATCCTCGGTTACCAGAACGAAACCGGAGAAACCGAGCTCGACAAAATTCTCGATACAGCGGGCCAGAAAGGCACCGGCAAGTGGGCAGTGGCGTCCGCATTGGATGCCGGCCAGCCGCTGACCCTTATCGGTGAGGCGGTTTTCGCGCGTTGTCTGTCGGCCCTCAAAAGGGAGCGCGTTGCAGCGTCCAAGATTCTCAGCGGACCGCAGACTACCTTCAAAGACAAGCGGGAAGTTATGATCGACGATTTAGAACAGGCACTTTATGCCTCCAAGATTGTATCCTATGCGCAAGGATATCAGCTGATGCACGCCGTGGCGGAGAAAGAGGGTTGGGATCTCAACTACGGGGGCATCGCGCTGATGTGGCGCGGGGGTTGCATCATCCGTTCGGCGTTTTTAGGAAAGATCAAGGAAGCCTTCGATGCCAAATTCGATCTGGTGAATTTGCTGCTCGACCCCTTTTTCAAACGGGCGATTGAAGATGCGCAGGCGGGCTGGCGGCGCGTGACGATTGCGGCGGTGCAGCTGGGCATTCCGATGCCGGCGATCAGCGCGGCGCTGGCTTATTATGACGGCTACCGCACGGCAAGGCTTCCTGCGAATCTGCTTCAGGCCCAACGTGACTATTTCGGCGCCCATACTTATGAGAGAATCGATAAACCTAAGGGCAAGTTTTTCCACACCAATTGGACGGGTCACGGCGGGTCCACCTCTTCATCCACTTATGATGCTTGAACTATTTATTAAGGCGAGGGCTTGATGTTCTGGTTCAGATGAAACACATTTTCTGGATCGTACTGCTTTTTGATTTGCACCAAGCGCGCATAATTGGCGCCGTAAAGGGTACGTCTCCGAAAAGGAATCGAAGACATATAGCACGACAAGCCTTGAGGCAAGCAAGCAGCTACAGTTTCCAGAAACGGTTTTATTTCATTTGTTTCCATAATGGGCCTCCAAAAAATCGAGAACATCTGATTTTTTAAACCGAACCACTGACTTCGGTCTTTTCGCTCCGTCGTTGGGGCAATCCCATCTGATGCATGGCAACTGGCCACGGCTCGCCATCTTATAAACATGTGGCACACTGCAGCGCAGTATTTTGCTCACATCGTCAGCGTTAAATAACGGCTCGAATTCTAATTCATCCAGCCTCATTCCAGTTGATCCTTATCATTTATACTGGCTTGCTCGTTAGGCGTATTCTTCCCAAATTTATTCTCCACCCTCTCTGCCAATTCATGAAGTTTCAGATCAATATGAGAGGGAACATGCCGGGATCCGGCCAGCATAGAACACACATACGAATAATTGAGATTCAGTGCCTTGGATACTTCCGTAAGCGGAATATCATTAATTTTGAAAATCATCCTGGCCGGATGTGCGTTGGGTTTGGCTATTTTAAGCTGCTCCATTTCGACCTCTCTTATTGGAAATAAAAAAGGCAAACCACCATCATCGGTGACTTGCCTTTCGTTTCCTTTCTAAAATAACACCTAATTTTTTGCAGAGAATGGGATTTCTCCCCCACCTCTGTTAACTATTCATATTAATTCCAATATTATTATAAATATGGATATGGGATTTGTAAACCATAAAATAAAAAAAGTATTAATAGTAATTACAATGTGTTATTTCTTAAAAAGCCGTCAATTTTGCTTTTCAAATAATA
>JARRJQ010000059.1:0-32949 GCA_037388985.1 Desulfobacterales bacterium | reverse complement strand
CACGGCGGGGTAAACCGCTGCCGCCATGAAAGCTTTTTTGGCCCGCGCATAGCCGTAAGAAATCACCTGAATTTCGATATTCGGGTCGGAACTCAACTGCCTCGCCTTTTCACGGGTTGTGACAGCCACTGCGCAGTTTCCGTCAGCCGGATGCGATTGCGCTCCGTAAGTGTGCACACCCTCGGGAATGACCGGTTTCAGTCCGGCCAATCCTTCGGCAGTGCTTTCGATGATGCCTTCGTCTTCTTCCACCAGGATAGTCTTTATTTTCGAAACCGCGATCTCCACCGGAAACATATACCGCTTTTGAAAGGCACGGTCGTCGGCCAAAGAATCCTGGTACTGCTGGTACCGCCGCAGGGTAAGCGCATCGCACTGTTTGCGCGTGATGCCGGCTTCTTTGGCAACATTTTCCGCAGTTTGAATCATAGCCCCTCCGGCCCAGGGATCTTTGCCGAAATTGTCCATCAGCCAATCTTCATAGATAACCTGGCCGCCGGGCCCCAGCGGGTTTGGCCATATCGCGTGCGGGCCGTTTGAACAGCGGTCAGTCATCAGGCAGAAGCAATTTTCAAAGAGGCCCGTTTCAACGCCCATGCTTGCCTGCCAGATGCAGGTCGTGGAGGTGGTGCAGGCTTGACTGATGAGTATTCCCGGAATATCTGCACATCCCATCATAGCCGCCGCCCATGTGCTTCCGTAAAAACCATGCGGCTGATGAATGGTAATTCCGAAAACGAGATAATCGATTATTTTCGGATCCCATTTCTTGTGAGCCATCCAACGTTTGGCGGTGGCGGCTCCCAAGGTAATTGCGTTTTCATTGGCCAGACTTCCCTGCCAGCGGCAAAAAGGCGAACTGTAGTATCCTCCATAGGGTATATACGCTTTTTCCAACATCTCAACATCCTCCTTCTTCTGTTCCTATACTAAGTGAACACGAGTTTAAATATTTATGATTGTTTTAAACAAAAGTTTTACCAATCCGTTAAATTCGAAGCACGAATTTCGAAATACGAAACAATGTCAAAAATTCTAAATTCAAATGCTCAGAACTTTTGGATTTAAATCATTCGATATTCGGATTTGTTTCGCGTTTCGATATTCGAATTTCGAATTTATTTGTAATTTATCGCTCTTTGTCCAGACGAAGTCATTATTTAATTCTAGAGTCATAGAATCGTTATTGAGGTCGATTATCGAAAAACCGTTTCGTCTTCCTTTCCGATCTTGGCAGCGAACCGTAATCCACTACTTCGACTTGAGCACTGACCATAACTTTATTCTTAATTTCTTGACTGACTTTTTTGGCCAGCTCAGTTTTGCCGGAAGCATCGAACTTTTCGCTGCATTCGAGCCGCACAGTCATGTAATCTTTTCCATCTGTTTTGCGATCCAGATGAATCTGGTATTCACAACCGGCATCCGCAACGCTTGAGAGCACTTGATCGATCTGCCCGGGGTATATGTTAACGGCCCGGAAAATGATCATATCATCGGACCGCCCCAAAATTCTGTCGTGCATCGGCAAAATATTGCCGCATGAACATGGATGATCGATCAAACGCGTCAGATCCCGGGTGCGATAGCGGATCAAAGGAGCGGCCTCTTTACACAAGGTTGTGACTACCATTTCACCGGTTTCACCTGCCGGCACGGATTCGAGGGTAGCCGGATCAAGAATTTCGATGATATAGTAATCGGCCCAGTAATGAACGCCTTCATGCTTATAGCAATCCAGTCCGGTACCCGGTCCGTAAAGCTCCGTCAAACCGGGAATGTCGAACATGTCTTCCAGACCTAACAGATCTTTTATCCGTTTGCGCATGGCATCACTGCTGCGTTCTGAACCGAAAATCATTTTTTTAAGGGTGATTTTATCCTTTAGACCCCTGCGCTGGACTTCTTCAGCCATCAATAGACCCATCGATGCAGTGCAGCACATGGCAGTGGATTGCAAGTCCACCAGAAACTGGCATTGCATGTCCACATTGCCGGGGCCGACCGGAACGGCCATGGCGCCGAATTTTTCACAGCCAAGCTGAAATCCCGCGCCGGCAGTCCAAATCCCATATCCTACGGCAATCTGTACCCGGTCTTCGCGTGTGAGACCGGCCATTTCATAGCAGCGGGCAAAAAAATAAATCCAATCATCGATATCTTTCTGCGTATAGGACAGGATCTTTCGTTTACCCGTCGTCCCTGAAGAAGCGTGAATCCGCACCACCTGGGATTGAGGAACTGATAACAATGGAAAGGGATACCCGTCCCGCAGGTCATCGGCTTTGGTAAAGGGCAGTCTCTGGATATCTTCCAGGGATCGGATCATGTCTGGTCTTACGCCGGAAGCATCCAGACTTTGCCGATAGAAACGAGAGCCCTGATAGGCATGATTAACTGTCCACTGAAGGCCTTTTAACTGGTGTGCTTTGAGCTGATCCATATTTTGAAATGACGGCATAAAGGTTTGGGACATAATCTGTCTCCCTCAAAAACTTCTGAAATGGTTTAAACGTTTTGCCATTGGGCTGGCTCAATCAAGGGCTACTCATTTAAAACGGCTCCGGCGACATCTATCCTTTTTGCTTCCGCGATGTGCGCAGCTTTTGAGTTTTCCCCGAATCAACTTTCAGCGTTTGCGGATCGATGACCACACCGTAGTGACGCCGCGCTTGTTCAATACTCACATATTCGTTGATAACATCCTGTTCAACAGCTGCCGGCTCTCGTTCCAGCGGATCGCCGAATCCGCCTCCGCCGGCACTGTGAAAATGAATGACATCTCCGGATTCACAAAGGGTCAATCCGCTGGGATCCCCCTCGTCAGTATTGACAAGGAATTGAGCTTTGTTTCCGCTGCCACCTTTGAACAAACCTCCGGGAGGGTATCGAAATCTGCCAGCCTGAATGGCAATTGTCGTCGGTGGCAGAGGAGCAAATTCATCGTCCGGGATCCGGATGACAAATTTTCTTCCGAGTCCGCCGCGCTTTTTGCCCGGACCGCCAGAATCGCATAACAGACTGCGCTCCTGTACAATCAAGGGGGTATCGCTTTCAAAAATTTCCACAGGCGTGTTGGCGCCGTTGGCCGGAAAGATGGCGCAATGGTGCCCATCCATTTTACTGCTGGCGCCCATTCCGCCGCCCCGAATAATCATGGTCAACCATGGCTTTCCGTTGAAGCGTTTTCCGTAAAAAATATTGGTTTGAGCCGGTGTTCCCCCACTTTCGGCAATGATGTTATCCGGTGTTGCTCCTGATAAAGCTTTAAACACCATCTCGGTCATAAAATGGCCGATCTGCATGCGGGCGGCAACCGCGGCCGGAAATCTGCAATTGACCACGCTGCCTTCTGGTGCACTCATTTTTACGGGCCGAATAGCGCCTTCATTGATGGGAATATCCGGATCAAACGCACTCTTAATCGCCATAAAAACATACGCATATGTGAAATTATAGACGACATTCCCACCCCAATCGACCTGAGGAGATGTTCCTTCAAAATCGATCTGGATATCGCTGCCCTTGACCTGCACGCTTAATTTGATGGAAATATCTTTTCGCTTGCCGGCTCCTTCAATAAGGCCTTCATAAGGGTATATCCCATCAGGTATTTTAGCGATGGCAGTTCGCATGCTCTTTTCAGTTCGCTCAATAATTTCTTCCGCCAGATCATCCAGAGTATCCAGGCCCTCGTCTGCCAGCATTTCGATGACTTTTTGCGAGCATACGTGGTTAGCGGCCACCTGGGAGCGGATATCCCCCGTCACTTCTTCGGGGGTCCTGACATTCCAGCGTATCATTCTCAATACCGACTCATTCAGCACACCGGCATCATACAGTTTAATCGGCGGGATGAACAGCCCTTCTTCGTAGACCTGCCGGTTATCGGAAGCCACCCGCCCCCCGATGTCTGAATGATGAAAGACGCAGGCGGTAAAGGCAATCGGTTTTTCTTTATAAAATATAGGACTCAACACGCAGACATCGTTTAGATGGCCGGCCAGCAACCAGGGGTCATTGACAATAAATACGTCTCCCGGCCGATACTGTTCTAATGGAATCGAACGAATGATGTTTTTAATGCCCAAAGCCATGGCTCCGGCCTGACCCGGCGTACAGAAAGTTCCCTGAACCAGTTCCTGTCCCCGGCTGTCGGTAAACATACAGGTATAGTCATGCGCATCGCGCAAGAGACTTGAAAAGGCGGTTCTGGCCACAGAGGCATCCGCTTCATCAACGATAGAGATTAAACGGCGCCAAAAAATTTCCAGCGTTATCGGATCGAAGCGTGAATTCGAAATTCGGAAACCGGAATTCGGATCATCCTTGCCGTTACCGTTTTTTTGCATACTTTATAAGTCTCCTTAGAATTAAACCTATAAACTTTGGGTAAATGAAAAGGATTTTTAAATTATTCCGCATTCCACATCTCACCTTCCCCATTCAAATCATTCCGCATTCCCCATTCCGACTTCGCCATTCAAATTGATCCAAACAAATCCATATTCATCAACCGATGCACTGGCGTCTTCTCCCATAATAATCGTTGACTCTTTTTCTTCGATAATGGCCGGGCCGCCGAGCGTTGCACCGGGAAAAAGACTAAAACGATCGTATACCGCAAAAGGCATGTATTGTCTTTTTACAAGAGAAAAGGCCAGGCGTTCGCCTTTTTTGCAATCGGCAATGGTTTTCCCTGCATTTTTTAACGGTGGAATCTGGAAAGGTCGTTGCGGCAAACTGGCGCGGACTTTAAAGGTGACGAATTCAACCGGCGTTTCCGCATAAGTCCGACCATAGAGCTTCTGATAAACTTCATCAAACAATTTTCTAACCTGCCCTTTTTCCAATTGATCAAATGGTCTGTTTTTAAGGGCAAGATCGGTTTCGGCTCCTTGGCCCACAAAACGCATCATCAAGGTGCGCTCAAATTTTATTTTCTGATTTTTCTTCGCTGCCTGCAGAACGGCAGCCCCTTCCTGCTCCAGTTCTTTAAACAACCCTTCGATCTGCTCGAAATCGGCCTCTTCCAAACTGACCCGATGACTTCGACTCAGGTCAAATGCCACTGGTGCGGTAAAAAAACCAAGTGCGGAGCCGACTCCGGCAAGCGGCGGAACGAGGATGCGGGGTGCTCCGATTTTTTTGGCCAGCCCATATGCATGCACCGGCCCTGCCCCCCCAAATGCAGAAATGGTGACGATATTCGGATTGCCGCCTTTTTCGGCAATATGGGTTTTAGCCGCTGCCGCCATGGTCTCATTGATCAGATCATGAATGCCGAAAGCGGCTTCAGTTGCAGAGGTTCCAAGAGGTTGAGCGAGCTTTTTTTCAATCGCTTGTTCGGCCGCCGCCCGGTTCAGCGGCATGCTCCCACCGAGAAAATAATTCGGATCCAAATATCCCAGCATCAAATCCGCATCCGTCACGGTTGGATCCTTACCGCCGCGACCGTAACAGGCCGGCCCAGGGTCGGCTCCGGCGCTTTCAGGGCCGACCTGCAAGAGACCCATTTTGCTCATGCGGGCAATGCTACCCCCACCGGCACCAATTTCCATCAAATCAACCACCGGCACCTGGATAGGCAGACCACTACCTTTCTTGAAGCGTTGAATACGGCCGACTTCAAAGGTGGATACCAGCCCTGCCTGCCCTTTCTGGATCAGGCAGGATTTTGCGGTAGTACCTCCCATGTCGAAGCAAAACATATCTTTGATCTGAAACATCTTGCCGTAATGCTGTGAAGCAATCACTGCGGCTGTGGGTCCTGATTCTATGATTCTGACCGGATATTCGCGTGCGGTTTCTACGGATGTGATTCCACCGCTGGAAAGCATGATAAAAAGCTTGCCCTTAAAACCAAGGGATTCCAATCTGGCTGAAAGCTTGGCCAGATACCTGGCGGTAATCGGTTTGACATACGCATTGGTTGCCGTGGTGCAGCTTCTTTCATATTCACGGATCTGGGGGAGCACCTCGTAGGAAATCGACAAGGATAGGCCAGGGGCTTCTTTGTTCACGATTTCCTTTATCTGCATTTCGTGTATCGGATTCTCGTAAGAGTGAATCAGGCAGACCGCCAAAGATTCGATTCCCAATTGACGAATTTCATTGAGCACCTCGCTGACCTCTTCAGGTTTCAGCTGCACAATCACGCGCCCGTCAGCGGTGATCCGTTCGAATACCTCTGTGCGAAGTGATCGGGGAACGAGGGGTTTAGGGTATTCGGCAAAAATATCATAAGCATCATATCGAATCTCCCGGCCAAGCTCCAGCACATCCCGAAATCCTCTGGTGGTGATCAATCCGGTTTTGGCTCCCTTTCTTTCGATAATAGCGTTGATCACCAGGGTCGTGCCATGAATAAATTCATCTATTTGGGGAACGAATCCAGGAAGGCGTTCCAGCAAGCCCCGGATGCCCTCTTCGACCGCATCCGACGGGTCTTTGGGAGTGGTCAGACATTTATTGATCTGAAATTCTCCGGTTTCATCATTGACCAGAACAAAATCCGTAAAAGTTCCGCCGATATCACAACCCAGACGATAGGATCCGTCGCTCAATCGCTCCTCCTCTCATGAATTCGGAACTCGGAATGCGGAAATATAATTTTGATTGTTTGCCGATTGTTGTGAATATTGCTACTAATTCGTCAGCTTCTATCAATAGTTCCTCTAAAAGTCTGCCTTTTGTAATTCCGGACTCTTTCAATAATTCTAACCAATAAAGGGATTCATCCGATTCTTGCTCAACTATGCCAATTTTGGCTCTAAATTCTGCTTTTGACCTGGCGCGGTTGGCTTCTCTATAATTAGCACCAACGGAGGTTCCTGCTTTTAACAATTGTCTGCCGATAATATCAGCTTCCCTTGTACGAGGAGGAGATGCAGCCAGTTTTATTATTTTTAGGGCGAACTTCTTTGTTCTTTCTTTCAAATCTTTATCAGGCATTATTCTTCCTTCCGTATTCCGCCTTCTATATTCCGCATTCCGCATTCCGAATTCCCGCTTCAGAAAATGCTGGGTTCTTGCCATTCGCCGAAGGCATTTCGAAACACGCCGGCCATTTCTCCCACTGTTGCATATGCTCGGCAACAATCCGCCAGAATAGGCATTACATTTTTTTGGCTGCGTGCTGTCTTTTCCAATTCTTTCAGCAACCGTGACACTTCGCGATTATCACGGGTTTTACGAAGCTCTTTTAGGCCCGCAACCTGTTTATCGGCCCATTGATCATTGTATTCGTGAAGTTCGACATCGGTTTGATCTTCTGTCCCATCAGTATATTTGTTGACGCCGACTTTTATGTACTCGCCTTTTTGAAGCCCTTTTTCGTATTCATAGGCCTGTTGGGCAACTTTTCGCTGGATAAAGCCGGTAGCAACGGCGTGAACCATACCCCCGACCTGCTGAATTTGTTTCATTTCATCCAGGATCTTTCCTTCCATCTGTTTGGTCAGAGTCTCAATAAAGTAGGAACCTGCCAGCGGATCCACCGTGTCGCGCAACCCGACCTCATCCATGATGATTTCCAGAGTGCGTAAAGACAGCAAGGCTGCCCGGGGTGTCGGAATTGTGTAAGCTTCGTCAATAGAACAAAGGGCGATGGTCTGTGCACCGCTCAGCGCAGCTCCCAGGGCATAAAACGCGCCACGCATGATGTTGTTTTCCGGCTGACTTTTGGTCAATCCGCTGCCGCCACCACCGAAAAGTCCACTCAGAAAGAGCATTTTTTTATCCTGAACGCCATATTCTTCTTTGAGCATTTTCGCCCAGAGCTTGCGAGCGGCCCGAAATTTAGCGATTTGTTCCCTCAGGTTGCCGAATACATTGAGGTTAAAAGAAAAACTTCCGACGAAATCTTCGACTGCCATCCCCCTGGCTTTGACATTATCGATATAGGTTTTGGCGATTTCGAAAGCGCAGGCAATTTCCTGAGCCGGGTTCGCTCCGGATTCCCGGATGTGATAGCCGCAGATGCTGACCGGATTGCATCGCGGAAGCTCTTTAACCGAATATTCAATGCTGTCACCCACCAGCCTCACAGCATGCTCTACCGGAAATATCCAGGCCCCGCGTCCGATCATTTCTTTAAGAATGTCGTTTTGCGGTGTCGCGCTGATCCTTTCTTTCGGGTAACCGAATTTTTCCGCCACGGTCTGATACATTGCCAGCATAATCGATGCAACCGCATTGATCGTTAGTCCCGACCCGATGCGATCCAGCGGAATGTCTTGGAATGCAATTTCAAAATCGCGCAGTGAATCGACGGCCATACCCACCCGGCCGACTTCCCCCAAAGCTTCGGGAGTATCCGAATCATATCCCATCTGAGTCGGTAAATCGAAGGCCACATTCAGGCCCGTTTGTCCGTGCGAAATCATTAACTTGAATCGCTCATTGGTTTCCTGAGGGGTGCCAAAACCCGTATACTGGCGAGTCGTCCAAGCACGGGATCGATACCCTTGTGGATGCAAGTTGCGGGTGAACGGATATTCCCCGGGATCGCCTAAATCATTTTCATAATCAAAGCCGATTTTTTCGAGATCTTCAGGGGTATAAACCGGCTTTACCTTGATTCCGGATTGATAGATAACCTCTTTGATGGCGTCTTTTTCATCTTTAACGTATTTTGCTACTCCCATGTTTGCTCCTTAAAAAAAGCTCTAAAAATTAAAATGCCTAAAATGAACTAAAATGAGCTAAAGTGCCTAAAGTTATGGTGTCGCGAAGCTCCATTCTTTTTATTAACTTTACTAAAATGGACAGGATTCCTCAATTTTAGGCATTTTGTATTTACTTAACGACTTTTTTGATGCCGCTAACGATTTCATCAAAAGCCGTTCCACCGGGAAAAACTGCGGCGATTCCCACTTTCTTCAACTTGGGAATATCCTGTTTGGGAATGACCCCGCCGACCACAACCGGGATTTCTTGAATGCCTTCTCTTTTCATCATCTGTAAAATCTTGCGGCAGATCGGAAGATGAGCGCCGGACATGATGCTCAATCCGACAATATCAACCGCTTCCTGCATAGCGGCTTTAACAATCTGCTCAACTGTCTGGTGCAGCCCTGTATAAATAACTTCCATGCCGGCATCCCTCAAAGCTAGAGCGATTACTTTGGCTCCGCGATCATGCCCGTCCAGCCCGGGTTTACCGATCAATATTTTTATTTTCTTTTCCGCCATTTCAATCGTTCCTCAATACTTGCTCGGCTTGATCCAATCGTTGTTTGTCATATTCTTTCAAAACCATTTCCTGCCCCCTTAAAATATGATCCTTTACTGCTCGCTCTGCACCTTTAGCATCCCGCTTCCGAATATATTTCAACATCTTTTTGTGGTCCAAATTGCTGGTCGAGGCAAATTCTTGCTCTTTAAGAATCATCTCTCTATATCGATAAATTTGATCACTTTTCTTCTCCAATGATTTCAGTTCGAACGGTTTATGTTTAACGGCGGCGAGCCTTGCAGCATAGCCCTCCAGTAAACTACGAAGGCCGAAAGTTTCTTCGATGTCATTTCGATTCAGCCCTAGCACGGTAAACCCGCCACGAGGTTGTCGCTCGATGAGCCCTTCGCGTTCAAGTTTGTGAATAGCCTCGCGTACGGGTGTCCGGCTGATTCCAAGGGTTTCAGCAATGTGACTTTCGACCAGCCATTCATTAGCGGATATTTTGCCTCTGATAATCGCCTGTTTTAGGCTCTCAAAAACATGCTCACCTAAGGATTTTCGCTCTTGAAAGGCCTGAAGCGGCCCAAAATCAAGATCATTTAACGAGGCCCTTTTTTTCATAATAACTGCCTTAAATTCAATTAAATCATGGCTTAAATAATGCTATTTTCTTTCAAGCGGACAAGATCATCAGCAGAATATCCCAGCCGGCTGCCGTATATTTTTGCATTGTGTTCTCCGAATCGCGGTGGGAAAGAAAGCATGCGATTGGATCGTTCAAGAAATGGTGTCATATTCGGTGGTGGTGCCAGCGTAATGCGCATGCCGGTCACTGGATCCTCGGCGAACAACAGCCTGCGTTTAACCAACGGATCTTTGATAACTTCGTTGACAGCTTGAATTTTGCTGATAGGAACCGTAATCGCGGTGAACAATTCGATTAGATCCTCGGAATTGTGATTTCGTGTAATTTCATTGATCGCCTGGTTTAAATTTTTAACATCTTTTATGCGGCCCTCATTTTTTTCATACGCTTGCTTGTCCAGGATTTTAAATATTTTCTGGGATACAATTGCTTTCCATTGACGATCGTTGCCAACCGCCAGATAAACAAACCCGTTTTGCGTCTTATAGACAGAGACCGGCGCAAAAAATTCGTGCGTATTGCCCCGGCGGCTGATCCTTTTGCCGAAACTGCCGGTTAAGGTAATCGGCACGGTCAGCCAAGATACCGTGGATTCGAACATCGCCAGATTAATGCAGCTGCCTTCCCCGGTGACCTTACGTTTATAAAGGGCTTTCATCAGCAAACCATAAGCATGCTCGCTGGTGCCCATATCCGGCAAGGGGATGCCCATAATCTGAGGATCTCCATCAGCTTCACCAGTCAGCTCCATCAAACCGGATCGGGCCTGCAATATCGGGTCGTAGGCTGCTTCATTGCTGTCGGGACCGAAACCCGTTACTCCCAGCCAGATGATGTCCGGCCGCAAAGCCTTGAGACTGTCGTAATCGATTCCCAGTTTCTGGTAATTTTTGGGCAGCTGATTGGTTGCGAAGATGTCCACATTAAGCTCTTTGATCAAAGAACGAAAAATCTTGCCTCCCTCATCTTCAGCAAGATTTAAAGTTAACGCTTGTTTACCTGCATTGATACACAAAAAATAGGCGTTCATCCGTTTTTCATTGAGGACATTTTCACCGATAAATCGATTCGGATCCCCGTAAACGGGATGTTCCAGCCGAATGACATTCATGCCATCATGCGCCAGTCGATAGGTTAAATATGGCAGCACAGTCGCCTGTTCCAGGGAAAGCACGGTGAGGTCGTTGAAAAAATCCATGTGGCTCTCCATATGCATCAAAGTTGGGGGTTAAAGATTGTGAGGTCTTTTGCTTCAGAATCATCGACAAAATAAGGTGTGAATTCAATTTTGTATACGGTATACAAAGTACAGATGTCAAGCAATGTTTTAAGAAGAAAGATATTTTTCTTTAGTTAAGACTGATGAGTTGAACAGTGCAGGCATCATCGGAATTTTTGCTTGCTTTTGATACCCGCAGAATTTTAAAATCGCCCTGAGTTTTACGGTAGATTTTCGTGAAATTACTTCTGGCTTTGTTATGCAGCGCCGAGGGTAAAGGAGTTAGGTATGAATCAGAAAATTGGCAAACTCAATAATGTTGCAAACAAAATCGAACAGCAGGTCAAGGCCGCGGTTGAGCGCTGGCATCGCTTGCCTGATAAAACATTGACATTTCGCCCATCTGAACACGCCTGGTCAGCCAAAGAAATCATCGGTCACTTGATCGATTCGGCCTCCAACAACCACCAGCGCTTTGTGCGTCTTCAGCTGGTGAAACATCTCAACTTCCCTGACTACGGACAGGACAACATCCACTGGGTCAGAATACAAAACTACCAGAATAGAAGATGGGAAGATTTATTAGGCCTGTGGCGTCATTTCAATAACCAATTGGCCCATATCATCCGCTCGGTAGATCCAACCTGCCTTATGCATGTCTGGGAATCTGGTGCACAAACCAGTGTTACGCTTTTCGATTTAATGGTAGATTATCTGAGGCATCTGGAAAATCATCTGGATCAAATAACCGATACAATCGAAGCATTTAAAAAAATTTAAATCGGGCATCGCAGTTGTTCTACTGGACTGAGGGACGTAACTCGATATGAACCGAAGAGTTGTTAAAACCATCATCATTTTACCCGGAACAGCGCTCGTTTTAGTGCCGGCAATTATTTTAGCCATCGCCGATAACTCAAATTTTTCTTATCAGCTTTTAACACCGCATCAGGTTTTATTCTGGCTGGCGCTTTTGCCGGCTGGTGCCGGCCTGGGACTGGCTGTCTGGACAGTGAAATTGTTTGTGAATTTTGGCGATGGCACCCCCGCTCCGTGGGATCCCCCCAAAAAACTGGTCATTCGGGGCCCTTACCGCCATGTGAGAAACCCGATGATTACCGGCGCTGTGCTCATGCTCCTGGCCGAAGCCATGCTGTTTCAATCCTGGCCCATATCATTGTGGATGGTAATCTTTTTTATGGGTAACTCAATCTACTTTCCCCTTATCGAGGAAAAGGGTCTGGAAAAAAGATTCGGCGATAGCTACCGTAAATATAAAGCCCATGTGCCCCGCTGGATCCCTCGGCTTCGGCCCTGGAATCAGCAAAATGATAAAGCATGAGGGTGTTGGGCAAAACAAATGCGAGTGAGGTAGCTTTTAAGTGATCGCACATCATTTCATTAGAATCCGCAAGGCTAATTCTGCAGATATCGCGCTTTTATCCTCCATTATTCGTAAATCTTTTCGCGATGTGGCCGTTAAATTTGGACTTACTCCCGAAAATTGTCCCAAGCATCCCTCAAACTGCACGGATGACGAACTAAACGGCCTGCCGGTAGGATGCGTGGCGATCGAAAAGGCCACCAATGATCTTTGTTATCTTGAACGGTTGGCGGTATTGCCGGAAAAAAGATGCAAGGGTTTTGGCAATCAGCTCGCTCATCAGGTTTTGGACACAGCGAGGGCATGGGGAACAAAATCGATCAGCATTGGTATTATTGCCGAACAAACGGACTTAAAAATGTGGTATCAGAAGATCGGTTTTAAAGAAGGCGAAACAAAGGAATTCAGCCATTTACCGTTTTGTGTATGTTTTATGACCTATGAAATCGGAAGGAATTTAACTTAATAATCTGGTTAAAGATAATGATATAAGTTTTTGTAATTAAAATAAATTAATCAATTGTTTCTTTTATCCGTTCGATAAGCGTACCGAGCATCTCTTTAATATAAGGACTCATATTTTTAAATTCAACGCCGATTCCGTTCCGCGAAACTTGGACGATTTCGCCCTTAATTTTCAAGGGGGTGCCAAAACCGGCAACCGTAAACGATAAAATGAGTTCTTCTCCGACAAATAGCGGGCGCTGGGTTTGGATAAACACCCCTTTTTGACTGATATTTTTGATGATGTTGGAATAAACGCGATCATAGGTTGCATAACTGACTGGAATCGAGCATTTTTTTCGGATAAACGCACGTCTTTCTTTTATCAAAAGTTCTTCAGCATATTGTAATAGAATGAGTTGCTTTTCTTCAGGTAAATTTAAAATGATCTGAAATAATTTTGGAATAACCACATTATATCTTTTCAATGAATTTTCTGAAATTTTCATGCAGGTATTCGTCCTTTAAAATACTAGTATCGTGTCCCAGGCAACTTAGAATTCAGATCGCCTTTGAGGAAATGACATGACCGGCTTAAATTTTGTAAATTATTTCTGGGACGGCACACTAGGTCAGTCATTCAATTGCACCCCGGATTAAAAAGTCCAAGAAACGGGTTCTCAAAATTATATCGGATTCTTTATCGGATTACTTTAATTGCTTTTGCCCCTCTGCAATTCGTAAAACCGATCGGTTTACGTGATGATATTTATACAATTTATTAATAAATTCAGTTGAATAAATATAATTCATTAAATTTAAAATTTAATAATTTAAAGTCATACGGGCACTTTACGCATGCTAAAAGTTATTTTCCCTTAAAGCGTGGCTGGCGTTTCTCCAGAAAGGCAGCCTGGCCTTCCCGCATATCTTCACTCAACAGGGATGCTTTGAAGATCGCCTGTGCTTCTTTCGACCGGGTTTGATCCAGACGCTCAGATTGGGTTAGCAAATTGATGACCTTTTTAATGCCTTTTAGCGCCAGCGGTGCATTGCCAGCAATTTCCTCAGCTAAGCGATAGGTAAATTCTTCCAGCTCATTGCCGGGTACAAGATAATCTACCAACCCAAGCTCTTTGATTCGCTGACCGGCATAGGTGCGTCCGGTAAAAAATATTTCTTTGGTGCTTTGCAACCCGATGCGCTGAATAAAACGCTGCAATCCGGTCCATGGGTAAACCAAGCCAAGCCTTGCCGGCGGCACTCCCATGCGAATGTGCTCGGCACCAATACGAATGTCGCAACACATCGCCAGCTCACATCCCAGACCGAACGCAAAGCCATTCAGCATGGCAATCACCGGGCATGGAAAGCGTATCAGTACTTGTAATAACGACTCAACCTGATCCAGTGATTTTAATCTTTGATCTGCATCTTCTTTGGATTTTGTGGGCAGCGAGCCGATATCAAAGCCCGAACAAAAGGCCTCATCCCCTGCCCCGCGCAGAATAACTACTCGTACACCATCGTCTTCAGCTATTTCGTGCAAAGTTAATTGAAGCAGCTTGATCAAATCGAGAGAAAGCGAATTCTTCTTTTCCGGCCGGCTGAGGGTCAGGGTACAGATATGATTTTCGATCTTTGTTAGCAGGAACTTTTTTGCCACAGAATACCTCCAGGTTGTTAAAAAATTTAAAAGTCATGCATTTATAAGGAAGTGTGGTCTGACAATCAACTGAATTTTATTTAATTTATAGATTGCAAAGATCATAAATCGACAAAGAGCGTCTGCATCCCTTCAAAAAAGGCAATGATTCTTGAAGTAAACAATTGACAGTTTTATCCTGTATACAGTATACAAGGTGCACGTAAAGCTGGCATACCGCTAAAAGATGACAAGAAATACATCGCTTTGTTTCTTTGTCTGAACCCCCGATTAACCATTAACGATTCGTGCCAGGATAAACGATCATGACAGAAGGCAAAACACATCGAAGTGAACTGGACAGACTGGCGGCTCTTGAACAACAGGCCGAAATCGGCGGCGGTCAAAAAACAGTCGATCGCCACCATGAAAGAGGCAAATTGACCGCCAGAGAGCGCTTAAATCTGCTTTTCGACCCGGGCAGCTTTGTAGAGGTCAACAAATTGGCCGAAAGTCAGTGTGTCGACTTTGGAATGCAGGAAAAGAAGGTGCCCGGCGATGGTGTGGTAACCGGCTATGGCACCATTGACGGCCGACGAGTATTTGCCTATTCGCAGGATGTCACGGTTCTCGGCGGATCGGTGGGCACGATCCATGGACAAAAAATTTGCCGTATCATGGACGAGGCCATCAAAGTCAAAGCTCCCCTGGTCGCATTAAATGATTCCGGCGGCGGCAGGCTGCACGAAGGTTTTTTCGCATCAAAAGGGGTAGCCGGCATGTTCTATCGCAATACGGCTGCATCGGGGCTTATCCCTCAGATTACGGGAATGATGGGCTCCAGCGCTGGAGTCGCCGTATATTCGCCTGCGCTGACCGATTTTATTGTAATGATCAGAGGCAAAAGCCATATGGTGATTACCGGCCCGGGCATCATCAAGTCGGTAACCGGCGAAGACATCAGCCTGGAAGAACTCGGCGGAGCCAAAGTCCATAGCGAAATAACCGGAACAGCTCATTTTGTTGCCGACAGTGACGAGGAATGCATCGGAATTATTAAAAAATTACTGGGCTATCTGCCTTCAAACAATGCTGAAGACCCGCCGGTGGTGGAAACCGGTGATGACCCCGGACGGATCGATCGAAAACTCAAGGAGATCGTTCCCGCTGATTTTAAAAAATCCTATGACATGCATGAGGTCATCGAACGGGTTGTGGATCAAGGAACGTTTTTTGAAGTTCTGCGACGATATGCCTTAAATATTATCATCGGTTTTGCTCGCATGGATGGCCATACCGTCGGGATCATAGCCAATCAGCCACGAATAAAAGCCGGTTGTCTGGACGTAAATGCGTCTGACAAAGCCGCCCGGTTTATCCGATTTTGCGACGCCTTTAATATCCCCTTGATCAATTTCGTTGATGTACCCGGCTATTTCCCCGGGGTGGCCCAGGAACATGCCGGTATTATTCGTCACGGAGCCAAAATGCTTTACGCTTATTCAGAAGCAACCGTACCCAAAATTACTCTGGCATTGCGCAAAGAATACGGTGGTGCAGTGATGGCGATGTGTTGTGTGGGCATGGGAGTTGACCTCATGCTGGCCTGGCCCATTGCCCAGCTGGTTGTACTAGACACAACGGCAGCGGTGAATTTGATATTTCGCAGGGAAATTGAAGCAGCAGAAAATCCGGAAGAACTTCGTCAGCAAAAAATTGAAGCCTATGATTATAAATATTCGAATCCTTACCATGCCGCATCCAACATGCTGGTTGATACGGTGATCAAGCCCAAAGAGACGCGGCCCCAGTTGATCATGGCGTTGCGTATGCTGCGCAACAAACAACGTCCTGCACCGAACAAGAGACATGGCAACATCCCTTTGTAGGAATCAAGGCTCTTTACAATTAAAATGCCTGTTTGCGATACGAATCAAATTAATTGAAAAATCAAATCCGAAGTTCGAAATCCGAAATCCGAAACAAATTCTAAATCCGAATTTGCAAAGCCCCAAAAGACAGAGGTCGTTTGTTACGCGTAAAAATGATCAAGTTTTGGTCATTTGAATTTTGTTCATTTTAGATTGTTTCGAATTTCGATATTCGGATTTCGTATTTATTCTTTTAATGCGCAGCAAGCCTGAGTCGCCATAGCTAAAAAATCTATGTACAAAGATGAATCAGGAAAGGATGAAATATGGATTACGATCTGAGCAAAGAACAGCAGTCTATTCAAAAAGCAGCCCGCGAATTTGCAAAGGGTGAATTTCCGGATGTGGCCCGTGAATGTGACATCAATGAAACAATTCCGGTCGAAATTCTGAATAAGGCGCGCGAACTGGATCTTGTCGGGCTTTTTATTCCCGAAGAATACGGTGGGCCCGGACTCGGCTATTTCGAACATGCCCTGGTGCTGGAAGAGTTTTGGAAGGTGGATCCGGGGATCGGGCAACAGCTTAATTCGATCTCATTCGGCGCCGAGGAGTTATTGCTTTTCGGCACCGAAGAACAAAAAAAGCAATACCTGCCTCCGATCTTCAATGGGAATGGCATCTTGGGCTTTGCCATTACCGAGCCGGATGCCGGCAGTGATACGGCTTCAGCGACCACTTCTGCCGTTAAAGATGGCGATGACTATGTCATCAACGGCAGCAAGGTGATGATTGGAAACGGAACGGTGGGAACCCATATGCTGGTTTACTGCCTCACCAATCCCGATGCCCAATCCAAGACCGGCCGGCACAGCATTATTATGGTGGAGACAGATCGTGACGGGTATAAGGCCGACCCTATGCATGGCAAGATGGGGCTCAGGGCGTCGGATACGGCCGCGATTTATCTTAATAATTGCCGCGTCCCCAGGCAAAATCTGATCGGTGTGGAAGGCAATGGTTTCATCCAACTGATGAAATTTTTCGATCATTCCCGGGCATATGTCGCCGCCCACGGTGTGGGCCTGGCGCAAGGTGCACTGGATATGGCTGTCAAACATGTTAAGGGCAGGCAGCAATTCGGACGTCCGCTTGCCGCGTTTCAGAGCACTCAGTTTAAAATAGCCGAAATGGCCACCAAGGTCGAAACAGCCCGCAATATGGTTTACAGATCCGCCTGGTTACTTGATCAGGGCAAACCGGACACGAAATTGACCGCCATGGCCAAGATGTATGCCTGCCATGTTGCAGTTGAAGTCGTTGATGAAGCCCTGCAGTTGCACGGTGGTTACGGCTACTTTAACGACTATGATATTGAACGATTTTACCGCGCGGCAAAAGTACTGGAAATTTATGAAGGCGCCAAGGAAATCGAAAAAATAATCATTTCGCGTGAAGTTCTGGGCAAACTATAAAATATGCACAAACTCACATCACCTTCCCACTTTCAGCAACAGACAACCTGCAACTATCCACGGACAATTTGTCTATAACCCGTTTCCAATGCCAGCAGCGAGGCGCCCAGCAGTTTCTTGCGGCTGTTGAATCTTTTTCTCAAAACCTTTTTAATGTCGGTCAACGAACAAAACAGATTTATTTTATCTTTTGTGTTTTGATCAGCCCTGAACAGCGCAAAACCCAGTACAATCAGATTAACCGACTTCGGATTTGAGATTTCCTGCGCAAGCCTGTCCGCATCAATAACATTTGTTGGGGATATTTTCACCCTATTTGTATCATTACTGCTGTTTACGACAGCCCAGCCCTCTTTTTTTAAAAAGAAACCGTGTTGGGTGATATTTTCATCTTTTAAGATCAGCAATCCGTCTGCCTGAAACGGCCGAATCAACGGGCTTGAAAAATCACCGACCTTGAAATCCGAGGTAAACACCGGCAACCCTTTGTTTATTGCAGCCTCCGCCAGAAGGCTCGTGATGAACAAAACCCCCTGACCGCCGAGCCCACTGATCAGGATTTGCTGTTTAATCGCCTTGCTCATAACTGCCTCATATATATTTATCTGCTATTCGTTGCTACAATCGCCCCTTTGGGGCAGACATTCAGACAAACCCCGCATGCTGTGCATAGAATCGGATCAATGCTGACGTACTTGTCTTTCTCGTTTTCTTGCAAGATCAGGGCCGGACATTCAAAGTGCTTGATGCAATAACCGCAACCGTCGCAGTTTTCATTCACTTCTACCGGTATATACTCCCCGGCTTCGCCCTTTCTAGCCCGGTAAATCACGCATGGATATCTTGAGATCACAACCGCCGGTCCGTGATTCCGGCTGTAGTTTACCGCTTCCTTCATAAGCGGAATGAACGCTTTGAGGTCATAGGGATTTCCTTCACGGATAAATTTTACACCGCATCCCTTAACCAGGGCCTCAATTTCAACGATTTCAGTGGGCACACCGCCGGCGCCGTGCCCGGTGGCCGGTGTGGGCTGATTACCGGTCATGGCGGTTGTGCGGTTATCAAGGATCACCAGCACAAATCCCACTTTTTGGACCACCGCATCGATGAGAGCCGGAACCCCGGCATGAAAAAAAGTCGAGTCGCCGATGGTGGCGATGATATCCGGTCGCTTCTCTTGATTTTTATACGCATGATAAAATCCGCACGCTTGGCTTATCGCAGCGCCCATGCAAAGTACGGTATCGACAGCCCCGAGATTAAGGCCCAGCGTATAGCAACCGATATCACTGGTATAAATGCCTCTGGGCGCGGCTTTTTTAATGGCAAAAAAGCTTGCACGGTGCGGGCAACCCGGACAGAGCGTCGGACGTCTTCCCGGAGGCGATTTGATGGTAACCGTCTCTGATTTGAGACCGGTAAACTGACAAACGATTTCCTGAATCTTTTCGGGACTGAGTTCGCCGACCTTCGGGACCGTCTTGGAAAGCTTGCCTTTGACACGGTAACGGTCAGCCAGTTGCATCTCAATCACAGCCATGGTCTCTTCGATAACCAAAACCGTTTCATAGGTAGCAAGAACATGCTCAATGAACCTGCGATGCAGAGGAAAAGGCTGAATGACCTGATAGAAAGGAATCTTTGACCAGATTTTCCAGTTCCCCGTGCAGCTGCAATCGAAATTTGGGTGTCGCCGCCCAGCGGGTCGCATCTTTTTCGAACTTCACCTCGCGTGTGTTTTTCGCTATGGCTCCCAGTTCAATATCCTGCCGCGAGTGGCATACCCGGGTGGTCGGGCGCACCATAACGGGAGTGTTGAAGGATTCAGACAGTTCATAGGCAACCCCCATTAATTCTTTGGCCTGACGGGGGGAGTCCGGATCCAGCACAGGTATCCTGGCCAACATGGCCATCAACCGGCTGTCTTGTTCGGTTTGTGAGGAATGGGGTCCGGGGTCATCCGCGCTGATTAGAACAAAACCGCCTTTTACGCCCATATAGGCGGCACTCATCAACGGATCGGAAGCTACATTCAAACCGACCTGTTTCATGCTTACAGCCGTCCGTAAGCCGGTCTGGCACCCGGCATACGCAATCTCAAAAGCAACCTTTTCATTAACGGCCCATTGGGTATGCATGGACAGTGATTCTTCGTTCTGGAAAGAGGCTACGCCCGCAAGGATCTCCGAGGCCGGTGTTCCCGGATAAGAGGTTGCAATGGTGCATCCGTTTTCGATCAAGCCACGCGCAATTGCTTCATTTCCCAGCAATAATCTTCTCTTACTCACTATTTTCCTTTCTTCATGTGTACTCTGTGTGTTCTGTGGTAACCACCCAAATCCAGTCGTTTCAATTAAAGCTCGAAAGCCCGGACACTGATCATCAGCGGCAATTTTCGCATTTTATCCATCACATTTTCCGGAATCGGTGTGTCAGTCCGCAGGTAAATCATGGTCTTATCCGAACCCTCTTCCTGGCCCACACGCATGCGGCTGATATTGATCTTATGATCGCCCAGAAGGGTCCCGATACTACCGATTGCACCGGGCTTGTCATGGTTGTGGATCAATATGAAGCTGTCGAGCGGCTCCAATTCGAGACGGAAATTGTTAATATTGACCACGCGCGGATTTTTCCGGCCGAAAATTGTCCCGGCCACCTTATTTTGACCTTCATCAGAGATGGCTCTGACAGTCATCAAGTTGACATATTCTGCAGGCTCCGCAATCTTGGCTTCCGTTATTTTAATCCCCCTATCCTTTGCGAGAACCTGCGCATTGACAAAGTTAACTTCGTCTTTGACCATGGGAGTCATCAGACCCTTTAAAACCGCGGTGGTGATCGGAGAAAGATCCAGCACGCCAAATTCACCCGCATATTCGATCAAGATCTCTTTAATCGGTCTTTCAGATAACTGGGTCAGCAAGCAGCCCATCCGATCACCCAGCATCAAATACGGATTCAGTTTTTCAAGCAGCTCGCCGCTGACCGGTGGAACATTGACTGCATTGATCACGGTTCCGTTTTTGAGGTAGGCAATGATTTGCTCCGCCACCTGAACCGCTACATTGGTCTGAGCTTCCAATGTTGAGGCCCCGAGGTGTGGGGTGCAAATTACCCGGTCTATTTCAAAAAGGGGGCAAACGCCGGGGGGCTCGTTTTCAAACACATCCAGGGCTGCCCCGGCAACCCTGCCGGATCTCAAGGCTTCATTCAGATCAGCCTCATCGACGATACCGCCACGGGCACAGTTGATAATCATCACACCGTCTTTCATTTGATCGAATGCCTTCTTATTGAGTAATCCCAGAGTATCTTTAAGTTTGGGAACGTGCACCGTGATGTAATCCGAGCGTTGGTATAAATCTTCCAGCCCCACAGCCTCAAAGTCGGCCTTTTCAATTTGCTCATCTGGAATAAAAGGATCGTGGACAATCACCTGCATCTTCAACCCCCGGGCACGGTCGGCAACAATTGATCCGATTTTGCCAAACCCGATAATGCCAAGCACTTTGTTGTAGACTTCTCTGCCCTGCAGCTTTTTCTTTTCCCATTTGCCGTCCTTCAGTGTTGAGGTGCCCCAGGGAATATTGCGCGTCAGGGCCATCATCATGGCGATGGTGTGCTCGGCGGTCGTGATCACATTTCCAGTAGGCGTATTCATGACCAATATACCCCGTTTGGTGGCTGCCGGTATGTCAACATTGTCAAGGCCGATCCCTGCCCTTCCGATGACTTTGAGCTTTTTGGCTGCCGTCAAAAGTTCTTCGCTGACTTTGGTGGCACTTCGAATCACCAGCGCATCATAGTCGCCAATGATTTTTACCAACTCATCGGGTTTCAGGCCGGTTTTTTCATCCACATCGATGTCAGACTCCTTTTCAAACATTTTAATGCCTGCTTCCCCGAGATTGTCGCTGACCAGAACTTTCATGATGTCCCCCCCTGATTTCAAATATCTATGAAGATATCTTTTTGCGGATTTTGAATGAAGTAATAAGAATGGGTTTTTAGCATCTGGCGGAGCCTTATTTCACCGAAATCATTTTGACCCGATCACCCTTAAAGCTAGTAAAAGGCCAAGGTGGTTTTTGCATCCGGCATCTTTTTGCAAATGAGTGTTTCTGCTGGCTTGACAGGATTTTGTATACGGTATACAAAAATGTGTCAAGCAAATTATCCCTGGCTTTTTGCAGTCTATTAACCCAACTAAATTCATCGAGATAAAATCCGATCCCCAAAAAAACAGAAAAGATGGTTCAAATGGACGCAGCCAAAAACCTCTATCGTACGGCTTTTAATCCTTTGCTGATTCAATCCGCCCGGCCCCTGTCCGATGAGGTCGCCGTCATCGGAGCCGGTACCATCGGTCCGGATATCGGTTATTATTTAAAAAGCGCGATGCCGGCAAGCAAGCTTTTCCTGGTGGATGTGGTCGAAAAACCACTCAAGCAAGCGCAACAGCGCATTGAGGGATATGCTAAAAAAGCAATCGAGAAAAAAATGATGAAACCGGAGAAAGCCGCTGCCGTTTTAGAAAACATCGTCTACACAACGGACTATGCGCGGATTAAAAATTGCCAGCTGGTCATCGAGGCGGCCACGGAAGCCGTAACGCTGAAGCAAAAAATATTTGAAACAGTTGAAAATATCGTCGGCGATGATACCCTTATCACATCCAACACTTCTTCGATTCCGGCCGACCGCATTTTTCAAAAGGTGAAAAAGCCGGAACGCACATCCATCACCCATTTTTTTGCCCCGGCCTGGCGCAGCCTTCCGGTTGAAATCATTGCCTGGGATAAGGAAAGCCAAGACACTCTGGATTATCTGTTCTGGTTTTTTGCCAAGACCGGCAAATCGCCTATTATTACCGATAACGCTATCTGCTTTATGTTGAACCGCATCTTTGACAACTGGTGCAATGAATCTGCTTTTTTATTAAACCAGGCAAGCGCCAGCCAGATCGACAAAGTCGCCGAAGAATTTGTCTTTGCTGGGCCCTTTTTCGTCTTAAATCTAACAAATGGAAATCCGATTATTATTGAAACCAACACACTTCAGATGCTAGAAGGTGAGCATTATAGACCTGCGTCCATCCTATCGTCCGTGGATCGGTGGCTGACCCAGAGGCCGGGAATCCCGGTGGAGGTTCCCGACAAGACAAAAGCCGCCGTGCGGGATCGTCTGCTGGGCATTCTTTTTTCGCAATCTTTCGATATTATCGACCGTGGAATCGGAACCCGCCAGGATCTGAACTTTGGCTGCCAGGTGGCGCTGGGATTCCGCAAGGGGCCTCTGGATTTGATGCGCGATATCGGCGAGGATGAAGTCAAGCGTATCATGGAGAAATTTCAAACGGAACGACCGGGCTTTCCGATGCCGAAACAGCCCTTTAAGTTCTATCAGGATTTTAAGCGCTATATTCTGGTCGATGACGTTGCCGGCGTCAAAGTCATTACCATCCGGCGCCCTCAGGCGATGAATGCGCTCAATGATGAACTGACCGATGAGATCTTGTCTGTGTTAAAAGAGTTTGAAAATGAGCCGTCGGTGAAGGGTTTTGTCATCACCGGCTACGGGAATTCCGCCTTTTCGGCCGGAGCGGACATCGGCAAATTTCCGCAAATGCTCGGTGATGCCCAAGCTTCGGCCCAGTATGCCAGAGATTGTGCCAAAGTCCAGGTCTTTATGGATCAGATGGCAAAACCCGTTGTGGCTGCGGTCAACGGTTTTGCCCTTGGGGGTGGCCTGGAACTCGCCATTCGCTGCCACGGCATCGTGGCTACGAATAATGCCAGTTTCCAATTTCCCGAGATTACCCTTGGCATTTTGCCGGGAATCGGCGGCTGCGTGATCCCTTATCGCAAATGGCCTCGGGGCGCCCAGGTATTTCACGAGATGATTTGCGCGGGCCGTTCGCTTAAAGCCAAAGAAGCCGCTGATGTCGGCATGCTGACTGAAATCGTAGATGATTATCCGTCATTAATCGCCGCCAGCATTAAAGCGGTCAATGATCTACAGGGAAAGACAAGCCGCATCCCGGAAGGTAAAGTGGCGATTCCTGAAATCAATATCCCTGCTGAACCCAAGATCCAGGATGGCGCCGCAGCCGAAAGCCAGGCCGATGCCCTTGAAATCGGCTATAAGGGGTTCGGAAAAATCGCCTGCACGGAGGCGGCCAAAGAAGGAATTTCGGCATTTCTGGAAAAGAGGCCGGCTAACTTTACAAAGTAATAAAAATTAGAAGCGGTTTAAAAACCGCTTCTAATTTTTGTTTTCTTCTGTCTTGCTGCGTCTGATGCTTTCAAGACGCTCTAAAAGATCTCTAGCCTTTGTTAGATTCTTTTTTACATCTTTGAAATCCGGATCGAGTGCTGAAACAGACTCCCATTCAGCAATAGCTTCGGCTAATTTTTGATCCCCGAAGTTTGCCAGTCCTTTATCGTAATGAACCTCTTTATAAGTATTTTCGCATTTCTGTATATTTTTTTCACATTGGTCACATTTTTTATCGTATTTCAGGGAAGCTTTGAATTGGTCTCTGGCGGCTAGATAGTCTTCTTTGCCGAATAGAATCAATCCCTGTTGGAAATGGGACTTGGCAAGGTAGTCCTGTATTTGAGCATCTTTGGGATTTTCTTGAGCAACTGCTTCTAACTTAACGATCGCATCTTTGAATTCTTTTTTATTGTATAAAGCGATCGCATCTTCACGAAGACTGATGCGGTTTTTTTCCTCAATCTTATCAATGTATTGCCGGCATTCCGGGCAAGTCTTGTTGTATTTAAGGGAAGTTTCAAATTCTGTCTGCGCCTGAGAGTAAGCTTTGTTTTCGAACGAACTCCGCCCTTTTTCAAAATAAGCAAGCGCCATATAATTGAGGGCAATCGAGTCGGTCGGGTTTACATTTAAAACCTTATTGAATTCGTTGATCGCATCCACGTATTCCTTATCTTTGTAAAGTTCAATACCCAGCTCCCGATAGTTAACCATCTGATCTTCTGCTGTCATTTGCGGCTGGAGGGCTTCTTTTTCTTTGGCTTGTTCAGTTACCGCCGCAGGTGCCGTCAATTCTTTAGATACTTCGGCCGTTTTCGCCTCCTGTACGTTTTTACCGGCCAAAAAGGGCAGCCCCTCGACTTCAGGTATTTTAATCTCCTGTCCGACCCTCAGGCTGCTATCGTTTTTGATGTCGTTGAATTTGGCGATGAGATCATACTTGCTGTAGTCGCCATAATACATCAAGGCCAGTTTTGAAAGACTCTCTTCCGGCTGAACGATGTGAGTGATGAATCTTTTTGCGATGATAACTTCACCGGGCACGGCGCTAGCCGGCGCAGGGCTAACGGTCTGAATATCTGCCGGATTCGCAATGATCGGCATTCCTTCAATAACGGGAATCTTAATCTGCTCACCGACGGTAACCTTGGTGGCATCCTCCAGTTCATTGTACTCAGCAATGAGATGAAACTTTCGATAGTCTCCGTAATACCGTTCAGCTAAAGTTGAGATGGTTTCATCCCCTTGAATGGTATGCACAATATACCTGTTGACGTGCTCCAGCTCTTTTTTTGTGCCGGTCAAAATGTCTTTGGCCTGCTTGTGATCCGGATTATATCGCAGTGCAGTCAGAAACTCTTTGCGTGCCGGACGGTATTGGCCCTGGCGATAGAACTTTAACCCGGCTTGATAGTGCTCCTCGGCCAGCTTGTTGAGTTGCGGCTCGATCGCTTTTCTTTTTTGCTGGGCCAATTGATTTTCAGGATCAACCGTCAGAACGAGTTTGTATTGCTCTAAGGCCGCAACAAGATCACTTTTTGCTTCGTATTGCTGTGCTTTTGCCGTATATTCGTCGGCAAGCTGTTTCGGCGACTTGGTGCCGAATGTCGCGCACCCGCCTGCCCAGACAAACAAGATGATGATGCCGACAATTCCTGCTTTAGTTTTCATTGTTTTCTCACTTTAAAGAAAGAGCGTTAAAAGTTTTCAGTCTGGAGATAAAAGTTTGCATATCCTTTTTCAGGATCTGGTCTCTTCTTAATGTCAAAGGATTGGCGAAAAAAGGGTTACCGCCCCTTTTTACTGACATTGCAATTTTATAGCCCGCTTCTCGAGCGGTTTGGATCGATCTTTGATCATAATAGCCAAACGGATACGCAAAAATATATGTGTTCTGGCCCAATTTTTGATCGATAATTTTTTTAGATCCATAAAGTTCCTCTTTGATCCGCGCAAGATATTCCTGTTCCGTTTCTCCTTCTTTTAGCCGGGTGAGGTCGCTGTGATAAATGGAATGAGAGCCAATCGTAAATCCGCTCCTCTGCATCTCTTTAAGTTGCTCCCAGGTGATCGCCATTCGTGAAGCACCTACAAAACTCGTATAGATAAACAGGGTTGCGGTAAACCCGTATTTTTTGAGAATCGGATATGCGATTTCATATACGGAACGATATCCGTCATCCATAGTGATGAGCACAGATTTTTCCGGCAGTCTCTCACGGTATTCGAGAAAGGCAAGCAATTGCTCGGCTGTAATCGCGTGATACCCATTGTTCTTCAGATATTGCATTTGAAGCTCAAATGTAGCTGCCGGCATACAGAGCGGAGAGTCGCAATTTTCTGCAAACCGATGATAGGTCAGTACCGGTATGGTCTGAAATCCTTCCGGGCTCAGCCCTGCTCTGTTTCTATCTTTCAGCGGAATCACGATCGCAGCGCCTCTTTTAAAAATAATCCCCGGATTGGCTTCTTCGATTATCCATGATTGGCTGTTGCCCCCCAAAAATCTTTCAGCAAGCTCAGCCGATGTCTCATTGTCCTGCAGTTGATAAACAACATAGTCTTTGGAACGAAAAAGCCTTTCCGCTGAAGGTTCAGTAACTGCTCGGGTCGGTGCACACGACCAAAAAGCTGTTGATCCTATGACAAAGAGCATAATAAGAAATAAAATTTTATGGATATTTGAGCACCGATCGGTCAGAGGTAGAGAAATAAGGCCAGGGTACATAATCGTCCTCGGATATGAGATGAGCCGAAAAATCACCATTTGTCGAAAAAGGTGCGCGCAGAAATCCACCAATCTGTGCTGAATAATTCGAATAACCATCATTAAAAGCTGATTTTTGGGTGCTTGTCAATTCAAATATCGAATTTAGCGCCAGCTTTTGAAGCCCTGAAGCGCTTTTGACGCTTCAAACCCGCAAATCATAAAAATTTCCGGCAGTTAATTTGCTTGACTTTGGTACTTGACCATAATAATTTAAAATCGTTAAAATTTAAAGCTAAAGCTGCGCTTATCAAACCCATCGGCTTCAGCCGCTTATTTGTGCCGGCAATCAGTGAACGATTGCCTTTTAAACTAAGGGGGCAAACTATCAAATGGATTTGATCCAGCGATTAAGCAAACGTTTAAGCGACCGCAACTTGATTCTCATTCTGGTTTTCTGGTGGCTTGCAATGCTGATCGTTTACTCGATTATCACCCTGCGCGTAAATCACCTCAAAGACCAGTTAAGAAAATCAGGAGTTGAAATTACAAATACCTTTTCCAGCCGCGTCAGCCTGCCGCTTCTCGAAAAAAATTCCCAGTCAATTCACAACTTGCTGACCGACGCCGCCAATCAAGCCAATGTCGTTTATGCCTCGGTGGTTGATCATCGCAATAAGGTTGTCGCATTTACCGGAACCGGTCATCTTATGCCGGATATGACCGATACGACCCGTTCTGTGGAAAAAGTGTCGATTTGGGAGGGAGGCTTTGCAAGCCATGCTAAAATTCTTAACTTTGCGTCAGACATAATTTACGCCGGCACAAAAATCGGAGAGATTTTCATTGGCTTATCTACTCCCCAATCGTTTCAGACCCGAAAGCAATTCACAATTGTAGCCGTCTGCAGCTCTATCCTGTTATTGGTACTGATTGTATTTTTGCGCTACGCGTCGATCAAGACCTGGCTTGTTCGGTATTTTGATTTAAAGCATGCAAATGCCGGAAACATGTCCAACTCAAAAAAAGCCCTGGTCATTTGTCCACTTTGCGGCTCCCAGAAATCGCAATCTGCCAGACTATTCAGTGCATCAAATTTGGATAAATTTTTAAAAAGCGGGGTTTCGAAACAGGGGCCGCATCATGTGGACGTCATTGATTCCCCAAAAAAAGATTTGCAAAAACCCGCAAAAACAAAGGATTTCTCATCTATTAGACGCCAGGTCATATTGCGCTGCGCCGCAATAATCAGCAAACTGGCCACCTGATAATCAATAGCGAGGTGCAAGGAGGGATCCATGCTTGTCAGTAATATAGCTACGATGACTGCGCTGAAAGTAAAAGAAATTTCAACGAGTACATTTACTAAAGTAGCGCGGAGAATGAAGCGCATTACGAAGATACAATTTATCGAGCGCAACCGGAATCAACTCGTCATTTTTCTAGTTATTTGGCTGCTGATCAATTTTGCCGGGTGGTTATTTTATCACACCACAGTTGAACGCCAAAGCAATGCATTTTTCCAGCTGGGACTTTCCGAAGCCAACAACCTTGAATCCAAAAGCGGACCCTTTGTTCTAGAAAAAGATATCTTATCGCTCAATGTCGCCATCAAAGAATTGAGCCATATAAAAAATTTCAAGTTCGCTGCAATTGCTGATCATAAAAATATTATACTGGCTCATACAAACACGGAAATGATCAATCAGCCATTAGATCCTTTGCAGCACGAAAAACTCATCGACACCGTGGATGGCATCAGGATTACTTCAGGGATTTTACCGGACAAGACAGCGGTTTTCGCATTTTTGAAAAAAATTGTTTTTTCAGATGTCGAAATTGGAAAGGTTTGCCTTGCGCTTTCAACGGCTCAGTTGAATAGCGACCTGAGTCGATTGCGGGCGTTCTATATATCCGGGATAATCCTCACGCTCATTTTGCTGGGCGTTGCTATATTCTGGTTGAATCACAGCAGCAAGGTCAAGGCAATTAAGCTCAGAGAGAATATCGAAAAAATGGACCGGATCGGTCCTTACGTTTTACATCGAAAGATAGCCCGCGGCGGGATGGCCGAGTTGTTTTTGGCCGATTATGTGCGTGAAGACGGCTTTCGCAGGAAGGTGGCGGTTAAACGAATTTTACCTCACCTCGCCGGAAACCCGGATTTTGTCAAAATGTTTACCCGCGAAGCCCGGGTTGCCGCACTTTTGCAGCATCCGAATATCGTCCAGATATTTGATTACGGAAACATTGAAAATGCGTATTTCATTGCTATGGAATATATAGATGGCAAAAGTCTGGGAGAAATTCTCTCGACATTGAAACATGGCCTATCGATTGAACGAGCCATTTTTATTATCTCACAAATATGCAAGGGGCTTGATTATTCGCATAATAAGAAGGACGAAAATACCGGAGAGCCCTTTAAGATCGTTCACCGTGATATCAGCCCTCAAAACCTGCTTATTTCATATCAGGGCGAAGTCAAAATAAGCGATTTTGGAATTTCAAAAGCAAGGTCCGAACCGAGTTTAACCCAGGCCGGTGTCGTCAAGGGCAAGCTGGCTTATCTGTCGCCCGAACAGGCGTTGGGCGAGTCTATTGACCATAGAGCCGATATTTATGCCCTCGGACTGGTTTTTTATGAAACACTTAGCGGAAAAAGAGTGTACCCCTTTAGCAGCGATGTCGAGGCGATTCGCATGATCCCGCAAATGGATATCGAACCGCTGTGCAATTTAATATCTGATATTCCGGAGGAATTAAATCGCATTGTCATGAAATGCCTGGAGAAACAGAAAAATTTGAGATATCAGAGCGCTGGGGCCGTATACACGGATCTGGCGACGTTCAAGAAAGAGCAAAAAATAGTCTTTGACGCTACCGATCTGGCGGATTTCATGAAAAAAAGCTTTAAGGCCAATAACAACTCCTCTCAGATAAAGTAGGATGCAAACCAGAGGAGTTTAAAATGCCCCATAAAATTTTCGCCGGCAAAACCGATACCGGGCTCAAACGTGAAAATAATGAGGATGAATTTTCCCTGAATCCCGAGCTGGATTTCTACCTTGCCGCCGACGGCATGGGTGGCGCAGCCGCAGGCGAGGTCGCCAGCAAAATTTTTGCTGAGGCAGCTTTTGAAATTTTTTCAAATAATACCAGCCGCTCGGAAAAGGAAATCTTATATCGGGTTCACAAAGCCTATAGCCACGCCAATCAAAAAATTCTAGAACATGTCGCTTACCATCCGGATCACCAGGGGATGGGCTGTACCGCTGAACTTCTGGCATTCTTTGATGAGGGTTTCATTCTCGGTCATATCGGGGACAGCCGCACCTATCGGTTAAGGGATGGACAGCTCAAGCAACTCACCCAGGACCATACGTTCGTTCAGCAGCAGCTGCAAGAGGGTCTGATATCTGCAGACCAAATCAAACATCACCCGATGCGCAATCTCATCCTCCGTGCAGTTGGCATAAAAGAAGAGTTGACCATCGATCTGTTAACGGGAAAAACGTACCCGGAAGATCTGTTTCTACTCTGTTCAGACGGTCTGACCGATATGATATCAGATGATCAGATCCAAAGTATCGTGAGCGCCGATATCCACATCCAAAGCAAAGCCGAAGAACTGATCGAGAAAGCCAAAGCGGCCGGCGGATACGATAATATTACCGTCGTTTTGGTTGCCATCATTTGAAGCCGTCCTAAAAACCGCCTATGACGTTCACATTCCCGGAAATAATGGGTGTGCATCGGTTTTTCCGGTACGTTCGAATTTGGCTAAAACACCGAACATCTAAGGCCAACATATGTCAGACCCTTATTTGGAATGGATGGATGAAAACCAACACATCCAACGTTTGACAATTATCGATAAAATCTTTATTGGGAGAAGCTGCAAAGGTGTGGATCCTCAAAAAAGGATTCTGGTGCGCAATGCCCAGGTGTCCAGAGATCATGCGGTCATAAGTCGCCATGATAAAGCGATTAAAATTAAGGATATGAGTAAAAACGGTACCTGGATAAACGGAATCCGTTTGGCAGCCGGTGCATCCTGTGAACTGGTCAATCAAGACATTATTAGTTTAGGAGGGATTTCCTTTAAGGTGTTTGCCTCGACAGATGTGACCGTTGGTCGGGATCGGGCCATCTTAACCGATGGAACAATGGTGACCCCAACGGAGGTAGTCGTTACCAATGTGGTTGCGGATGTCAGGGGGTTTTCAACTTTCTCCCAGGCCCAAGCGTCATCAGATGTATATGCGCTGATGAAGGAGATAATCGATGCGTTTAACACCATCGTATATCGATTTAAGGGCACGATTAAAGATTATGCCGGAGACGCTGTTTACGCCTTTTGGGATCATCATATTGAACCGATAAACCAGCAGGCGGTTCTGGCCTGTCAGGCCGCAATCGAACAGACCCAAACCATCGACCAGATACGGACCAAATTATCCGGCAAAAATATGGCAGCTGATAATTTGCAGATGGGATGGGGGATAACAACCGGCAAGGTTACCCTGTCCCATTATGGCTCCCGTGCAACGGACCTCGCACTGGTCGGTGATTGCACCAATCTGGCCTTCCGTTTATCCGGTATGGCCAATAAAGAACTACCCGAAAAAATAGTGATCTGCTCGCAGACAGCCGAACTGGTGCGCAACGCCCTCGCGCTGAAGGACCTTGGAACCGTCTCGATTAAAGGGCGCAAGGGCAACGAACACGTTTTTGCATTGCACCAGCCCTGATGATATGGATATATGGTATTTTCAAGCACTATTTTTCTTTTCGCCTTTCTACCGGCTGTTATCATTTTTTATTTTGGACAGCAATTCTTAGTTGCCAACAAGCTGCGCAATGCAGTTCTTCTTTTCTTCAGCTACCTATTTTATTTATACGGAGCCGCCGGTTTTCTTCTGATTCTAATCCTGTCCACGTTGGCCGATTATGTGCTGGGGCTCCTGATCGACCGCAAAATCCAATACAAGACACTGTGGCTCTGTCTTTCGCTGCTGCTTAATCTGGGTCTTCTGGCCTATTTTAAGTACGCCAATTTTTTTATCGGTCAGTTAAATAGTTTCCTTTCAGGGCTGAAAATTGCTTCAATCGAATGGAATGCAGTTATTCTGCCCATCGGGATTTCATTTTTCACATTTCAAAAGCTCAGCTATATTATCGACGTTTATCGCGGAAAAAGCCGCGCGCTTGAAAACGCTGTGGACTTCGCCCTTTATATCGCCATGTTTCCCCAGTTAATCGCCGGGCCGATCGTCCGTTTCAGCCAGATCAGACGTCAGCTCACGCAGCGCCGGGAATCGTGGGATAATTTCTTTAACGGAACGATGCGCTTTTGCTGGGGCCTGGCAAAAAAAGTGATCATTGCCAATTCCTGCGGACAGATCACAGACGTTATTTTCGGCCTCAACCCGCATCTGCTTGATACAAAAACCGCCTGGCTCGGTGCAATTGCCTATACGCTTCAGATTTATTTCGATTTTTCCGCGTATTCCGATATGGCCATCGGCCTGGGAATGCTGTTTGGTTTTTCAATTCCGGAAAATTTCAATCGTCCCTATTCTGCCGTTTGCATTACCGATTTTTGGCGTCGCTGGCACATGACACTGAGCCGCTGGTTTAGAGACTATCTCTATATTCCCCTGGGTGGCAACCGCCGGGGGACCGCCAGAGCCTGTCTCAATACGGCCGTGGTCAGTGTCCTATGCGGACTCTGGCATGGAGCAAACTGGACATTTCTAGTGTGGGGCATTTATCATGGCCTATTTTTAATCAGCGAACGGGTTACCCGTGTCCGTGACCTACCCCCGCAGAAACATTTCGTCATCCGGCGGTTCGTGACGATGATCATCGTTGTGGTCGGTTGGGTAATTTTCCGTGCAGAAAGCCTCTCTCAAGGAATCGGATTTTTAGCGAACATGTTCACGCTGAGCAATTTGCCGATTTCTTACGAGCTCATTCGAGCATTGAACTACCGCAATGTTTTTTTCATGATGGCGGCGTTGCCGGTGTTCTTTCTGCCGGGTAATTTTTCCTTTATCAAACTTTTAATTGATCGAAACGACTCGATT
>JARRJQ010000058.1:0-14499 GCA_037388985.1 Desulfobacterales bacterium | reverse complement strand
TAATAATTCAAATTATTTTATTTGGTTAAACTCGAAGCACGAAATACGAAATTCGAAACAAATTCAAAATCATAAATTCAAATGCTCAAAACTCAGTTTTGAATTTCGATCATTTGGTATTCGAGTTTGTTTCGAATTTTGAAATTCGGATTTCGGATTTATTGGGCAAAACTATTCCTTGGCGATCAGTATCTGGCAAGATTATTAAATAAATTAAAAAGTTTTTTCATTTGTTTCATTGTTCCGGTTGAATCAACCGGTCCAGGATAAAACCATGGAAGCTGTCGCCGCTGTCGGCAATGAAAACCCAGCCCAAATGCGTCAAGCACAGGATGCAAAAACTGACCCTCCAGGCATAACCGCTGAACCAGGTGAACTCCGTGGAGGGCGGCCCTGCATAGCCGCAACCCTGCGCATTTTTGAAACAACCAATTTCAAAAACAATCCCATGGGGGTTGGCGAAGGTGTGATGATGCGCCCCCTGAACCGTTATACGCTCTGCAGGCCGTGTGATGGCCTGGTGGCATTGACGGCAAAGTATGTATGGCTCTTCTTCAGACGCTTGCTCAGGGGCTGATTCACCGGCAGGTTCCGAAGCGTTCTCACCGTCTTTTTTCCCGGAACGCTGGCGCAATAAATGATAATCAAGGAATTCCACCGATTCCATTTCGGCAGTCCTTTATTCAGGGCAAAATTATCTTCCGGCAAAACAGTCAACTGCCGGATAATTAATGATATGCATTCTTTGTAACGAAACCAACCCTTGATTATTGAAAAAGCGATTTTTTAAGAACGGCTTTATTGTAAGCACCGATGATGTCGCGGCGGCTCACCACCCCCTCCAGCTTGGTGGGATCTTCGGCAGCCACCACGGGTAAAACCGCAAAATCCTTTGAACTGATCTTTTCCAGGGCGGTATACAAATTGTCATCGAGCGAAACAGTCACCAGATCGGTAGTGGCCAGATCTTTGGCCACTACCAAATCTTTGAGATCTTCATCAAAAATGGCTTCGCTATAATCATTGAATGAAAGGATGCCGATCAGCTGATTCTGAGCATTGAGCACCGGGAAACTGTTAAACTTGCTTTTGGATATCTTCTCGGCCATTTTCTTCAGCGGAAAGGCCTCGGGCATGGTTTCAACATTTGGATTCATCACCTCTTTGACGTACATTGATCTTAAGACGTTGACCTCTTTTCCCTCTCTCAGATCAACACCGCGTCTGGCCAACTTTAAGGTATAAATTGAATCTCTCATCAGTTGTCGACTGGTTATGTTTGCAATGATGCAGGCGAGCATCAACGGAAGAATGATTTTATAATCACCGGTCATCTCAAACAAAATCAAAATCGCGGATAAGGGGCCATGGGTGGTGGCGCTGACCACCGCGCCCATGCCGACAATGCTATAAGCCCCGGGAGTTGCCGTCACGCCGGGCAGCAAACGATGGATCACCGCACCGAAAAACCCCCCGGCCATGGCGCCCATGAAAAGTGAAGGAGCAAAAATCCCGCCGGAACCGCCGGAACCGATGGTGATCGAAGTCGCCAGAATTTTAGCCATCACCAGCACCAGCAGCAGCCACCAGACGATCTGCTGGGTTAGGGCTGTATCATTGGCTCCATAACCGACGCCCAAAACCTGTGGAAAAACCAAGGAACCGACACCTAAAATCAGCCCGCCGATGATTCCTTTGAGATATTCGGGAAATTTAATGTCATCAAACAAATCTTCAATTCGATAAAGGGTTTTGGTAAAAGTCACTCCCACAGCTGCACAAAAAATACCCATGCCCAGATACAGGGGAAATTCCCAGGCGCTGACCAGTTCATAGGCCGGAACGAAAAACGCCGGATCATTGCCCAGGAAATACCGCGAGACGGCAGTGGCCACCACCGCGGAGATGACAATCGGGCTAAAAGTCGCCAGGCCGAAATCCCCCAGAACAACTTCCAGGGCAAACATGGAACCCGCTATCGGCGCATTA
The DNA here is from genome assembly GCA_037388985.1 of Desulfobacterales bacterium. GTDB lineage: Bacteria > Desulfobacterota > Desulfobacteria > Desulfobacterales > JAHEIW01 > JAHEIW01. The sequence continues at coordinate 12,510 of JARRJQ010000058.1, read as the reverse complement.
AATGTTGCGGCGATACCGGCGGCCGCTCCGCAGCCAACCAGCGTTCGCATCCGCTCTGCCGAAACCTTCATGAACTGGCCCAGCACCGAACCGACGGCAGAGCCTATTTGAACGATAGGACCTTCCCGACCCACCGAACCGCCGGTGCCGATACAGATGGCCGAAACCAGCGTTTTAACCACCACAACCCGCTTGCGAATCAAGCCGCCTTTGAGCGCCACGGCTTCCATTACCTCCGGCACGCCGTGACCTTTGGCCTCTCTGGCAAAAAAATAAACTACCGGCCCCACAATCAGGCCCCCGATTGCCGGAACCGCCACGCGGTAATACCACGGCAGGTTTACCACCAGTTCCAGCAAATCGGTTTGCCCACCGTAAGCCAGTGTCTGAAAGAATCGGATTAAATATCGAAAACCCACTGCGCCTAACCCGCCGGCCAGTCCGACGATGACTCCCAAAAAGGCCATAATGGTGTGCTCATTTGCTTGCAGCTTGCGCAGATTGGGAATGCTGGCTAGAATTTCACTTTTCATCAGGCGGCTTATCCTTTTAACTATCTGTAAAATCAGAAAATACTTTTCGGCTCGGCTGGCGCATTCAACTGTTAGTGTCTGAAAATATTTGCGATTTTTATATATGCCCCCGGACAAAAGTGTCAAGGGATAAATTGGTATTCGCAGAAATTTATAAGATCCTGAAATAAATGGGTATATTTTTTAGGCCGATTATCCCCAAAAAACGAGCCATCTAACGGAACTTCAATTTCCATTCGTTTCAGAAGATTGCATTTTCGGTTGACATTATGAAAAGCATTTATTAGGAAGACAGTCTTAAATCAAGCATCTTGACAAGCATAAAAAAATACATATTTTTGCCTCAAATAAAAGAATTGTGAATTAAGTGTTTAATATGATTTGCATATTGGTTTGCGGAGGAAGAAGATGCCGTTTTATGAGGGGCGGGATATCGATAGGCGCGGTCAAGACCTAAATTGGTTTCAGGAAAGAACCACTGCCTGTGGGCAGGCCTGCCGCCAGACTGCCTTGGTGAAAGTCTCACAGCAAACTTTTCCATTGCATCAACCCGTAAGCATCCCTGCCGGCAGGCCTGCCCACAGGCAGTGGTTCTTTCCTGAAACCAATTTAGGTCTTGACCGCGCCTATCGATATCCCGCCCAATTTCCGGCAGCAACGTCTTTTTTTCATTGGCAACCGCTATCCTTCAGCCCTCCCTGATAACCCGATTGCGACTCAGGAGGTGAAATGAAAACATCAAAATGTGAGTTTTCAAGCATTCGCATCCCCAATGATCCCAAATATGCAACCGCAGCGGCCATCTATGTATCGGAAATCGCCAAAATGATCGGGATGCAAGCGCACGATTTAAAATCACTTGAAAACGGCATCACCGAGGCAATCACCGCTCTGATCGGATACTCGTTTGAACCCGGCGAAAAAGAGAACCTGGAGATACGCTGCGAGCGCACGCCTGCCGGATTGCAGGTAAGCCTGCGGGATAAAGGGTTGCCATTCGGTAGGACCGGAATAGATTCAGCGGCCCCTAAAATCTCATCCGCTGATAGCCCCGAAACGGGAGAGCCGGTTTTTCGACTTAAAGAATATTTTGACGAAATCCAATTTCATAATCTGGGCCCGCAGGGCAAAGAACTGGTTTTAATAAAGCAACTGAAAAACAAAAGTATTACCGACTATTATGCGGCCTGTGATCTGGAACCCTATCAGCCGTCGGTGACGCCGATGCCCGCATCCGCCGCTCAAGTGAAGTGCCAGGTGCGGCAGATGGACGCCGCCGATGCGCCGGAGGTATCAAAGACCATCTATAAAACTTACGGCTACACCTATCCGCGCGACTATGTTTATTATCCTGAAAAAATTATCGCCCTTAATAAGAGTGGCCAGATTGTTTCCGCCGTCGGGATCGCCGCTGAAAATCAAATCTCCGGATACGGCGTCTTTCAAGTCTGGGAAGAGAACCCTCAAATTGTGGAAATGGCCCAGGGGGTGGTGAAACCGGAGTTTCGCTCCCGGGGATGTTTTCGCCAGATAACCCATTACCTTTTAGATCGCGCGAAATCCATGGGAATCAAGGGTGCTTTTGGGGAAGCGGTTACCAACCACACGGTGTCTCAGCATACGACTCATGGATTTGGCTTCAGGGACTGCGCATTGCGATTGGGCCTGGTACCGCCCGGAGTCGAATTTAAAGGCATGGATGGAAAAATTGCTCATCGGGTAAGCCTGCTGGTGCATTTTTTATTTCTGCAACCGCCGCCGGATTCTTTATCGATTTATGCGCCTCCCCATCACAGAGACATGATTGCCGCCACTTATAAAGAACTGGGTGTAACGCCTGATATTAATGTCAGCGTCCCGGACCAAACAAAAAGAGCGGCGTTAAAATCGGTTTTCAAAATTAAAGTGATTGGCTCGATAAACTTTGCCCGCATTATGATTAGAGGCTATGGCGACCATATCGGGGAGGAATTAAAAATCAAAGTAAAGGAGCTTTGCCTCAAAAAAATCGAAATTGTGAATCTGTTTTTGAATCTTTCCGATCCGTTAACCTGTATTTATACGGCGCAATTCGAGAAGCTGGGCTTTTTCTTTGCGGGTATATTACCGGATGGGTTTGCCGATGGAGATGCGCTGATTCTGCAATATTTAAACAACGTCCCCGTCGACTATAATGCTATCCAGGTAGAATCCGCCATCGCCGGCAGGCTGCTGGCCTACGTGCTGTATCTTTCGTCTGTTCTCTGTTTTTTGCCATCTTTTGAATGACTTCTGACACCTGACACCCGAAACCTGACACCTATTTAACGGGTGCTACAAAATTGGCGACGAAATAGTCGTCGATGGTCCCCCTGGCTTTGAGGGATTCGCCAAAATCCCTGGCTGATTTTTTATCGGCAAAATGAGATATGCGAACCTGATACCATTTCTTATTGGCACTGATGGCTTCCCGCCAGTAAGCATCCAGACCCTCCTCTTTCAGCTTTTCTACATATGATTTGGCATATGCCGGTTCCAGATAGGCTGCCACTTGTAATGTAAATGGATCCGTAATTTGTTCGGGCGCTTTTTCAATTTTTTGGGCAACCGGGGTTTCGCTCTTTACCAAATGACCGACGGTATTGATCACCAGGACGATGACGCCGGCCGTTAACCCGGCAACCATAAGCCCGCTAAACACACGTTTGGCCTTTTTTGATTGCATGACCCACCGGCCGGCGAAACGAATCCGTCGCAAAGCCCAAACCGGCAGAGCGCTAATATCTTCATAAAACGTTTGCAGCACCGCTCCGGCTGCGGAAAGAAAAGAAGGTTTTTTTCGATCCGGACGCTCAACGGCTTTTCCTGTGTCAGTTGGAATCGGCGGTTTAAACCCGGTACACATTTTTTCCACTTCGGCCGCATCAATGCCTTCCAGGCAGCTATAGGCCTTTTGCAGAAGCGATTTATTGCGCTCGGTAGGCGCAAGCCATCGCGCACATGCAGCAATCCCCCTTAAAATTTCAGAGCGAAGATCGTTTTCCCCAATGGCCCTTAAATAAATTTCCAGCGCCCAGTCATCGATGCGTTTTTCTCTGAGCAAAAGGTGCGCCAGGTTATCTATAAAGCCGGGGGGAAGCTGCTCGTCAAAGGTCGACACCCGCCGATAAGTCTGCAGTGCCGGAAAATCGGTTCTTTCCATTAACAGATAATACCGGGCAAGGGCGGCCTGGATGATTCTATTATTTCCCTGGGCACTACCGATCAGGTAAGCCAATTCCTGGTGCTCTTCTTTCAGTCCGCCACGACTCTCAAGCTGCTCAATCCAGTTCTCAGCAACCTCTTCATCTTCCGGATTCGATTGTAAGTAAGCCTCCAGGAACGCTTCAGACTCATAGCTTTTTGCGGCGCGCGCCACGTAGAACCGTGCGACGCGGGCCATCAGCGCATCAGCTTCTTGTTTTTTGACCACCGGCGAAATTAAAAAGCTGTCGAAGACGGCCAGCGCATGCCGAAATTTGGCTTCGGCTTCGGATAGCATGCCGTCTCTTTCAAAAACACCGGCCTCACGGACCAACCGCTCAACCATGCCGACCCCCCAGTGGTTTGAGACCCATCCAATCAACAAAAACGCAATTATCATTATCAGGGCAACCGGCAAAGGGGTCCACTGAAGCCCGATGCCCATCTGAAAAGACGGCAGCAGCCAGAGGCTGGCCAACCCGCCCAGAATGGCGGTTAACCATATGCGTATGGCGATGTGTTTAAAAAAAGAAAGCATACTTGAGCTAAATCAAAAGTGCCTAAAATGAGCTAAAGTGCCTAAAATGCCTAAAATTAAAAAAGGAACTATAAGCATTTAATGTTGTTTAAAACTACTCGGGTGGCAGATCCTCTTCCGTAATGGTGGATTTATCCGTTTTTTCGGTGCTGGATTGGTTCGGCCTTTGAAAGATAAATGGTTCAGACGGTGCTGGACCGGATTGATCCGCCGCTTGAAGTGCGCGCCGGTCCACCTCCTCGGTGTTGGGTTGGCCGGCCACGGCAGCGGCCATTTGGCCCGTACGCAAAGCGACCTGCATCGGACTCCGGGTCCATTGACCGGCGATTTCACCGTTAACCGGATCAACGATTTCAAAGTGAATATCCGAAGGTACGGTGAACTCACGGGCGGGTTCCCCGTCGGTGGCCTTCGTCATAAAATCGGCCCAGATCGGCGCCGCCCCGCGGCCGCCGGTTATCCCGACTCCGTTTGCGTCTCGCATGCGAATACCGCGATCAAATCCCACCCATACTGAAGCACTAAGGGTCGGTGTGAAGCCGGTAAACCAGGAATCACGAAAATCATCTGAGGTGCCGGTTTTACCGGCAGCCGGCAGATCAAATCCCCTCTGCCGGACAACCTTGCCCGTGCCGGTGGTCAAAACCCCGCGCATCATATCGACAAGCTGATAGGCAATGCCGGGATCCAGCGAGCGGCGGCCGCGAACAATATGTTCTTCAAGCACTCTGCCCAGCGGGTCTTCAACCCGCCGGATCCAGAATGGTTCATGCTGCACACCGCCGGTGGCAAAAGTGGAAAAGGCGCCGGCCATCTCAAGCGGGCTCACTCCCGATGTCCCGAGTGCTATCGAATACACGGGACTCAGCGGGCTTTTAATCCCGCAACGCCGGGCTGCATCGATGACCGCATCCGGCCCTGTGCGTTCAACCAGCTGAGCCGCGATTGAATTAATGCTCTTTACAAGGGCCTGTTTTAAAATCATGGGCCCTTTATGTTCGCGCTCGAAATTCGCAGGCTTCCAATCCGGGGCCCCGGCGACTGCAATCGTAATCGGTTTGTCTACAAAAACGCTGTCTGGATTAAGACCCAGTTTCTCAAATGCCGCATAATACAGAAACGGCTTAAAGCCGGATCCGGGCAGCCGGTTGTTTTCGACTGCACGGTTAAACTCGGATTGCAAATAATCTCGGCCGCCCAACAGAGCTTTGACGGCACCGGAGTTGCACTCAACAGCCGCCAGTGCCCCTTGAAGCTGAAACAGTGATTGGGTCTCATCGGTTTCATTCCCATGTGAAATCCCCATCAGTCGCTCCAGTTTGGTCAATCCATTTTGCAGAGATTCAATGGCCCAGAATTGCAGCTGGGGATCCAGGGTGGTGCTGACTTTCAAACCCCCATGGTAAACGACCTCCGGCCCGTAACGCTCTTCGAGATCATGCAGAACCAGATCGAGAAAATAGTTGCTTCTGGGAGCTCCTCCAGTGCGCGGTACGAGCTGCAATCGGGCCTGAAGAGCCTCCTGGGCTTCCTCTGCGGTGATATATCCCACAGCGCTCATTCGGGCCAGCACAAGCTGCTGCCTTTTTTTAGCCCGTTCAAAATACCGGTAGGGATTGTAACGGGTCGGCGATTTGGGCAGACCGGCGAGCAGGGCAGATTCGGCCAGATTGAGCTCCAACGCGGGTTTCCCGAAAAACGAAAGAGCGGCTTGCTCGATGCCGTAAGCGCCCACACCAAAAGGAATTTGATTTAGATACGCTTCCAGGATTTCGCGCTTGCCGTATTGGGTTTCGATTTGCATCGCAACCAGCAGTTCCCGGAATTTGCGCATATACGTCCGCTCATAGCTGAAGAAAAGATTTTTGGCCAGCTGCTGGGTGATTGTCGACGCCCCCTGGATCCTTCCCGGCTTAAAAAAGGTAATCCACAAAGCCTTTAGTGTTCTCAGCTTATCAATGCCATGATGCTCCCAGAAACGATGATCCTCTGTGGCAATCACCGCCTGAATAAAATAAGGAGAAATCCGGTTGAGGGGGATGACCTCCCGGCCACCGATGATCATCAGCCTTTCGCCGGTGGCTGCGAATATTTCAGTCGGTGGGGTTTCGATAATGCGGCTCAAAGGTTCCGGCACCCGCGGCAAATTGCGCACGGCTATGAAAAACAAACCGATCGCAGACAAAGCCCCCAGACCTGTCAGAGACAGCCCTAAATAAAAAATAATTCGGAATCGGTGAAGACGCGTGGCAAATTGATTCATTAAAGCATTCCGTGCTCACCCTATTCAGTGCTTCGGATGGCGTTAGGATCTTTTTCTTCCAGGTGAGACCGCAGCCGCCAGACCGCCCATTCATGACCCCTGACTAAAACAACCTGGTGCTGGGTGCCGTTCAGAATTTCAAAACCCAGCTCGATGAACCCCGACAGCGTTTCATCGGATATGCCGACACGAACGATTTGTCCCGACATAGTCAGCAGCGCTTCGGGATGAGGCAGCACGCTGCGACGAACGTCTTCGGGGAAGTCCGCCAGGGCACTGAAGAACCGATCTGCCGGATATATACGATTTTTAAAGACCGGCATTTGATCAAGAGATTCGGCCAAAGCCATCTCACTGCGCTTGAGGTAGGACAGCTTGGCCGAATCGATCTCAAGTTGACGCAATACATGGTTGCTGTCATCCAGCAAATAGATCATCAAACCGGCGCCGAACTTTTCAAAATAAGTTCGGTGCCAGTGCCCATCAGTCGCAAGCCCGAGCAACTCAAATGGAGAAATGATCTCCTGGGCAATTGCCGGCGTCAGCCGCAAATAAAGTTGGCGAAAATGGTCGGCCGACAACATGACACCTTTGCCGGCGGTGACTTTGTCCGCAATTTGCGTAAAGGTTTCTGCCCCGCGCGCTTCGCGCTGCAAAGCCTGCCGGTCGGTAAGAATTTTCTCAAGCGTTTGATGCGCTGTCCGGGTTTGATGGCTCTTTTCCCAAATGGAGCCGGTTTCGGGTCGCTCCTGGTTGGTGGTGACCAGATATGCGCCCAGAATTCGCTCCATCCAGTCAAAGCGTAGTTCCAGGATTAAAATGCAGCCAATCAGGATAACGGTCAAAATCGAGCGCAACCCAAAAATTCTTTTGGCCCACTCTTTAAAATCTCTTGGCTCAGCCCAGTCGGTCATGGTAAATAAAAATTACGTTTTTAAAATTGGTGTCGGTTTGTCAGGCTCAAGGCCTTGTCCACCGATTGATAATAGCCTGTGATGTCATGGGTATCTTAAAAAAACCTGCCTGCGGTGTCAAGAAACGACGAATGGAGATTTTTTTGAAGACTAAGGCCCACCCCATTTTTTGGTTCTGTGGTTTTCTTTTTTTATCCGCCACCCCCTGCCTGAGTGCCGTCATTGTCTATGACCAGGTGACGACGGTCGGCACACCGGTTTACCTTAAAGTGCTGACCAAAGGCCTGTTTTTTGCCGAAGGCGGCCGTCTGGTAGAATTTTATTTGGATGATAAAAGCATCGGAAAAAATTTAACCGGCGGCGATGGCTATGGCTACAAAAAATATACGTCCCGGCGGGCAGGGATTATTAAAGTGAACGCTCGCTCAAAGGGCGAAAGCGGCTCCGGGCTGTTGCTGGTAATGAAAAAAAGCGAAAAAGCCGTGCTCATTGAAATTGAGAGTGGATTCAAAGATGCATTTATTTCTCAAACAGCGGCAAGCGCTGATCGCCGGGCGCTCAAAAAGCTCTTCAAAGAATATCGCGTTATTTATTTCAGCCGCTATAGCCGGTATGTCGGTATCCGGGCAACGAAAGACTGGCTGGATAAATTTGAATTCCCGGCTGCGCCCGTGCTGACGTGGCGCGGACCGCAAATGCTGAACGCATTGAAAGCCAGAGGAGTTCATCTTTATGCGATTATCGGTTCGGCAGAGATTATCGGCCAAGCCACTGAATATATTGAAAGGCGCTATACATTTGAGCAGACACAAAATGAAAAAACCGTCAAAGATTGGCAGGAGATTATCGAGCTGCTCCAGAAAAGCGCCCCTAAAAAATCCACTAAAACTAGAGGAAAGATCAAGCCATCTCAAAAATAGGTGATGCCGGATTTAGGTTGGCCCCGCTGACAGCGGGATTGAGCCGGTTGAGCCGCTTGGCCCGTTATTCCGCCGAAGGCGGATTGAGATGGATTGCACAATGATGCAGACTTTAGCGGGCTCCCAGATATTTGCGGATCGTCCCATCGCTGGCAACGACATAAAGCGCGCCGTTGTTCGCCAGAGCCATGGATGCCAGACCGTTTCCATGGAAATTGGTGTCCTGACTGCGGGTTGAAAGATCATGACTGAAAGTCAGCATTTCCCAAGAAGATACATAGACACAATTTTCGGTGACAACCGGCGAGGCGTAGGTTTGACCGGTCAATTCAACTTTTCGGGGCAATGCCCCATCATAGACCAGAGAGCCATCCTGTTGATTCAGCACCTGAATTCGGCTTTTTGAAACAACAAATATATGATTTTCCGGGCTGGCCGCCGGGGTTGCCAGAACCGGCTGCCCGGCATCATACTCCCACAGTTTGACGCCGGTCTCCACATCGTAAGCCAGAACTTTTCCGTCCTGCCGTCCGAAAACCATCAGTCCGTTGGCCAACAGTGCCGGTGAGGAGTGTTTTTTAAATCGGTGGGGATCGCGCCAGACAACGGATAATCCTTTATTATCCAGTTCATAGGCGCCAATACTGCATAGATTATCGGCAACCGCTATCAAAGGAAGCTTTCTACCGGTAAAAACAGCCACGGTGGGATCGACAAATGAATCCGGCAAGACATCGCCGCCTGCACTCGATGCAGGAGGAAAAGTCGAGATAAAGTCCCACACAGTTGCAAATGAATTGAGCACATGGTCAGGCAGGGTGGGCTGCTCGGCACTTCCCCATTGACAATTTCCGATGGCTTTACGATCGATTAAATCAGCCATTGGGCCGCTGTCGCGCAACACAAAAAGCTGCCCCTGCACTTCGCCGTCAATGACCACATTCACGTACACAACGATAAGGGTGTCATCGCCCCATTTCAGGATTTTGGGTGAACCGGAGGTAAAAGCGTCATCCCCAAACGCAAAAGACCAGCGCAAAATGCCAGACTCATCGACCTTATGCAAAACGCTCTGATATCGACCGGATGCCGGTTTTAGATTGCCAATCACATAGATGTCTCCTTTCGGGGAGACCGCCGGTGAGGAGACAATTATGGGTATTTTATCTTTCACAGCCAATGACCGGTGCCAGCGCTCGCTTCCATCTTCGGAATTAAGCGCCACCAGTTCGCCGTCCACTGTGCCGAAATAAATAACTTCCCTTCCGCTAATCGCATCAGTGCCGAGCACAGGCGAAGAACTCGTAATTTTATAAGGCCCTGAAGCCCAGGCCTGGGAAAGGGCAAAACCGCTAACCACCGGCTGGTAGCCCTGTCCAGACAGGTCGCCTTGAAAATACCGCCACTTCGGGAAACCACTGCCAGCGCAGCCGGTGACCATCAGCAGACAGCACATCAGAATCATTCTGCTCAAACGATGGATCATATCGATGTCCTCTTTCTTACAAATAGGTCAGCGGAGATAAGTACCTTTGTAAACTGAGAAAAGGCGCATGTCAATATTTTCCTTAAAATTCGGTTTATTAAAAAGCATAGGGCATGGGGCACAGGGTAAAGCGCAAAGCGCATAGAGCAAAGCGCAAAGGGTTGAAAAGCGACGGTTCTCGCATCAACTTTTTTACACTATGCGCCATGCGCTTTGCGTTGTGCGGTTTACCACTGACGATAGGGATAATGCCCGGCATGCAGCGCGTAAAGCAGCTCTACGGAAAAAAGCAGGGTAAGGGACGAGTAAAAAACCCACATTAAAATAACGATGACCGAACTCAGCGAGCCGTATAACAAACTGACCTCGGTAATATGGCTGATATATATACTGAAAAGTCGACGCGCCACGATCCACAGCAGGCAGAATGCAACAGCTGACGCCAGGCGGTGTCGCAACTGTATTTTGACGTTCAGAAACAGCTTGATGGTCACCAGATAAAAGCCAACCAACACCATGGCCGATAAAAGATTAAGCCGATGGGAGGTGAATGCATTGAAGGCCAATTTGGAAATCTGATTGACATAAGGTGTATTGTTTGCCGCATTTAAGACGTGCGACAGGACCGTCGAGAGTATAATCCAGATAAAGTTGGACATGAAAAAAAGTAAACCGGCAAAAACAGTAATAATGACATAAAATGCCTGACCAAAAAACAAATGCCGGGGCGGAAGCCGAAATATTTTGCGGTAGGATGTTTCCAGCGATTTGAAAAAAAGTCCGCTGATGATCGGCAGCATGATGAAATTGATCGCCTTAAAGGATCCATACGCATCGGGATTGACTACATGGGACCTGATCCATTCTTTCGAAATGAAGGGGATGATATGGTTGATTTCTTCAGTGAGTGTTTCGGAAATATTGCCGGCCCAGGCGGCATTGGAAACAAAGAAGCCTTTAACGAAATCAAAAATTAGAATACTTAAAGTGGTGAAAGGAATAATCGATAGCAAAAAGACAAAAGATATCGATAAAGACAGGGTGACGCAATCATCCCGGGCAAATTTGGTTAAAGCGGTAGACAAAAGACTATAGCCCGGGATGTATAAATGCATGGTGCGTGTTTTCATCATCAATACCGACAGGTCTTTAGCCTATCGCCGCTCGTTTTCGACACTAGTTCAACCGCCGCTAGCCGTCCATGAGCTCAGCCGTCAAATCTTCACGGACTTCATAATCAAGGGATTTAATATTCGGAAAAAGTTCAACAAGAATCTTTTTGGATTTCTCAATGCTGCTGATCGCCCGGTATATCTTGTTATTTTCGGCCTTGGTCAAATCCAGCTGTCCACTAATTTCATCGATGTCATCCAGAATGAAATCCAATTCGTTGATGACTCGCAAAATATCCTGAGCCTCCATAATTTTCCTCCTTTTTTTGAGTCCCCCTAACCAGAAAAATTATCGGCCGGTGAAAGAAAAACTTGAGTGATTTTTCAGCGGGCATTTATCCTGAAATTGCTTTCTAAAAAATTTTGTGCTTTATTGATGCAGGAATGCGCTTGACAGTCAGGAGAACGCTGTGGCTCAAAAACGAGGTTTTGATATTCGGCCGATCGCGGACCAATTGGCTCGGTTGCCGGATGTGAATTTAAAAACCGATGAAATGATCGCACCTTATACCTCCTATAAAATCGGCGGTCCGGCGGCGATCTGGGCGGCCCCCGCAAACGAAACCGGAATCGGTCAGGTGCTTGCCATGACACATAAAGCCGGCATTCCGGTGTTTATCCTCGGGCGGGGTTCAAACTTGCTCGTTTCAGATAAAGGCTGGCCCGGAGTGACCCTCTATCTGGGCGACAACATCAGCGGATGGCGCTTTGCCGGTACAGACGCCACTGTTTTGGCTGGCACCCTTCTGTTTGATCTGATCCGGGCGGCGGTTACTCAAGGCCTGGGAGGCATGGAATTGATGGCCGGAATACCCGGCGGCATTGGCGGAGCGCTGAGGATGAATGCCGGTGCTTTCGGTCAGGAAATCGAGCAGACAACCATCGCGGTGAAAGGTTTCCGGCTGGACGGCAGATCTTTTGAGGCGCGGCGCGAAGAACTTAATTTCAGCTACCGTCAAGTCCCTGATTTGGAACAGGTGGTGATAAGCTCCGCACGATTTCGTTTTAAAAAAGCAACTGCGGGAATTCTCAATAGCCGCATGGACGATATCCTGGCGCTGCGTGCAAAAAAACAACCGCTCGATTATCCCTCGTGCGGCAGCGTTTTCAAACGTCCGCCGGGCTACTATGCGGGTGCGCTAATCGAAGAATCCGGTTTGAAGGGTCAACGGATCGGGGGCGCAATGGTTAGCCCCAAACACGCAGGATTTATTCTGAACACCGACAACGCGAAGTCCGCCGATGTGTTTGCACTTATTCGCAAAATCGAGGATACAGTATGGCAGCGCTTCGGCGTCCGACTGGAAAGAGAGGTTAAGCTGATCGGTGCATTCGACTAGAAGCGGTTTCAAAATCCCATCTAGCGTCCGATAGCTGCGTTGCAGACCTCTTTTATGGCTCATCCCGCCTGCGGCGGGACTGCGCTTTTTCACTTGTCCCGCCATAGCCCGGCGTTCGTTAA
>JARRJQ010000057.1:11870-18344 GCA_037388985.1 Desulfobacterales bacterium | reverse complement strand
AAAGCAGATCAACGGGCTTTTCGCCGTGAGCGGCTCTGATAATTTCATTCAAAGGCATCTTAGATTTCCTTTGTGCGTGTCTCTGGCTGCTCGCGTCCGGCATCCACCGGCTATTGATCAGCTGCGCTTTTTGATGTGACGGGCAATTTCCCGGACGTTGGCCATAATTTCCGCAACATCCAGATGCAGAACTTGTCGATTCCTGACCAGTACGCGGCCATTAATTACAACATCGCGGACGTCTGAACTTTTGGCCGTATATACAATATGAGACTCTGGATGGTACATCGGCACCATGTGCGGAGTATGGGTATCGATAACGATCAAATCAGCCTGCTTGCCGACCTCAAGAGAGCCAATCCGGTGATCAAGACCGATAGCTCTAGCACCGGTGAGCGTCGCCATCTTGACCACGGTTTTTGCATCCATTGTCGTTGGATCAAATTTTTCGGCCTTGTGAAGTTTGGCAACCATGTCCATTTCATGAAACAGATCCAGATTGTTATTGCTGGCACAACCATCTGTACCGAGGCCCACCGGTATACCGGACTCTAAAAATTTGGGGGTTGGAGCGATTCCTGAAGCTAACTTGGCGTTGCTTTCCAGGTTGTGCGAAATGCAGGCTTTGCGCGCAGCGATTATTTCGATATCTTTGTCATTGACCCAGATACAATGGACCAGCAACGTGTTTTCATCCAGGATGCCCAGCTGATCCAAATATTGGATCGGTGTCGCCTGATGTTCTTTCTGGATTTGCCGGTACTCCTTTTGAGTTTCCGCAGCATGAATTTGAAGCAGCAATCCATTTTCGGCGCAAAGTGATTTGGCTTTTTTCAGGGTCGCCGCGCTGCAGGTATAAGCTGAATGGCAAAATATGGATGGCGTGATCAGCGAGGTCGAATTTTGCCATTCAGCCACAAACCTTTTTGAAATCTCAATGTTTTCTTCCGGGTCTGGGACTCCCGGTGCCGGAAAGTCAATCACACCCTGGGCCGATATCGCCCGCATGCCGCTGGTTTGCAAAGCTTCAGCAACCTGAGCTTCAAAAAAATATCCATCACAACAAGTGGTCGTTCCGGAAAGCAACATTTCAACACAGGCCAGCAGGGTGCCCCAGCGCACATTATCCGGATTTATATGATCGCTTTCCGCAGGAAAGATATGCTGGTTTAACCAAACATCCAGCGGCAGATCATCGGCAAGGCCACGAAAAAGAGTCATTGGAAGATGGGTGTGCGTATTCACCAAACCCGGCAGAATAATGCCGCCTGCGGCGTTGATTGTTTCTTTTGCCGCTGGCAGTTCTGGGCTGTCGGACAAGGCTTCGACTCGCTGAAGTTTGCCCGATTTTATGCAAAGCAGGCCGTTAGGGATTATTTCAAATGAGGTGTTAACCGTAACAATTATTCCGTTGTGGACGACAAGATCGTAGGTCATGGGCTCACGTTGATTTTATTTCTTTTGCGATTTTGTTGACGTCGTCCATTACTCTTTTTAGATCCATCGTTTGAAGTACGCCGTTTTCCATAACGACCATTCCGTTAATTATGGCTGTGGAGACGTCACTTCCCATAGCCGCATACACCAGGTGCGAAACCGGGCTGTACATGGGAGTCAGATGAGGTTTATCTGTATCGATAATGATAAGGTCTGCTTTTTTCCCGACCTCAAGCGATCCAATGAGTTGCTCGAGGCCTAAGGCGCGTGCCGCATGGTTGGTGGCCATTTTCAGCACGGTCAGTGCATCCATGGTTGTTGGATCCAACGTTTGGGCTTTATGCAATTTGGCAACGGTATCCATCTCGAGAAAAAGGTCCAGGTTGTTGTTACTGGCGCATCCATCCGTTCCCAAACCGACGCAGATCCCCGTGTTTAAAAGCTTGGGGATCGGCGCCACACCGGATGCCAGCTTCATGTTGCTTTCTGCGTTATGGGCGACCTTAACATCGAAACGTTGAAGCAAGTGGATATCATTTTCGGTCAACTCCACACAGTGGCATGCCAGAAGGTTGGGGGCCAGGATGCCGAGCTCGGCCAGGTGCTCAACCGGTGTTTGCCCATAGCGCTCTTTTATTTGCTCAACTTCGCTTCTGGATTCGGCCAGGTGGATCACAAGCGGCAGGCTGAAGGTTTGGGTCAGTTTAAATGCTTTTTTCAACAATTCCGGTGCGCAGAGGTAGGTTGAATGCGGCTCTACAGCAATGGTGACCAAAGGGTCTGATCGCCAGGTATCGATCAGTGTTTGGGTATATTCAAATCCCTTTTCAATCGGTCCGTAATTGGGTGAATCAAAATCATACAGGACTTCGCCGACGACAGCCCGCATACCGACTTTTCTGGCCGCACGGGCCACCGCGTCTTCAAAAAGGTACATATCGCAAAAACAGGTGGTGCCGGACATGATCATTTCTGCGCAAGCGAGCAGGGTTCCTTGATAAACTTTTTGATCAGTGAGTTTGGCCTCCGCCGGAAAAATATGGTTATTGAGCCAATTCATCAACTGAAGGTCATCGGCCAGCCCTCTGAAGCAGGTCATGGCGGCATGGGTGTGGGTATTGACTCCCAGAATTGTTTTCAGTAGCGGAATAGCCGCTTTGGCCACCTCGATGATTTCTTCAACAGTAGCGGGCACCGGGCGCTCCGGATGGTGGACATTGGTAATGGTTGACAGCGCAAGCACCCGCATACCGCTGTGGACCGCGACAATAACTTCCTGAACGGTTGAAAAGCCAACAGCTTCTGCTCCAATGGTTTGCAAAAATTTCACTTCTGCCGGTGTTTCAAGCGAAGGCCCAATTAGCCCTGCATATATTCCCCTTTGTAAATGTATCCCGGCGGCACCGGCGGTGCTTTCCGCTATCGTGATCAGTTCTGGATTATACGCTTGGCTCATATCCGGAAAGCGGACACCCCAGCTATCTTCATTGGGTCCGATGAGCGGGTTGGCTCCGGTCAAATTAAGGTGATCGGTTATCAACATGATATCCCCGGCGGTAAAGTTGGGATTCAAGCCGCCGGATGCATTTGTCAGGATCAGGATTTTTGCTCCCAATTGCTGGATCACCCGGATGGGATAGGTCACTTCAAGAGGGCTATAGCCTTCGTACAGATGAAACCGGCCTTGCATGGCAATTACCGGGCATGCGTTTAGACTGCCGGCGAGCATGCGGCCGATATGGGTTTGTACCGTTGGTAGAGGGAAATAGGGAATATCCTGATAGCTGATCGCCGTGTCAATCGCCATCGATTCGGCGCTTTCCCCGAGACCGGTGCCGGTTAACAAACCGACAACCGGCGCATCCTTTATTCTGTTTTTTATATAATCGGTTGTTTCCGCCAAGCGCTGCTTGAAATCTTGCATGGGGTTATCCTCTTAAATATCTGATTTTTGGAAAGAAGCCATATTAGTGCAGTAAATTGTCACAGTCAAGCCGTCGGCTGTCAAGTGAAAACAAGATGTTCTCATTGACATTTTTAATACACTGTGCCATACAAGCACACTTATATTATGAATTTGACCCTGCCCGGGATCTTTTATTTAAACGACGACTCATCTTTGCGATTGGATTTAATCGTATCTGAAAGCCGTAATTAGGGAGATCTGCTAATGGCACCTGATACCCATCCTGAGCATTCCGACATTACAAATGACATGTGGTCTGAGATTGATCAAATCATAGCCGACAACAAAAATATGGCGGGCTCTATCATCGGTGTTCTGCGTCAATGCCAGGATGTCGTCGGCTGGCTGCCCGTTGAGTTAATTGATTATATCAGTGACGGTCTCAATCTTCCCCGCAGTGAGGTTTTTGGGGTTGCCTCATTTTATTCGCTATTTTCACTGGCCCCAAAAGGGCGGCACCTGATCAAGGTGTGCATGGGAACCGCATGTTATGTTAAGGGTATTAAGGAAGTTATCAGCCGCATCGGCAACGAATTCGACCTGAAAGAAGGAAATACCACTGAAGATCGTCGCTTTTCTCTTCAAGCTGTGCGCTGTTTAGGCGCTTGCGGCCTGGCTCCCGTTGTGGTGGTGGACAAAGATACGTATGGGGGGGTAAAAGCTGATAAAGTCATTGAAACAATTAAAAAATATAAATAGTCAATAATCGCATTCAGGAGCCAGAATGAATAAGGTAAGAACCCAGTTAATGTTGTGCAGCGGTACCGGTTGCCAGGCCAGCGAAAGTGGCGCATTTCAGGAAGCGCTTCAAAAAGAACTGGAACGCCGGGGGCTTGCCGATGAAATAAAGATTATTGAAACCGGTTGCAACGGCTTTTGCGCCGTCGGGCCGGTTATGCTGGTTCAGCCCGAAGGAATCTTTTATCAAAAGCTGAGGGTCAAAGACGTCCCGCATCTCGTCGAAGAGCATTTCCTTAAAGGTCGTCCGGTAAAAAGGTTGTTTTACGTGGAGCCTGCCTCCAAGGAAACCATCCCCAATATGAACGAAATCCCGTTTTTCAAGCACCAGCTGTTTTGGGCAATGCGCAACAAAGGGGCCATCGATCCGGAAGTTATCGATGAGTATATTGCCAGAGACGGCTATTTCGGAGCAGCTAAAGCCTTGCAGGAAATGAGTCCGGAGCAGATCATTGAAGAGGTAAAAACATCGGGCTTAAGAGGTCGCGGCGGTGCCGGATTTCCCACCGGATTAAAATGGGATTTCGCCAGTAAAAGTCCCGGCGAAATAAAGTATGTGCTGTGTAATGCGGACGAGGGTGACCCTGGTGCATTCATGGATCGAAGCATACTGGAAGCCGATCCGCACGCAGTTTTAGAAGGCATGCTGATTGCCGCAAGAGCGATCAATGCCCATCAGGGTTACATTTACGCACGAACAGAATATCCGCTGGCCATCAAAAGGTTGGGAATTGCCATCACACAAGCCCGCGAATACGGACTGCTGGGAGCCGATATTTTAGGAACCGGTTTCAACTTTGACATCGATATTTACCAAGGCGCCGGTGCATTCGTTTGTGGCGAAGAGACGGCTCTGATGAGATCAATTGAGGGCAAACGCGGAATGCCGCGGCCGCGCCCACCATTTCCGGCGCACAAGGGTTTATGGGAAAAACCCACCATTTTAAATAATGTCGAAACTCTGGCCAACATTCCCCAAATTATATTAAACGGTGGAAAATGGTATGCCAGTATCGGGACGGAAAGCAGCAAAGGAACCAAAGTTTTTGCGCTTTCCGGTGATGTCAATAACATCGGGCTGGTTGAAGTGCCCATGGGCACCACCCTGCGCACCATGATATATGATATCGGCGGGGGCGTTCCGAACGGTAAAAAATTCAAGGCCGTCCAGTTGGGTGGGCCTTCAGGTGGATGTGTACCTGAACAGCACCTGGACATACCCATTGATTACGAAGAAATTGCCAGGGTCGGTGCCATTATGGGATCCGGCGGGGCTATTGTGATGGATGAAAACTCCTGTATGGTCGACATGGCCCGATTTTTTATGGATTTCGTGCAGGATGAATCCTGCGGCAAATGCACACCCTGTCGCGAGGGGACGCGGCGCCTGTTGCAGTTGCTGGAAAAAATCTGTGCAGGCCGGGGAAGTCCCGAAGATATTGATACGCTGGAAGAACTATCCAGAACGATAAAGGAAGCGGCTCTTTGCGGATTGGGGCAAACCGGCCCTAACCCGGTTCTTTCGACCTTGAGATATTTCAAGGACGAATATGAGGCACATATATTTGAAAAGAGATGTCCGGCCAAACGTTGCATTGAGCTGTTGAGGTTTGAAGTGAAACCGGAGCTGTGCACCAAATGCGGTCTTTGCTTCCGAAGCTGTCCGGCAGAAGCCATCATCTGGAAAAAGAAAGAGGTTGCCCGCATTGATAAAGAAAAATGTATCAAATGCATGACCTGTTTTGAAAAGTGTAAGTTCGATGCGATCTTTTAAATCAGTTTGTTTCACCACAGAGAACACAGAGGTCACAGAGATTTAATTCAAAAGGGCAGAAATCATATTTAATTATTTTCTCCGTGGGCTCTGTGAGCTCTGGGGGGAATAATATACCAATTAATTTTAGGCATTTTGACTCATTTTAGCGCATTTTAAATTTGATTTACCGAGGAAGATCTAATGGTCGAAGCAATTATATTAATGGGCGGCATGGGGCTGATCATCAGCATCGTTTTGGCGATCGCTTCAAAGGTGTTCTATGTGTATGTTGATCCGAAAATAGTGGCCATTCAAGAAGAACTGCCCGGTGCCAACTGAGGGGGTTGCGGGCTGCCGGGTTGCAGCGCCAACGCAGAAGCCATTGTGGCCGGCGTATCGGCACCCAACTCGTGTGTGGCCGCCGGCCCGGAGGTGGCTGAAGCCATCGCAAGCCTTATGGGCGTCGAAATCGAGGCTGTTGAACCGGACATTGCCTTGCCGGGCTGCTATTTTGGGGTGCAGAATGCAGATACCAAATATGCCTATAACGGCTTGGATGACTGCCGGGCGGTGGCAC
>JARRJQ010000057.1:0-11863 GCA_037388985.1 Desulfobacterales bacterium | reverse complement strand
AAAAAAATGTACCGGCTGCGGGACCTGCGAAAGAGTGTGTCCAAAGCACATCATCAATCTGTCTTCGATTACGCGAAGGATTATGCGGGAATACACCACCGAAGAATGCACCACCCCCTGTCAGCGGGCATGCCCGGCCGGAATCAATATTCGGGAATACATCCGGCAGATTTCATTGGGAAACAGTCACCGCGCCGTCCAGGTTATCAAGGAACGCAATCCATTTCCGGCAGTTATCGGCCGTATCTGTCCCCGACCCTGCGAGCTGGATTGCCGACGGAATCTGATTGATGAGCCGGTGGCAATCAATTATCTGAAGCGTTATGCTGCGGATTATGAAAAAAACAGCGGTGAACGTATTTTGCCTTATAAGGCTCCTGAAACCGGTCGCAAAATTGCGGTGATTGGTGGCGGGGTGCAAGGCCTGTCGACCGCTTTTTTTGCCGCCAGACTGGGACATGAACTCATTGTGTTTGAGGCCGGCGCAAAGCTGGGCGGTTTGTTGCGCAGTGCAATTTCAACGGATCGGCTGCCGGAGGAGATTCTGGATTGGGATATTGAAGGCATCCTTGAAATGGGTGTTAAAGCTGAAACCGGCAGGGTAATGGGCAGGGATTTTACCTTAGCCTCGCTGATTAAAGAGGGAATTGATGCGGTTTTTATGGCTTCGGGAGGCTGGGACAGCCGTCTGGCGCGAGGGGCCGCTGCGCGTTTTGAATCACCGATCCCCGGGGCCTGTATGCTGGTTGATCTAATTCGGTTTGGAACTCAGCAGTTGCAGGACTTTCCCATTGGGACCGACGTGGTGATTGCCGGCGGCGGCACACTGGCGCTGGATGCGGTTAAAATCTGCAAAGACCTGGGGGCAGCAACGATCACGGTTTTATTCCGTGAGAAATGGGAAGATAGTCCGATTACGGATGCGGACTTAGAAAAACCGGGCCTGGCAGACCTCAAGGTTATTTATCGTGCGGGCATCAATCGTCTTGTCGGAGAGGCGGACCAATTGAAGCAAGTCGAATATATTGAACTCGATACCCTTGAAAGAACCGTCATACCGGCTCAGACTCTGGTGATTGCATCTGGTCGATTCCCCGAATTGATTTTTATGAGGGCCAGAACAGAAGGTGCTGAAATCGAAGAAGACGCAGGCGCCGCATCATCATCCGATCTATCTTTGAATTGGGAAGGGATTCAGGTATATAAGCAACCGGCGTTCAAGGATGAGGTCGGCTTGTTTGCCGAAGGAGATGTTCTGGCCGATTATGGCGCTGCTATTAAAGCGATCGGTGCCGGCCGCCGGGCAGCCGCGTGTATTCACCAGGTTATGCATGGGATTTCACCGACCTTGACGGAGAATGTGCTTACCCCGAACTCGGTTCTGCAAAATGTTTACCAGCTGGAAAACGTGCAGGCGAGTCAGCGCCAAATCATGCCGATATGCAGCGGCAAAGAGCTGGCGGTATGCGGCGAGATCGAAAAAGGCTTTTCTGCGGATATGGCTCAGAAAGAAGCTGCAAGGTGTCTGCAATGTGGGTTGATCTGTTATGATCATACAGTACCGGCTGATGAAAAGGAAGAATCTAGTTCAAGTGCCAACTAGAAGTGGTTTCAAAACCCCATCTAATGTCCGATAGCTGCGTTGTCGCGCAGATTGAAATACTCACGTACTGACGTGTACGCTCCGTTTTCAATCCGCGGGACGCTTGTTGAACTCCATAATTTTGATAAAAATAGATGTGAAATCCCGCTGTAATAGCGGGGCTCTCGAACATGATCTGAGGTTTTCAAACCACTTCTAATATGAATTTCAAGATGTGTTGCGCTTGCTATTGCTGGCTTTAATCAACCAATGAAGGGTATGAATTGGCTACTGAACAAGGGGTCATCCTGCGGACTGATTCTCAAACGGCTTGGGTGAAAACTGTCCGGAGCAGCGGCTGTGAAGGTTGCTCCGCCAAAGGATCCTGTCACACCATGGGGGGCGGCCAGGATATGGAGGTTAAAGCCCTGAACACTGCCGGCGCCCGGGTGGGTGATCGGATCGTTTTAAGTTATGAAACCCCCTCATTTTTAAAAGCCACCTTTTTGATTTATGGTCAAAGCCAGGGCCAATAAATTGGCCCAAAAAAATGCGTATCAGCCCAAAGTTATAAAAATTTTAAACAGAGGGTAATATCTCCTTTGGATTCATTTAAGACTGCCATTTTAGGTAAAACAGGTCTAAGAGTCGGTCGTCTGGGAGTTGCCGCTAGCTTTGGTGCTCCAGCTGAAGCTTTTGAAGAAGCCTTTGACATGGGCTGTAATTATTTTTACTGGGGATCCTTGCGGAAAAGCGGGATGCGCCAGGCAATTACCAACATTTGCCGTAGGGGAAAGCGTGATGGACTGATCGTCCTAGTTCAAAGTTATTCCCGCTCGCCATATTTGATGGAGCTATTTTTCAAAAAAGCCTTAAAATCGTTAAATATCGATTCTGCAGATATTCTTCTATTAGGGTGGCACAAAAGACAACCCTCACAAAAAATATTGGATCGATGTATGCGGATGAAGGCCGCGGGCCTTTATCGGTTCCTGGCGATTTCAAGTCATAATCGACTGCTTTTCCCCCAATTGGCGGCAGAGGATGTTTTCGATATTTTCCATCTTCGTTACAATGCCGCACATCGCGGGGCAGAAACCGAGGTGTTTGACAAACTCAACGATAAAAACAGGCCCGGAATTGTCTCTTACACCGCCACCCGCTGGGGCCAGTTGTTGAACCCCAAAAAAATTCCACGCGGTGAAAAACCTCTATCTGCTAGTGACTGTTACCGGTTTGTTTTATCCAATCCGAATGTCGATATCTGTATGTGCGGACCCCGCGATTTGAGCCAAATGAAGGAAGCCTTACGGAGTCTGGAATTAGGACCGTTATCCGGAGATGAGCTGGCGCGGTTAAGAAGAATTGGCGACTATGTCCATCGGCATTCAACCAAGTTTTTTTAAACCCGTTTAAATTTGTCCGGCTGAAAGCTGTGAAAATGGAAGAATATGGCGAATACCCATTAGCCGGATGGTTAAGCGAGCACCCCCATTTGAGCGTGGCAGTCAAGCTTTCGCGGTGGACAGTTGATTGAAGATAAACAAGGGGTGCGATTTGGAATATGAAAACACAAGGTGTTCGGCATCATTCATTTTTGGGGAAAAGATCTTCAATCTGAAAATCCTTAATTTTCTGCAAGCAATTTTCCAGTGCCTTGGTCTCTGTTTCACCGGTACCCTGAAATTCCTGTTTGGCGATAATGTTTACTAGATTGGGCACTGCCACAAATTTTCCGGCCAACTTTCCGGCCTTCGTTTCGTGCACATCGATATAAATCAACCTTTGGTTGCGGATCAGATTATATCGGGAAATCTTTGTCAGGATATCTTTTTTATTTAAGGGTAGCATTATTTGATCCTTTTCAACTATCCGGCTCACCCAACGGGCACGCGCTATTCTCTTTCCAAGCTAGTTTTCAGAGGAAAACCATTTTCCCGAGCAACCATCGTTACAATGTTTGCCTTGGTTTCGGCCATTTCATAAGGGTAAATTCCGCAGACGCCACTTCCATTTCTATGTATATGCCACATCAGGCTTGTCGCTTCTTGTCCGGATTTGTTAAAAACCGCCATCAGAATTTCAACCACAAAGGCCTTGGTCGTGTAATCATCATTGTGCAACAGCACCTTATACATTGGAGGTTCGGTGGTTTTTTCCTCAATGACTTCATGGATATCTTTCTGAATATCGGGATACTTGACGGTCACTTTGCCTGCCCTCTACTTGCCCTGATACCTGAAAACTTAATTGCGATATAAAAGAAATCAAGAGGCTATAAGCGATCTCAATCCGATGCGGATTAAGATCGCTTATAATAAAGAAGGCAGTCTATCAGCGCTTCTTGCCGATAAACTGCCTTCTTTGCAGAGCAAGATAAATTTAGACAGCTGCCTTTAGTTTTTTGCCGGCCTTGAACTTGACGACATTTTTGCCTTTGATTTTAATTGGTGCGCCGGTTTGGGGATTGCGTCCCTTGCGAGCCTTTTGGTATGCTTTCTGAAATGTTCCAAAGCCAACCAGAGTAACTTTTCCGTCTTTTTTCTTTAGTGCTTTGGTAACATTGCTCATAAAGGAACTAAGCACTGCGCCGGCGGCAACTTTTGAAATTTTAGCATCCTTTGCCATTAGCCCAATCAGTTCTGCCTTTGTCATTTAAGCCTCCTTCTTTTAAGTTGAACAGATATATTACGACTTTTGTAAAAAAAGCCTACAGCAAAACATCACGAAAGTCAATAAATAAAAGGCTATTTAAAATGGTTTTACTAGAAGAAATCACGTTAGATACTCTGCGACCGTTGGTTTGCCGCATTCGCCCGTCATAAATCGTCCGACCTAATTTAGTAAATGGCTATGGCTGCCGTGTTTGCCTGGATTGCTGCTCAGCGCCGCCTGTGCATATCGATTTAAATAGCGCTTTAAAAAAACAGAATTCTATGATAAAAATTTAATTAAATATTTTTCAGGTACAATCAAATGACCCAGAAAATTTTTGTAACCAGCAAGCATATGGCGACCTTTTCCTGTCCGCAATGCAACCGGTCCAAGACAGTCGATGTTTCAAAATATGCCGCCATGGATAAAGTAGTTAAGGTCAGCATCAAATGTCCTTGCGGGCACGCCTATAAAGCCATATTAGAAAAGAGAAGACATTATCGTAAAGAGACCAACCTTCCGGGAACATATGTTCATTTCATCGACGGTCAGCCGCAGAACCGGGGTCTGATGACCGTGAAGGATTTATCGACTGCGGGAATGAAACTTCGATTGAATGTAAAACAAAACTTTGCGATCGGTGATCAGATGCGCGTTGAGTTTCATTTAGATGATGCACACCGAACCCTGATTAAAAAAACGGTCATTATTAGAAACCAGCATGATCAGTTTATCGGCGTCGAATTGGCACCCTTTGAAGCCGTTGATAAGGCATTGGGTTTTTATCTGTTCAGCTGACCGAGTTCAGACAACCTTTGCTTAAAATTAACCTCCCATGAAAATAAGATGTGCGTGGGCCGGTACCGATCCGATATATGTAAAATACCACGATACCGAATGGGGAATCCCACTGCATCCTGACCGTAAACTATTTGAGTTTCTTTTATTGGATGGTTTCCAGGCGGGACTGAGCTGGATAACCATTTTAAAAAAGCGATCCAACTATCGCAAAGCGTTTGATCGTTTTGAGCCGCAAAAAATAGCAACTTACGATTTGACCAAAGTGAAAGAACTTCTTTCAAATAAAGGGATCATCCGCAACAAGCTTAAAATTGAAGCAGCCATTCAGAATGCTAAATCTTTTCTGGTCGTTCAAAAAGAATTTGGAAGCTTTGACAAGTACATCTGGCAATTTACGGGTAATCAAACGATAAAAAATGCCTGGAAAACGTTAGCGGAAATACCGGCCCAAACCAAAGAATCAGTCGCAATGAGCATTGACCTGAAAAAAAGAGGCTTCAAGTTTGTGGGACCCACCATTTGTTACGCATTCATGCAAGCAGCCGGAATGGTCAATGATCATATCGTTGACTGCTTTCGTTACAGTCAGGTCTGAAGGGACCCATACCCTATGTCTTATTGTTCATCCTGCGGCAGAGACCACAATGTTGGCTTCATCTCCACTCGTTTTGCCGGGACCGACGGTGTATCATTGGAGGCGGCCAAATGGGCGAATGTCTTCGAAAAAGCGGGGTTTACCTGTTTTTATTTTGGCGGCGAACTTGATCGTCCACCCAAGCACTCCTATCTGGTTAAAGAAGCTCATTTTCAACATCCGCATATCAGGGATATTTTTCGGTCCTGTTTTGGTACCAGGGTCCGAAGCCGCTCGGTGACCCGTAAAATCCATGAAATGAAGCGGAAATTAAAGGATCAGCTTTACAAATTTATTGAAAAGTTTAATCTGGATCTCTTGGTTCCTGAAAATGCATTGACTATACCATTGAATATCCCATTGGGCATTGCAATTACCGAGGTCATTTCCGAAACCGGTATGCCCACCATTGCTCATCATCATGATTTTTTCTGGGAGCGTCAGCATTTCATGATTAATGCCTGCTGGGAATACCTGAATATGGCCTTTCCGCCGCACTTACCGTCAATTCAGCATGTGATTATCAATTCTTCAGCCGACAACCAATTGAGCTTGCGAACCGGGATCTCCGGAATGATTATTCCAAATGTAATGGATTTTGATCATCCGCCTCCGGTATCCGATCGCTTTGAATCATGCGCATCGGTTCCGGGGGCAAACCGTCCGTCGACCGATACCTATACTGCAGATGTGCGCCGGAGTCTGGGAGTCGCTGATGATGAACTGCTGGTTCTTCAACCAACCCGGGTGGTCAAACGTAAAGGGATCGAGCATGCCATTGAACTGGTTAATCGTTTAGGAATGAAAGCCAAGCTTATTATTTCCCACGCATCGGGAGACGAAGGACATGACTATGAGCGCCGGGTAAGAGAATATTCCAAGCTGATGAAAGTGGACACTTATTTTGTCTCTAACATCATCAATGAACAAAGGGGTAAGACGAAGAACGGGCGTAAGGTTTATACCCTTGAAGACATTTATCCGCATGCAAACCTAGTGACCTACCCATCGAATTTTGAGGGATTTGGCAATGCATTTCTTGAAGCCATTTACTTTTGTCGTCCGATAGTCGTCAATACCTATTCCATTTACGCGATCGACATCAAACCCAAAGGTTTTGAAGTCATCGAACTTGACGGCTATGTCACCGACGAAGCAGTTCGTAAAACCAAAAAAGTTTTGACCGACCCTGAACTGAGAAAAAAGATGGTCACCCATAATTATGAGACCGCCCAAAAATATTATTCCTTTTCGATTCTGGAAAAAAAGCTGAGAAATCTTATCTCCGACTGCACCGGCTGTCAGAAACTGGATCATTAGAAGTGGCTTCAAAATTCCATCTAAATGACAAGTGCCTAAAGTTTTGGTCTCGCTCGCGCAGCGCAGGCGCTTGCGCCGCGTGTCGCTCCAGCGTCTATTATTAAAACGATGAAAACCTTAACTTTAGTCACTTTAGATCACTTTGAACTTTAGTGCACTTTCTTTTTAGTCTCCCATCTTTGCCATATAATCATCATAGATCGTTTCCAGCGCCAGCTTGTGCTTGGCTTCTTCCTGGCAAAGGACTTTAAAAAGCTTTTGGCTCTCTTTGGTTTCAGCCTGCTCAAGGAATTCATTATACAGTTTCAATGCTTTTTCTTCGCGTTTCATCGCCAGCAAAAGAATTTCATTGTAAGGCATGCCTTTCTCATAATCCAGATCAACCAAATAGTCACTGCGCTTGATATCGGTGATCCATTTCAGTCTATATTCTTGCAAACTTTTTGATATTCCTTTGACTTTAAAATCCTGTAGTAGTTTTTCATGTTTTTGTTCTTCTAAAGCAAATTCCGCAAACATTTTCTTTGAGCCGGAAAAATCTTCTTCATCTTTGCTTATTTTTTCATAGAACTCGGCGGCTTCCTTTTCTTTTGCAATAGCAAAATCGATGATGGCTTCTAGGTTCTCAAAATGCATTATGCTCTCCTTTCTAGGTTTTTAAATTTTAATCAGTTTGCCGGGTAATAAAAGAGATTCCATATCAGGAACCGGGCGGGTTATCAAATAAAACCTATATCAAAAATGCATATTACGAACAATGCTTGAGCACCTTGTCCGGTTGCCCATTGCCCGATTGCCGGATGAAAATACGGGGTATCGTTTTTATTTTAACCAGCACGATCCCGCCCTAAGCAAGACCCAACGGGCCAACCCATATGCTTGCTCACCCATTGAGTTGTTGAAAAACGCGAAACAGCTGGTGGAAAATCCAACATAAGACTAAGTATTTGAAAGTGCATAAGATTTAATTGAATTAGATGAAAAATAAGCTGGATTTGTTTTTGAAAATGTAGAAAAAGCCTACATGCTGAAATTCAGCGTTCTAAATCTTATCCTTTACAGACTATATTAAATTCTTTTTAATTTCAGAATCTTATTTGGATTTCTATCCGGCTGGATCTCGCTGGCATAACCATTGCTATCCTAAAGTAGTAAAAATAATTTATTTTTAAAAGGAGCGAGGGAAATGGCTGAGCAAAAGAAAAATGGACAAAGAAGTCATGTGGGATTTGGGTCTACTTACAAAAAGGGCAACGGGAGTGACCACCAAATGCAGAATGAGATTAAATCGGTTCTCGGTGGTCAGGTATGGCTGGTTAAGCCGGACAAGCAAGCCAAAGCGGCCAATCCCTGTCTTTGGATGCAAGCCGGTGTCGTAAAATTCAAGAATTGCGACAATTATTATGATTGCACCAGCTGTAAATATGATCAGGCCATGGATCAGAAGGTTGCCAAAGGCAAGCAAATCAGCTGGCAGGCGGCGATGAAAAGACGCCCGGATCTGGACCGCGTCTGTCGTCATAGTCTTACCCATCGAATCGAAAAACGGATGTGCGCTTATGATTATGAGTGCGCCAAATGTGACTTTGATCAGTATTTTGAAGATGTTTGGACCGCAAAAGCCCAAGCTTATCCCGGTGAGGTGCAGAAGATTAGAGGTTTCGATGTTCCTACGGGATATTATTTTCATAATGGGCATACCTGGGCATGCATAGAGAGCGGCGGCTATATTCGTGTCGGTTTGGACGATTTTGCGCTCAAGGTGCTGGGTCAGGCGGATGCCTTTGACCTGCCGTTAATGGGAAAAGAATTGGATCAGAATAAGATCGGGTGGGGACTGAAGCGTAAACACAAGCTGGCGGATGTTTTATCGCCGGTTGATGGCGTTATTATGGAAGTAAATTCAAAGGTCAGAGAAAACCCGCGGCTTGCCAATCATGAACCTTACGGTGGAGGCTGGCTTTTCATGGTTCGTACACCGGATATCAAAGGCACCATGAAAAAGCTGATGATCGATCAGGATAGCCTGACCTGGATGAACGGCGAGGTCAAAACTCTGGAAAACATGATCGAGGAAGTCGCTGGTCCTCTGGCAGCCGATGGCGGCTATCTAGCTGACGATATCTATGGGAATCTGCCGGATCTGGGTTGGGAAAATTTGACCAAAAAATTTCTGAAAACATAAAAACGGTTGAGCCCGTTACCCGGTTGATCAGTTATTTAGCATCCGGAAAACCGAATCAACCGCCAACCGGCAAACTCTGAAAAGCCGTTTTCAAATGCGGGGGTACCAAGATGGTATTAAACCAATTAAATAGAAGAGATTCAAGAAATGACTCTGCATGCATCTGGATGCAGGCAGGCGTGGTTCCAAAAAAGTTCTGCCGGCTTCAATACCAGTGTGCCGCGTGTGCTTATGACAGAGCCATGCGGCGGGTGGCCTCTGAAAACAAGCAAATCGATAAAGAAGGTAAGCTCCCCAAAAGCAAACGCAGCCGGATTACATTCTGGAAAGACAAATTGCGCGAGTTGCCCGCCTGGAAACAGCCCTGCTTGCACCATATGATGGGCCATATTGAATTCCGGGCCTGCACTCATGATTATTATTGCGGCAGCTGCGAATTTGATCAATACTTCAGCGATCAGTTTGCCGTGCATGCGGTGGTTCAACCGGTGGATGTCATGAACATTAAAGGATTTACAATCCCGCAGGGGTTTTATCTTCATCCCGGACACACCTGGGTAAAAATCGAGGAAGGCGCAATGGTCCGGGTGGGCCTTGACGACTTTGCCTTACGCCTGCTGGGGCCACTGGATCAGATTGAAGCTCCGCTGATGGGCAAACAGCTGGAAAACAACCGGGCCGATATCACTTTGACCCGTGGGGGAAACAATGCCAGGTTGCTTTCACCGGTCAGCGGTATTGTGATGGACGTTAATTCGGAACTGAGAGAGAAAGGCAGCCGCGTTGCCCAGGATCCATACACCGAAGGTTGGATATTGCGGTTGCATTGCACGAATCTTCGCCAAGAGCTTAAACATCTGATGATTGGTGACCAGGCCGGTGAATTTATTGACCAGGAGGTCGAACAACTCTACCAGGTAATCGAGGAAACCGCCGGTCCGCTGGCGGCCGATGGCGGCTACCTGGGTGATGATATTTTCGGCCATCTTCCCCAGATCGACTGGCAAAAGTTGACGCGGCTGTTTCTGAGAACGTAATATATTGAGCCATTTCATCGCGATTTCCGGTGAAGGGAAGATTTTCGCCGGTTCAGGATAAATGTTGAAAAGGGATTAACGCATCAGCGGTAATCCTTTTTTTATTTTTTACTTTCCAGTGATCTCCCATCTTTGCTCTGAACGATTCCTTTTCGAGCAGCGCTTGCCTTCAGCGATTATTTTTGTTAATGTATTCAATTAATTAAAACGGACTCCGATATTTCAATTTATAAATAGAGGTATACAATGGAAATCGGCGATCACTGGGAAACGATTCAAATGGTTTTTCAACAATCTCTGCTGAGTTCTTTGCATTTTGCGGTTGCTACGGTCAACCAAGACGGTTCTCCGCATGTAACACCCATCGGGGCGCTTTTCCTGCGTGAAAACAAAACCGGTTTTTTCTTTGATGTTTTTTGCGTCAAAATGTCGAAAAACCTCGAAAACGACCAGCGGATCAGTGTACTGGCCGTAAACAGCAGTATAGCCTATTGGAAGGAATCCTTTATCAGCGGAAGATGCGAGACGCCGCCTGCTGTGCGGCTCTCGGGTATCGTCGGGAAGAAGCGGGAAGCCGCTCCGGAAGAAATCGCCATGTGGCGCCAGCATGTGGAATTCGCCCGTGGCATGAAAGGTTATGATTTGTTGTGGGGTAATATGCGATTTGTCAGAGACATCTATTTTGATGCTTTTGAGCCGGTTCACATGGGCGAAATGACAGGGGGCCTCTGGAATGACTAAAAAATTGGCATCCGAGGCACCCATTATGAAAGGAGGAGGATGATGAAGAGCAAACTTTCACTCTATGGCCTAATCCTCATATCGATGGCATTGGGCTTGGCACTCCCGGCAGCAGCCATCACTTTCGGTGTGCCGGACGGGCAAGGACATCCTTACGTTGGTCTTGTGGTTTTTGAGGGCCAGTCTCCTGTCGGACCTATCTGGCCTTGCAGCGGAACGCTGCTTTCGTCGACGGTCTTTTTAACAGCCGGGCATTGCACCTATGGGGCGAATAAGGCCAGGGTCTGGTTTGATCCAGATCTTACGAACAACCCTGACTTTCCAAATGGTGGTTTATCCGCGGTAGCGTCGACTCAAATACACACACATCCCGGATTTGACGGGTATACGACATTTCCCAACACCAGCGATATCGGCATCGTGATTCTTGAAAAACCAGTTCATCTCGATAAATATGCAAGTCTGCCGGCACTTGGCGAACTTGACGTTCTGGCAACCCGCCGGGGCCAGCAAGATAGAATTATCCGAACCGTGGGTTACGGCTGGCAGATGGTTCAACCGATTACGCAAGCTGACCGTGTTCGTTACACCTCTACCTCGATGGTGGTGAATTTGCGCAGTCATTTAACCGACGGCTATAATATCCAGACGTCCAATAATCCGGGTGGCGGGCAGGGGACCGGCGGCTCCTGTTTCGGTGATTCGGGCGGGCCCATCATTTATCCGCAGGACAGCAACCAGGTGGTTGGCGTTGTATCTTTTGGGCGCAATAGCAACTGCAAGGGTGCGGGCTTTGCTTACCGGACCGATATCCAGAATGCTCTAGATTTCATCAGTCAATTTCTACATTAGAAAATGATAGGTGCGGACAGCCATCGATTAGACTAAAACCGGTTTCAAAATTTGCA
>JARRJQ010000056.1:0-12284 GCA_037388985.1 Desulfobacterales bacterium | reverse complement strand
AAAATGATCCCTATGTCAGAAAGCGAACCCGATTGTATGCGGATATCATGAAACGCAAGGTCGGTCCGGACTGGAAGGAAGCCAATCTGGCGCTGCAGCAGATTATGAGCGATTATGTCGGGCCCCACGGACGGTCGGAAACGTTGCTCAACGCCGGATCAACCTATTTGAAAAAACTGAAAAAGAAAACGTCCGCAACGCTTGCAGCCGGCAATGCGCATACCCTGATGCGCAGCATAGAGACGCTGGACCTGATGGAGTGCGGCCAGGTCATTTTTCTGACCGCCGGGGAAAGAAAGGAAACCCGTGGCAAGCACGTCCGGCTAGATTATCCGTTTACAAATCCATTGCTGGCGGACAAATTTCTCACCATCCGAAAAGAAAACGGCCGAGTGCGTATGGATTGGCGTGACCGGCTTTAATAATTGTGAGGATTTTATAATTGAAATTTTTCATTAAAACTGAATCAAGGAGGTAATCATGCCGCCCATCATCAATGCCAAAAAATGTAATGCCTGCGGTGTCTGTGCCGACATCTGTCCAACCGATGTGTTCTATGTTGCCGAAAAAAAGACGATGCCCATCGTCCGCTACCCGGAAGAATGTTGGCACTGCAATTCCTGCGTTTTAGACTGCAAACAAAAGGCGCTTTCCCTGCGAATCCCCTTGCCGCTGATGATGCTTTATGTTGACGCTAAAAAATAAGCATACGCCTGCTGAAGCCTAATTGGAGGAAAATACACCATGATTAGAATCGATAAGACACCCATGGAAGCCGATGTACTGGTGGTCGGTGGGGGCATCGGCGGCTTGATGGCTGCCATCAGCGCTGCCGAGCAGGGCGTCGATGTGATGGTAGCTGAAAAAGCCAACACCAAGCGCAGCGGCTCCGGCGCTACCGGCAACGACCATTTCCTGTGCTATATTCCTAAAATTCACGGTAAAAATATGGATCCGATCATCAAGGAAGTCCGCAACAGTCTGATCGGCGGCTATCATGACAGCCCTCACACGGTGAAGTTTTTGGAGCAGTCCTTTGAGCGCGTCAAGAACTGGAACACCTGGGGCATCGCGATGCGTCCGACCGGAGACTGGCAATTTATGGGCCATGCTTTCCCGGGGCGGCCGCGTGTCTGGTTGAAATATGCCGGTCACAATCAAAAGCCGGTGCTGACGAAGCAGGCCCGCAAACGCGGAATTCGGATCGCCAATCACCTGCCGATAACCGATGTGATCGTCCGGGATGGTGAGATTGTCGGCGCCATCGGGCTGAGCATCAAGAACAGCGAACCGGTTTTGCGAATCATTCGGGCCAAATCGGTCATTGTGACAACCGGCTCTGCATCCAGGCTGTATCCACCTGCCGGCAGTCCGGGCAGCTTGTTTAATACGGCATTTTGTCCCACTTGTACCGGTGCAGGGCAAGCCATGGCATACCGCGCCGGAGCCAAACTCATCAACATGGAATTCCCCAATCGCCATGCCGGGCCCAAATTTTTAGCCCGCTGCGGCAAGTCCAGCTGGATCGGCATATTCAAAGATCCCCGGGGCAAAACTATCGGTCCGTTTGTCACCAAGCCCACCCGCGAGCTGGGGGATATCACCTCCGATGTTTGGAACTCCGTGTTCACCGACCTGCTCAAATCGGGGCGGGGCCCGACCTATATTGACTGCACGCGAACAGCCAAGCAAGACATCGATTATATGATCTGGAGCCTGGAGCATGAAGGCAACACGGCTATGCTGGATTATATGGAAAAAGAGGGAATCGATGTCCGCAAACACATGGTTGAATTCATGCAGTATGAGCCGCATCTGATCGGCCGCGGTATTGAAATCGATCTGAATGCAGAGAGCAATGTGAAAGGGCTCTTTGCTGCCGGCGACTTAACCGGTAATTTCCGTGCCGACATCGGCGGGGCCGCGACATTCGGCTGGATCGCCGGTGAAAGCGCCGCGATCCGGGCCAAAAAGATCAAAAAATTTCAAGAGGCCGAAAACAACGCGGTGGTAAAGACTCGCCGGCGGATCTATTCTGCCTTCGCTGACCGGAAAAGCGGTGCAACCTGGCAGGAGGCCAATATGGCCCTGCAGCAAATTATGCGGGACTATGCCGGTATCGAGGTCCGATCGGAAACATTGTTGAAGGCCGGTCTGAAATATCTCGACGATCTCAAGCAACATATTTTGGAGGAATTAACCGCAGACGGTGCGCACAGTCTGATGCGCTGCCTTGAAGTCCTGGATCTGCTGGAAAATGGTGAAGCGATTTTTCTGACGGCCTTGGAAAGGAAAGAAACCCGCGCCATGCATATCCGCTCCGATTTTCCGTTCACCAATCCGTTGCTGGCGGAAAAATATTTGACGATCCACAAAGAAAAAAACAAGCCGATTTTAGAGTGGCGGGATAAGCAATAACTGAATGCGTCGCAGATGACCGGCAGCCATGCCAGCCGGCTTGTCGGTCATTAACAGCTCTCAGAAAAATAGTTGTTGACACCCATCCAAACCTCGGGTAATAGATAGTTGTTGCATAGGGCAAAATATTTTATAAGAAAAGTTGCATAATATGCAATAATTATCTGTTATGCGTACATCCGTCAAAACACATCAAACAGTCGAAAAAGCGCTGTGCATTCTGCTGGAATTTATTCCGCACAATCAGCCAATGGGAACGGCTGATTTGAGCCTAAAGCTGAATTTGCACAAATCCACCGTCAATCGGATGCTGCATGTTTTGCGGCGCTTTGAATTTCTCGAGCAAGATCCACAGTCTAAAAAATTCAGCCTTGGAAAAGCTGCGAATGAACTCGGCAAGGCGCTGAATCGATCCTATGCCGCCCAACTGGTTGCCGTTGCCGGACCCCATATCGACGAACTGTGCCATCGCCTGCAAGAAACCGTCGTGCTGGAAGTCCTTTCAGGTAATTCCACAATCTTAGCCTATGTTGCAGAAGGCCCCGGCCCCATATACGTACGTGAAGCCGCAGGTGAACGGCGGCCGGTGCACGCTTCTGCCGGAGGCAAGCTGCTGCTGGCCTTTTCTTCTGAGGAAACAAGAAACCGCTACCTGAACGGAAATTTGCCTTCGATTACGTCAAAGACGGTAACGGATTTCGACGATTTACACGCGCGCCTCAACAAGATCCGTCAGCAGGGATATGCTACTGATGACGAAGAAGTGCACGTCGGTATCCGAGCCGTTGCGGCTCCCGTTTTCAGCCGTAATCAAAAAATCATTGCCGCTGCTGTCGTCACCGGCCTGGTGCAGAAAATTTCAATCACAAAAGACTCAGCGATCATCGCCAATGTCTGCGCGGCGGCAGCAGAAATATCGTATCAGCTTGGAAATGAAAATGAACTAAGGAGGAAGGAGTAATGGCCAAAAAGAAAATGGATTATGAGGCCATGCTGAAAAGCGTTCAATCCGGCTATAAGGCTTTCGCATCATCGCCTTACAAATGGCAGGAAGTCGATCCGCAAGCCAAAGGAGAGCAAAAGGTTCAGTTCGGCCTTTGCCGGGCATGCATGCAGGGCGATTGTTCCACTCTGGTTACCCTGCAAGACGGTGTAGTTGTGCGCACCGAAGGCAGACCGGATGCCCCGCCCAACTATGGATCCCTCTGCCCCAAGGGCAATTCGGAGATCATGGGCATGTACAACCCTTATCGCATCAAAACCCCGATGATCCGAACCAATCCCGAAAAAGGCCTGGATGTGGATCCCATGTGGAAAGAGGTTACCTGGGACGAAGCCCTGGATTATGCAGTTGAAGGCCTGCGAAAGGTAAGAGAGAAAGACCCTCGTGGGTTGATCATCTGTGAAGGCTGGGGGCAGAGAGACACGATTTTGCGGGGTGCATTCGGGCGCGCATTCGGCACACCCAATGAAACCGGCTCCCATGGGGCCTTGTGCACGGTGCATTACCCCTCGGGTCTGGTTCACTCCGGTTATCCGGTAGCGATCGTCGATCTGCAATACTGCAACTATCACATCACCATGGGCCGTTCCCTTGGCCCCAATTTCGGGATAGTACCGGGAATGCGTAAATTCGCCAAGGCCATTGAACGCGGCATGAAACTCGTGTGCGTGGATCCGCGCAGCTCTTATGAAGCGGCCAAGGGCGAATGGGTACCCATCCGGCCGGCCACCGATCTGGCCTTTTTACTGGCCATGAACCATGTCATGATGTACGAAATCCAGATCTATGATCAGTGGTTTATGAAAAACCGCACCAACGGCCCTTATCTGATTCGGCCGGACGGGCAGTATTTACGGGATGCTGAGACAGGCAAACCTATGATGTGGGATCCGGTCGAAAAGACAGCCAAGCCTTACAATGTCGAGTTCAAGGACATCGCGCTGGAGGGGACCTTTACGGTTGAAGGCCTTGAGTGCCGGACAGGCTTTCAGGTGGTCAAGGACAGAATGAAAGATTATACACCCGAATGGGCTGAAAAGATCACCACCGTCCCACCGGCCACGGTCAGGCGAGTGGCCCGCGAATTCATCGAACATGCCCGAATCGGCAGCACGATTGAGATCGATGGCTTCACTTTCCCGTTCCGACCCGTTTCCCTGAATGTCGAGCGCAACGTTACCAATCGCC
Organism: Desulfobacterales bacterium; assembly: GCA_037388985.1. Lineage (GTDB taxonomy): Bacteria > Desulfobacterota > Desulfobacteria > Desulfobacterales > JAHEIW01 > JAHEIW01. Next base: position 7,675 of record JARRJQ010000056.1, on the reverse strand, counting down.
GGGGCGGCACTTACGCCGATCTGGCCGGCAAATTGATCAATATGATGGTTGGCAACATCGAGGTGCCGGGGGGCTGCCTGAGTTGCAGCTTCAGGGGGCCCATCATGGGACCCACCGAGGACGGCACCGCAACCCCTCGATACGAAGCAGTTCCGCGGCCATTCAAATTTCCACCGGATTCGGCTACACTGAAGGAGTTTTATCCCCACCAGCACACGGCTCCGCACCTGGCCCTGAAATCCATTCTGGACCCTGAAAGGCATTATCTGCCTTATAAGGTGGAGGCCTGGATGTCGGTGGGGGGCAACCCCATTCGCCAAAATGCCCAGCCGGAAGCCTACGTCGAGGGATTCAAAAAACTTTCCTTTGCGGTTGCGATCGCATTTCACATGGATGAATGCGCCATCCTTTCCGACGTGCTGTTGCCCGAACACAGTGCCCTTGAACGGATACGCGTGATGCCTTTTTATCCGCAACACCAGTCCATGGACAACGAAGTGTGCGGCTTGAAAATGATTCAATACCGGGAGCCGGTACCGAAGCTTTTCAATACCAAACATGTCGACGAGATCTTCACCGAACTGGCCGAAAGACTGGGTATCCTGACCGGCGAGGGCGGCCTGTATGACCACCTCAACCGTGAGATCGACTGGGTCGACAAGACCGACGGCCTGAACCTCAACGGTGAGTGGAAACTGGATATCAATAAAAAATACACCCTGGAGGAGATCTACGACCGCCAGATTCGCGGCTGGCCTTACAACAAAAGCAATTGGACCCTTGAGGACTTAAAACAAAATGGCTACCTCGAATACTGGCGGCCCCGCAAGGAGTTTTATCTGTATTATTATTTTCCGGACAATCAGACCCGGCATCCGTTTTATATGATGGGCTTAAAAACAGTCGGAGAGCGTTTAAAGGAAAATCTGCGGCAGCATCATATTTCATTTCCGGGCGTGCCCGATGACGACTATATTTTTGATCTTTATGATCCGGTGGTTCACTGGGTGGAAACCGCTGAGACGAATCCGCCGCAGGAATACGATCTGTGGGCCGTAAACTGGAAAACCCCTTATTACGGCAATGATGCCGGCAATCTCACCGGCAATCCCTGGCTGGCGGAGATATATCGAAAGGATCCCTGGGAGATCAATGTTCTTTTAAATCCCATGACCGCCGCTCGCAAAGGTCTAAAGGAAGGTGATGCGGTTGTGGTCGCCTCGCGCTATGGAAAACTCGAAGGCCGGATTCGGGTATCTGAATTGTTTCATCCCGATACAGCGGGAATTGGCGGCAGCTATGGGCTGGGCACCCTGCAGTCCAATCCACTCAACAGAATTGGACCTTGTTTCAACAACCTGCTCTCCATCGATGATCATACCTTTGACGGCGTCAGTGGCGGGCAGGATACGGCGCCAGCGGTTAAGATCTATAAAAAGGAGGTTGGCAAATGAGATACGGCATGGTCATCGATCTTCAGAAATGCACGGGATGCAATTCCTGCACCGTTGCCTGCCGAGCCGAGCAGGGGACACCTGCTGGAGTGCATTTCCATAAAGTCATGAAATATGAAGCCGGAAGATACCCCAATGCCAAAATGAAGTTTCTGCCCATGCCGTGCATGCACTGCCAGGACCCTCCCTGCCAGAAAGTATGTCCGACGGGAGCAACTTTCATCCATCCGGACGGTCTTGTTTTGATCGATGAAAATAAATGCATCGGCTGCAGGGCATGCATGGTTGCCTGCCCGTATGAAAGCCGGCAGTTTTTGTGGGAGATCAAAACGTATTTTCTCGGCAGCCTTCCAACACCGTATGAAAAAATCAAGCAAAAAGGATTCGAAAAGGGAACGGTCGTCAAATGCAACTTCTGCCTTCACAGGCTGGAGAAAGGGCAGCTGCCGGCGTGCGTGACGACCTGTCCTTCAGAGGCGCGAACATTCGGTGACCTGGATGACCCTGAAAGTGAGGTTTCCAGACTGATCGTTCGTCATCGGGGCATGCAGTTTAGGGCTGAACTTGGCACGGAACCTTCGGTCTATTATGTAAAGGGATAGAGGAGAATTCATCATGTGGACGGTTAATTTAATTGCTTTATTGCTCTCCATTATGTGGGTTGTTATGTTCCTTAAACAGTCGCAGGCGGGTCTGATCAGCACCGCCCTTACCGACAAATTCACATGGGGACTTTATGTGCAGGCATTCTTCTTTTTCTCGGCCCTGGCAGGCGGCATCCTTGTTTTTATTTCAATTGTCACCTTGTTTGAGATCGACGCATTAAGAAAGCTGGCTGAAATCGGCTCGGCCGTCTCGCTTGGCTGCCTTGTGGCAGCCGGCATGTCACTGGGGTCAGACCTCGGAAAGCCTTTTCGGAGTTTGAGGATTGCTACCGGTAAAAATTTTGCCTCGCCGCTGACATGGGATTTCATCACCATTTCCATCTGTGGTATTTTGAATCTCACCTTCTTAATCGGAATTATTCCCGGCCGCGGTATCGGCGCGATGATCTGGGCGGTTTTGTGTCTGATTGCGGCCCTGGGCTTTGTGATGATCCACACGCTTTTCTTTTTGTCTCGAGTGGGAGCGGGATTCAGATCTCAACCCTTTCTGGGTCTGGACACCCTGGCCCAGAGCCTGTGGGGAGGCACAGCGCTGATCGTTCTTCTTGCAGTGGTTTTGGAAATGGAACTGTTTAACATGGCTAAAATCCTGCTGATTTTAACAATTCTCGTCCTGGTACCCCTGGTCGCATCTTACATTGCCTCCTTGACGACGAAAAGCAGCGGCGCTGAATATAAAAAAATTATCGCCATGGATGTCATCCTTTTGTTTATCCTCATTTTAATTCAGATCGGCAGCCCCAACAACCCGGTGCTGCTGGCGATCGGTTCGATCCTGATTCTGATTGCGGTATTTCTGGAGAAATCGCATCTCATCCGGCAGTACCAGACAAAACCCATTTTACCGATGCCTTACAGCCGTTATGAAGAAATGCCGGCCTATTCACCGACGACCTATGAGTGGATAATGTCCCTTGGCAGCGTCGGCGCATGCGTGTTGGTAACGTCAATTATTTTTTACCTGAAAGCGGTTCTTTGATTTGCCATGCTTAAGAAAAATAAATCAACTCAATCAGCGGAAGCCCTGGCTGAAATAGCCGCCTCACGATCCCAGATGTACGATTTGATGGTCCGGGTTTTCAATCATCTGCCGGATGAATCTTTTTTAAATAGAATTGAAACGCGCGAATTTGAAAATCTGTTTAGTGAATTTTACGGTGCGGCGCAGATCAGAGATTATCGCCTTTGGATGGAGCAAAACCCCGCTGAAACCATCATCAACGAACTTTCCGTGGATAGGACCCGGATTCTGAGGGGAACCGGTCCCAAGGATCTGAAACCGCCCCATGAAGGATGCTACAAAATGGATGGTGACTTAGGATCCGCTGCCATTCAGGTGAAGTGCTTTTATCGGACGGCCGGTCTCATGCCGGATACAACTGTATGTGAATCACCGGATTATCTTTGCATACAGCTGGATTTCATGAAGCATCTCTGCCATAGGGAGCAGCGTCTCAGATCTTCCAATCAGGATGTCACCGAAAATGTTGCCTGTCAGGAAGATTTTCTCAAAAAGCACCTCGGCAGCTGGGTGGGTGACTATTGCGAACAGGTTCAAAAGCATGCCTTAACCGATTTTTACCGCGGTTTTGCTTTAATCCTGAATGATTTCATAACTAGAGATATGAAATACCTGCAGAATACCAATCACTAAAGGTTAAATAAATGGAGGGGTCGGGTAGTTTTTCTTGAAGCCCATTTTCCGGCAAGCACAGGGCTTTTCGAGAAACGAGGATAGAAAAATCCCTGACCCCTTAAATAGATTGGCCTTATGGAAGCTGCTGAATGCCCCGTGCCGATGTCTTTTCGCGAAAGCATCGGTGTTATTGTATTTATCGCCTGGCTCTTTTTCCTGACCTTTGTCGGCCGGATCATCTTCGGTCCAATGATGCCCATTATCGAACAGGATCTGGGGTTCAGCCACGGCCAGGCCGGCACCCTTTTTCTGATGATTGCCGGCGGCCAGTTCATCGGCCAGGTATTTTCCGGTCTGCTGTCTTCCAGAATAAACCACCGGGGCTCTCTGATGGTATCGATTTCCGTGCTGGGACTGTGCCTGTTGGGGTTTTCCATTATTCAAACCGTAACCAGCATGCGGATCTTTCTATTTCTGACCGGACTGGCCGGCGGTCTGCATCTTCCCTCGGCGATCGCTACCATCACCGCTGAAGTCCGGCCGTCGGACTGGGGCAAGGCTTTAGGTATTCACCAAACGGCTCCGCCGTTGAGCTTTACCTCAGCGCCCCTGATTGCGGCCGCGCTCGTCATCTGGTTTTCCTGGCGCACAATTCTCGTCGGTCTGGGAGTGGTTTCATTGATGACCGTCGCGGCCTATTGGCGTTACGGCTGCGGCGGCCTGTTTCCAGGCAAACTGCCGAGTCCGGTCATTGTTAAAACCATATTGCGCAAAGGATCCTTCTGGATCATGGTAGCCCTGTTTGCCATGGCCATGGGCGCCACCGCGGGGCTTTTCTCGATGATGCCCCTGTTTTTGGTCAACGAGCGGAGCATGGATTTCAGCGCAGCCAACACCCTGGTCGGTCTGTCCCAGATATCGGGTTTGTTTATGGCCTTTTGCGGCGGGTGGATTGCCGACCGCTGCGGTCAGAAAGCGACCATTGCCGCTTTGCTGTTTCTGGCCGGCATCTGCACGGTCTTGATCGGCAGCCTGCAGGGCATCTGGATGAGGGTCTTTATTTTTTTGCAGCCGGCCTTGATTACCGCTTTTTATCCGGCCGCCTTTGCCGCGGTCTCCCGGATTGCCCCGCCCTCAATGCGCAGCGTGAGCACCGCTCTGGCACCGTCAACGGCCTTTTTGATCGGGGGTGGTTTGATAGTTTCGGGTGTCAGGCATACAGCTCATAGCAAATAGGACATTGCTCACAGCTTGAAGGCTATAAGGCTGGGAAGCCTGAAGGCCTGAAAACCGGAAAGTTTGAAAGCCGGGAGGCTTGGAAGCTTGCGGGCCTGACGGCTTTCAAACTTTCCGGTTTTCAGGCCTTCAGGCTTCCCAGCCTTATAGCCTTCAAGCTGTGAGCAATGACCTATTTGCTATGAGCTGTATGCCTGACACCCGAAACCTGACACCTATCTTGCTGTTTTCACAAAACGATATCGCCGACACTCACACTGTCTTTCAGCGCTACCTCAACTTTTTTCTTTTCAAAGCCTTTATAATCAATTTCAAGCGTGTAAACGCCGCTATTTTCCTCCAGGTTGTCGAATTTGAAATCGCCGAAGCTATCGCATACGGTTTCGGCAATGACGCTGACGTCCTTAAGGAGTCTGACCCGCCCGCCGGCGGCGCAATCACAGACGCCATTGACTTCAAAGCTGACGCTGCCGGCGATAAAGCAACGTGTGTAAAGATAAAGATTTTTATACCAAACCCTGGGGCGGGTATTGAGGCGTTGATCAAGCGCTTCCAGGTTTTCGGCCGCCACCCGGTCCTGCATTGCGGAATCGTCAGCCAGCACCAACTGCAATGCACCGGTGGGGCAAACCTGGGTGCAGCGCGTCTGGGTCCAGCCCTCATCTAACAGATGCGCGCAAAGCGTACATTTTTGAGGAACATTTTTCTCCGCATTCCACCAGATGGCGTGGTAAGGACACGAATCGACGAGCTGTTTCTGGCCTTCAGCCTTCTGCGGATCGATGATGACGATGCCATCGTCTCTTTTATAGATAGCATTATCCCGCGCTGCTTTGATGCAGGGCGCATTGTCGCAATGCATGCAGGGCGTCGGTCGGTAGGCAACATCGATCAGGGGATACTGGCCGCGCTCCTTGCGCATGATGTCGATCCAGCGCTGGCCGTGCAGAGGCTGGGCAACGGCATAGCCGGGCCAGTCATTGCCGACATGCTCGTCTTTGCAGGCCAGAAAACAATTGTTGCAGTCTTCACATTTTTCGACATCGATGATTAGATTCCATTTTTTCATTTATCTTCAGGCTCCCTTTGCATCCCATTTTTCAATCTGCACCAGGCAGGAATTACAGGCCGTACTGTGCGACTTTTTAATAATCGTGCGGCTGGGGGTCAGGATATTGATGCAGCCGCCGCGGTCGGCAGAATTACCGGGCTCGCCGGTCGGATCGTAGTCGGCCGCCGATTCATAGGAATGAGCGGTGCCGGGCGGCACGCGTTCGGTAACCTGGGCCGCACAGATCACCGATCCGCGGTCATTGTAAACCTTGACCAGGTCGTCTGGGGCAATGCCTCTGTCAGCGGCATCCTTTGAATTGATGCGCAGAATCCAATAGTAATAGCCGTCGATCAGCACGCGGTGGTCTTTGACATCGTTGATCGTGCAGTTTTTGCCGTCGCCCATGGTATGGAAGCTAAAGCGCGGATGCGGCGAAATCAGCTGCAACGGATAGCGGGCAAACAGCTCGGCGGTGTGGTGTCCCTCCCAGGACGGGATATATTTGCTGATGGTCGGCCGTTCCGGGTCCTGGGGGTCGAAGCGCTTGAGGCTGGAACACTCAAACTCGAGCTTGCCGGACTGGGTTTGCAGTCCCTGACCCAGTTTGCCGGTGTAGTCGCCCGGCAGCGGGGCCAATTCGGGGGTGTCTTTCGGCCGTCCCTCTGCAAACCAGCGGAAGGATACCGGGTCTCGCAGATTCGGAGCGGGCGCCGGGACAACATAATAGCCTTTTTTGATAAATTTTTTCCAGCTGATATATTTCGGCAAGTCTGTCGCGTCAAACAGGCGCCGGCACCAATCCAATTCACCTGCCCCCTCGGAGAAAGGCGCCGACATACCCAGGCGTTTGGTTAGATCCCAGAAAATCTGATAGTCGGATTTGGATTCTCCCAGCGGTTCGATACATTTATGCTGGATGACGGCCACCCGGTGGTTGCACTGCGTAAAGGAGTGATGCACATAGCCGCCGCAGTTGGCGAATTCACTGATGTCCCAGCGTTCAAAGCTGGTGCAGGCCGGCAGCAGCACATCGGCAAATTTGGCCTCACCCTCGAACCAGATGGACTGGTTGACGACGAATTCCAGATTGTCCGAACGGTACATTTTAGCGTAACGATTGGTTTCGGTCATGGTGCCGAAATGAGAGCCGCCGTATTTGTAATACATTTTTACCGGCGCATGGCCCGGCGTCGGATAGTCGTATTGCAAAAACTGCCCCTCAATGGTCTGGGGATCGGTGGGATAGCCTTCGCAGCTGCCGTCCAGAATAGCTTCCGGGATCTTCAACCGCGGTACGCGCTGGTAGCTGGTATTGATCGTAGGCAATTGCGGCATTTTTTGATACAGATTGACGGCCATGGCGGTTCCGTTGATGTCGCCGGACAGGCCGCCTTCCGCATAACCCGGAAAGAAAAAGCGCGTATCCAGCGGGGCGCCCTGCTGCATACAGCCCATGTTTACACCGGGTTTGCCCAGACCCTGCATGCCCATCAGGCACACCATCGAACGGGCCCATTCGTTGCCGGTGGCACAGCGGCAGGCGCTGCCGAATCCCTGCAGTCCTCCGGCAGATAGGTAGGTCTTGCGGGTTCCCCACTGTCGGGCCAGGGCTCTGACATCTTTGGCAGCG
>JARRJQ010000055.1:0-24615 GCA_037388985.1 Desulfobacterales bacterium | reverse complement strand
GCTTCGTGCAGGCTCTTTGCCCGTTTTAGAAGGTTTTCTTTCAGCCGGATCTGTTCCAGCAAATCGTCCACCTGCTCAAGGTTCTGGACATGCTGCAGGCGAATCTTCAGATCGGCCAGCTCGCGCATCAGATCAAAGGGATTGGGCAAAAATTCATGCAACGGCGGATCGATCAGGCGGATGATCACCGGCAGCTCGCCCATGGCCCGGAACAACCCGATAAAATCCTCCCGCTGGAAAGGCAAAATCGCATCCAGCGCCTCCTGGCGTTCGCGCTGCAGATCGGTCATGATCATTTTTTGCACATGGGGCAGACGGTTGGTCTCGAAAAACATGTGTTCGGTGCGGCACAGCCCGATGCCTTCCGCGCCGTACTCACGCGCCCGCTGTGCATCCTCCGGATAATCGGCATTGGCCCACACCCCCAGGCGGCGAAATCCGTCGGCCCAGGACAGCAGCTTGATCAGCCAGGGGTCTTTGATGTCCGGCACTATCGTATCCAGCTTTCCACTGTAGACTTCACCGGCGGTCCCGTCCACCGAGATCCAATCGCCCTCCTTTATTTCGACATCGCCCACCTTCATCCGGCGAGTGGCCAGATCGATTTCCAGCGAGGTGACGCCCACCACCGCCGGGCGGCCGAACTGCCTGGCCACCAGAGCCGCATGGCTGGTGCGTCCGCCGCGGCTGGTCAGGATGCCTTTGGCGGCCAGCATGCCGTGGACATCGTCGGGTTTGGTTTCGGGCCGCACCATAATCACCTCTTTGCCGTCTTTTTTGCCCCATTGCTCGGCATGATCGGCATCAAAGGCAACAATCCCCACGGCCGCACCCGGCGAAACATTCAGGCCCCTGGCCAGAAAAGCGCCCGAATTTTTAGCCTGCTGCTTGGCCCGGGCATCAAACTGTGGATGCAAAAAGAAATCGACCTGCTCGGGGCTGACCCGCATCACCGCCTCTTCCCGCGTGATCAGCCCTTCCTCAACCATATCAACGGCGATCCGCACCGCCGCCTGGGCGGTGCGCTTGCCGTCGCGGGTTTGCAGCATCCACAGCTTGCTGTTTTCGATGGTAAATTCGACATCCTGCATCTCGCGATAATGATTTTCCAGTTTCTTGGCGATCCGATCAAACTCTTCATAAACCGACGGCATTTCCTTTTCCAGCTGCTGGATATCTTTGGTTATCCGAATGCCGGCCACCACATCTTCACCCTGGGCATTGGTGAGGTAATCACCTTCGATTCGCTTTTCGCCGGTGGACGCATTGCGGGTCATGGCCACGCCGGTGGCGCTGTTGCTGCCCATGTTGCCGAAGACCATCGTGACAATATTTACGGCGGTGCCCAGATCGTGGGCGATGCCGGCGGCATTGCGGTAATCAACGGCGCGTTTGCCGTTCCAACTTTTGAAAACAGCCTCGGTGGCCTTGCGCAATTGGACGACGGGGTCGGATGGAAAATCTCTGTGGGTGAAGTGTTTGTAAATCCTTTTGAACTCGGTGGTCACCGATTGCCAGTCTGCGGCGGAAAGTTCCGCATCCGACTGAACACCGGCTTTGCGGCGCGCACGGGTAATGACATCTTCATAGGGTTCATCGGATATGCCCATCACCACGATGCCGAACATCTGGATCAGGCGCCTGTAAATATCAAATACGAAACGATCATCTCCGGTCAACTTGATCATGCCTTCGACGGTATCGTCGTTGAGGCCGATATTAAGCACAGTGTCCATCATCCCCGGCATCGAAAATTTGGCTCCGGACCGGCAGGAAACCAGCAGGGGATTTTGCCTGTCGCCGAATTTTTTGCCGGTAACCGCCTCGATTTTGCCCAATGCTTCCAGCTCCTGCTCCCACATCCCTTCCGGAAAGCTTTCGCCTGCCGCGAGGTATGTATTGCAGGCTTCGGTGGTCACCGTAAAGCCCGGCGGAACCGGTAGGCCAAGGCGAGCCATTTCGGCAAGATTGGCACCTTTACCTCCCAGCAATCCTCTGACAGCATTCCAGTCACCGCCGACATATTCTTCGGCCTCTTTCACTTCATCAAAAAGATAAACCCATTTACGCTTACTCGTGCTCATACGCACCTCCTCCGCTGCAGCGATAAAACCAACGAATTTTAGGTGAAGTCATGTATTTTAAAAAGCAACGGCAGCCATGCGATGCCGTTAAGCTGCCGCAAACCTTGATCAAGCGATAATGGGTATTATGTTAAATTGGTTATACTATAAGATATTGCCTCTTTTACTTTAGGCAAGGTTGCCAGCGGGTAAAAATTTTTTGCAGAATAGAATCAACCGGATGGAACTGAAGGAAACTTCCAATGACAGAAGATAAGCGTTACCTTGATCTACTGGAAAAAATAAAAACACTGGAAAAGGAAGCTGCTGCCCGCAAAAAAGCGGAAGCACAGCTGAGAAAGCAATCTGAATTCTTGAATTCGGTTCTGGAGTCTCTTTCGCATCCTTTCTATGTGATCGATGCAAATGATTACCGTCTCAAACTGGCCAATTCAGCGGCTTTAAAAAGCGGCATATCCGGAGAATCAACCTGCCACGCGCTGACTCATAAACGGTCGGCTCCCTGTGACTCCGCCGAGCATCCCTGCCCGCTTGAAATAATTAAAAAGACCAAAAAGCCGGTTCGGCTGGAGCACTTGCATTTTGATCGAAACGGAACCCCCCGCAATGTTGAAGTACATGCCCATCCGATTCTGGATGAACGAGGCAATGTCAGCCAAATGATCGAATATAGCTTTGACATTACCGCTCGCAAGCGTATCGAAACGACCCTTAAAGAATCGGAAGCCAAGTTTCGTTCAGTGGCGCAATCTGCCCCCGACGCGATCATCACCGCCGATGAAACCGGGAAAATTGCTTTTTGCAATACAGCGGCCAGCAAGATGTTCGGCTACCACCAGGACGAGCTCATCGGTCAATCACTCGGCATTTTGATGCCGCAACGATTCAGAGATGCCCACCAAAAGGGGATGGCCAATGTGGTTTCAGGCGGTACACCCCGTCTAATCGGGCAAACCCATGAGCTTTTCGGGTTAAGAAAGCCGGATGAGGAATTTCCCATCGAACTTTCGCTGTCGACGTGGAAAGCGGGCGAAAAGATCTATTATACCGGCATTGTCCGTGATATCTCCGAACGCAAACAGCACGAGAAGGAGCGTGATGCTTTAATCGAAAAACTGCAGCAATCTCTGGACAAGGTCAGACAGTTAAGCGGCCTGCTGCCTATATGCGCTTCCTGCAAGAAAATAAGGGACGACAAGGGATACTGGAACCAGATCGAGACCTATATCCGGGATCATTCCGAAGCTGAATTCAGCCACGGCATTTGCCCTGAATGTTCCCGGAAACTTTATCCGGAATATCATCGGCACCTGATGAATAAGGCGGAGACGCCAGACGAGAATTAGAAGTAATTTCAAAACCATATCTAATGTCCGATAGCTGCGTTGTCCCGCGAATTGAAATACTCACGTACTGACGTGTACGCTCCGTTTTCAATCCGCGGGACGCTTGTTGAGCACCTTTGATTAAAAAGTATCAGATACGAAATCCCGCCAATAATGGCGGGGTTGAACTCCATAATTCTGATAAAGATAGATGTGAAATCCCGCTGGATAGCGGGGCTCTCGAACATGATCTGAGGTTTTGATACCATTTCTAATCAAAGATTTCTCTTCTTTTTCTTTCCTCTCAACCGGCCAACCTAATTTCGCGATCACCTGTTTTTAAGATACGTTATCGTCTTTGGAGGATACGCAAACCCCCGGGTCTATCCTTAAAAAAAGCATTTTCTTGACAAAGCTTGCGCATTTCTCATACAAAACCCATTTAATACCTTCATTTAGGTTAACCCGTTAGGCCAGTTGAGCCGGTTGTGCCCGTTTAAATTAGGAAAAACGTCTGATTTTAGTCTTTACGGGCAAACGGGACAACCGGTCACGGGCTCAACCCGAAGTTTAAGGAGCAACTCGATGGCACAGCTTATATCAGACCGCAGAGACATTGATTTTGTCCTTTATGAACAGCTTCAAATCGAAGATCTTTTAGAAACCGAAAAATATAAGGATTTAAATCGCAAGATGTTTGACATGGTCATTTCCGAGGCCCGCAATCTCGGCATCAAGGAGATATACCCCACTTCCAAGGAAGGCGACCGAGAGGGCGTCAAATTTGAAAACGGCAGGGTCATCGTACCTGCGTGTTTCCATCGTCCTCATGAGCTCTTTGTCGAAGGCGAATGGATTGCCATGGCCGAGGATCCGGAAGTGGGCGGCCAGGGGATGCCGCAAATCATCCGTCAGGCGGCCTTCGAGTATATCGTCGGGGCCAACTTTGCCGCTGCCACCTTCGGAGACCTCGCGCACGGTGCGGCCAAAATGATCGAACTTTTCGGCACCCCCCTGCAAAAGGAGCTGTTTTTAAAAAAGGTTTATTCCGGCCAATGGAGCGGCACCATGCTGCTCACCGAACCCAATGCCGGCTCCGATGTTGGCGCGCTGACCACCACGGCGGTTAAAAATTCGGACGGGACCTATTCTATTTCAGGAAACAAAATCTTTATTACCTGCGGCGAGCACGATCTGACGGAAAACATCATCCACCCGGTTTTAGCCCGCATCGAAGGTGCTCCCCCGGGAACCAAAGGCATCTCTTTATTTATCGTGCCCAAAATCTGGGTAAACGATGACGGCAGCCTGGGTGAACCCAACGATATTGTCTGCAGCGGCGTGGAAGAAAAAATGGGCCTCCACGGCAGTCCGACCTGCAGCATGAGCCTGGGTACCAAAGGCAAATGCCGGGGTCTTTTGCTCGGTGAAGAAAACAAGGGTATGATGGTCATGTTCCACATGATGAATGAGGCCCGCCTGAATGTCGGCGCCCAGGGCTTTTTGCACGGCTCGGCCGCTTATTTGCTTGCGGTCAATTATGCCCGCGAGCGATTGCAGGGCAGAGACATCGAAAAAGGCAAGGATCCTCAAGCGCCTCAGGTACCCATCATCAATCACCCGGATGTCAGGCGGATGTTGCTGCAAATGAAAGCGTACGTAGAGAGCATGCGCAGCTTTGTTTATTACGTGGCCTATTGTTTTGACAAAAAGTCCACGGCCAAATCGCCCGCGGAAAAGGAGCGTTACAGCGGCTTGATTGAGTTGCTGACTCCTATTATTAAAGCCTACTGCAGCGAACGCGGGCAGTTTATCTGCGATCAAGCCATCCAGGTTCACGGCGGCTATGGCTATACGAAAGAATATCCGGTTGAACAGCTCTACCGCGATTGCAAAATTACCAGCATCTATGAGGGCACAAACGGCATTCAGGCAATGGATCTGCTGGGCCGCAAGCTGGGCATGAACAAGGGTGCCGTGTTCATGGATCTGCTCAATGAAATCAACACCACCATCGGAAAAGCCGCTAAAATACCTCGCCTTGAAAATTCGGCCGCCGCAGTCACCAAAGCTTTAAACCGGCTCGGTGAAATTGCGCTGCACCTGGGCAAAACCGCCGTCTCCAAAGATTTGAAATTGGCGTTCGCCTTTGCCTACCCGTTTTTGGAAGTCGTCGGCGATATGATTTTGGCCTGGATGCTTCTGTGGCGGGCGGCGGTGGCCATACCGAAGCTGGAAAAGCTGGCCGGCGGCGCCGATGAGGATGCCATCCGCGCTAAAGTCGCCAAAAACAAAGATGCTGCATTTTATGACGGCCAGCTGAAAACAGCCGAGTTTTTCATCCATTCGATGCTGCCGGCGACGCTGGGCAAAATGAATGCAATCGCCGCCAGCAACCCCGCAGCAATCGATATTCATGAACGTTCATTCGGGGGATGAAAAGTCTAAAAAAATCGGACTGAGGACTGAGTGCTGAGGACTGAGGTATTTTTAAATAGAAGGCGGTGAAAATAACCCTGCCGAACAAGGCTGAAAAAGGACAAATCAAAGTTTCGGGAGGACCATTTAGGCCAGAAAGCGGCAAGTCCTTTTGGAATGGACAGGCGTTCAGCAGTTTTTTTGCTCAGTCCTCAGTCCTTATTACTTATTTTTTGACGCGCATCACGCAATACGCAAAAAGGAGCTCAAGATGAACGACGTGGTGATAGCTTCGGCGTGCCGGACTGCCATCGGCACATTCGGCGGTACCTTAAAAGACAGCCATGCCGCAACCATTGCCAGTGTGACGATGAAAGCGGCCGTGGAAAGAGCCGGCATCGATACGGCCATAATCGATGATGTGCGCTATGGCTGCTGCATGGAACCTGCGGACACTTTAAATGTGGCCCGGATTGCAGCCCTTTTAAGCGGTATACCGGATACGGCGCCGGCGGTCACCATTAATCGGGTCTGCATATCCGGCATGGAGGCCGCTGTTTCTGGAATGGCCATGATCCAGGCCTCCATGGCCGATGTCATCCTGGCCGGCGGGGTCGAACATATGTCGGGAGTGCCCTACTCGCTTCCAGGTGCCCGGTGGGGATATCGTTTGCAGGATCAGCAATGTGTCGACAACCTGATACGCGGTCTTCATTGCGGCTCGCACATCATCCCTCATCCGGAGGATGGTCCGGTGGATGCCGAAAAACCGCCGCTGTCCTTTTTTAAAGGCAAACCCTATATCATGGGCCACACCGCTGAGTTCATTGCGCAGCATCTGAACATCAGCCGGGAAGAAATGGATGAAGTGGCGCTTCGCAGCCATAACAACGCCGAAAGAGCAACCAAAGACGGCTCGTTTAAAGATGAAATCATCCCGATGGAAATCCCGCAAAGGAAAAAAGAGCCGATCATTTTTGACAAAGACGAGCATTTCAGACCCGGACTGACCATGGCCGACCTGCAGAAACTGCCGCCGGCATTTGTGCCAAAGATCGGAAAGGTCACCGCCGGCAACTCCAGCGGAATCAACGACGGATCCGCCGCATTGATCATCATGTCGGCTGAAAAAGCCAAAGAGCTTCATATTCAGCCGCTGGCCAAAATAAGAGCTGTCGGCAAAGGCGCCTGCCATCCATCGGTTATGGGGCTGTCTCCGATACCGGCGGTGACGGATCTTTTAAAAAGAAGCGGCTTGAAATTAGACGATTTTGAACTCATTGAACTCAATGAAGCTTTTGCGGCGCAGTACCTGGGTTGTGAAAAAGAACTGGGTCTAAATCGCGAAATCACCAATATAAACGGCTCGGGGATCGGCCTGGGCCATCCGGTGGGAGCCACCGGAGCAAGGATCATTGTCACCCTGATCCATGCGCTGAAACAAAAAAATAAATGTCTGGGCCTGGCGACACTTTGCGGTGGGGGAGGAGTGTCGATGGCCTGCGCCATAGAAGTACTTTAAACTTTTAAATCACAAAATTAATAACTCCAGAAAAAATAATTAATTTAAGCATAGGTACCAAAATTCGAATAACGAATATCGAAATACGAAACAATATCGAATGTCAAAAATTCGAATATTTTAAAAATTGAACAACGATTTGCGCTTGATTAGGCTAAAAATCCTTTATGCCTCTATAAGTTTTGATCATTGGAAAATTAGAATTTCGGGTTTGCTTCGAATTTCGTGCTTCGAGTTTCGAATTTTTTGATTTCAATTTAAAATTGAGGAGGTAGAATGATGAAGAAATACATCATTGGAGTAGCATTAGCAGCAATTTTTCTGACCTTTCCGCTGAATGCTTTAGCGGTGGACTATCTGGCCGAGGCGGATAAAATATTCGATGAAGGAGGGGTTGAAAACTTCAAGAAGTCCATTGAACTGTATCAAAAGGATGTTGAGCAGCAGCGCCAACTGGAAGTGCGCCCGGGCGTATCGCGAGTATGCCGATAAGTCCAAAAAGAAAGGCGTCGAAGGATGGAAAGATATTTGCGCCAAATACGGAAAAGAGGGCATGCAGTATGCAAAAAAAGCAATCGAACTGAAGCCCGAACGCCCGGAGGGCTATTACTATTATGGATTGAATGTCGGCATTTACTCGGACGGCGTGAGCATCCTGACGGCGCTCGCTGAAGGCTTAAAAGGCAAAACTCAGGAGAGCTTTGAAAAAGCATACGAGATCAACAAGATGTACAAAGACGGCGGGCCCATGCTTGCTCTGGGCCGATTCTGGGCGGTTCTGCCCTGGCCGATGCGCGACCGCAAAAAGGCTCTGGCCTATTACCGCGAGTATCAGCAAACCCCTTATTTTGCCACCAATACCGAAGCACAGGTTTTTCTGGCGGAGCTCCTGATAGAGATGGGCGGAGATAAAAATAAGGCCGAAGCCAAAGGCTATGTGGAAAAGGCGCTGCAATCCGATGATCCTTATTTCAAGGACTGGGCTGAGCGTCTACAGGCTGATTTAAAATGAACCTATCTCAAAAATGCATCTAACGCCCAATAGCTGCGTTGCGAGCCTCCTTAGAATTTGCTCATCCCGCCTCAGGCGGGACTGCGCTTTTGCGCTTGTCCCGCCATAGCTCGCTTTTCGAGCGACGGCGGATCGGCTCACGCTTGCTGAGCACCTTAAATTAAAAAGGATTAGATGCGAAGTCCCGCTGCAAGCTAGCGGGGCTCTTGGACGTGATCTACTATTTTTGACATAGGTTCAAAATAAGTTTCGTCAATCGGGTTTGACTGTTTTTGCGCCCGGCGTTCGGTTGACGCCGGGCCGAACTCAATAGTTTCGCCTAGAAGTGTTTTCAAGACCTCAGATCAGGTTCAAGGGCAAGGCGTCCCGCGGATTTAAAACGGAGCGTACACGTCAGTACGTGAGTATTTCAATCCGCGGGACAACGCAGCCATTGAGCCTCAGATGGGGTTTTGAAACCACTTCAACCCATAAGGGAGGTGCTACATGGCAGACCCCTATTCAGCAAAGCCCTGGTTGAAGTTCTACGACCAACATGTCCCGCCCAGCTTGGAATACCCGGAAAAAACCTATTTGGCCCATTTCAGAGAAGCCGCGCAAAGCGTTCCTGATAGAGTTGCCGTCAACTATATGGGAACGGAAATTACGTTCGTTGAGCTGGATCGTCTTTCCAATAAATTTGCCCATCTTCTAAAAAGCCGCGGCATGCAGCCCGGCGACACCGTGGGTGTTCACCTGCCCAATCTGCCGGCCTATTATATCGCCATCATCGGCACCCTGAAAGCCGGCTGCGTGCTGTCCGGACAGGGTCGCTGAGGTTTGTCAAAAATCAGGCGTCAAAACCGTTGCCGTAACGCAAATTGCGGATTTCCTGCCGCCCGTTAAAAAGATCCTCGGTAAACTCCTGAAAAAAATTCCATCGGCAGCCCCTGCGAAGATCCCCGGGAAAAAGATCGTGCGGTTCACCGAAATCCTGAGCGACATGCCCGCTGATGAAATTGAAATACGGACCAAACTCGAAGATCCCATGCTGATGCAGTACACGGGCGGGACCACCGGCGTGCCCAAAGGAGCGGTTCTCACCCAAAAAAACATTGCCGACCATCTCATGCAAATGAGGGTCTGGCTGGATCTCAAGGTGGGGGACTATTTCATTCTTTCGGCATTTCCTTTATTTCACCTCGCAGGGCTCGCGCTGGCCATGGTCTCCATGGCGATGGGCTATGGCCAGGTTGCCATCCCGAATCCGAGAGATTTGGATTTTATCATATCGGCCATCCGAAAGCATCGGCCGACCGGTATCATCAACGTGCCCACGATTTTCCTGGAGCTCCTTAAAAAACCCAAATTCAGATCACTCGATTTTTCAAATGTCCGATGGTTCATCAGCGGTGCAGCGCCCTTCCCGGCTGAACATCTGAGAAAATTTGAAGCCACCGTCGGTGAAGGAAAGCTCATCGAAGTCCTGGGCATGACGGAGACCAGCCCGGTAACCACCGCTCTTCCCCGATACGGCAAGAAGAAAGCCGGATCCGTGGGGATTCCGCTTCCCGACACCGAGGTCAAGCTCATCGATCCAGAGACCGGCGAAATGGTTGCGGTGGGAGAACCCGGAGAGTTTGTGGCCAGGGGCCCGCAGGTATTTACCATGGGCTACCACAAGAAACCTGAGGAAACCGCTCAAACGTTAAAAGACGGCTGGATTTACACCGGTGACATCTGCAAAATGGATGAAGACGGTTACTTTTATGTGGTGGATCGGCTGAAGGATATGGTGATCGTTTCCGGATTCAATGTTTACACCCGCCAGGTGGACGAGGTTTTAATGGAGCATCCAGACATCGACATTGCCGCCACCATCGGGCTGCCGGACCCAAATCGACCGGGGTCTGAAATCGTCGCCTCAGCCGTTGTATTGAAATCCGGCATAGAAAAAAGCGCCGAGATGAAGCAAAGGATCATCCAATATATGCGCGAAAAAGTTGCACCGTATAAAATCCCCCGGATCATTGAGTTCAAGGATGAACTGCCGACCAGCCCGGTCGGTAAGGTATTGAAGCGCGAGTTAAAAAAAGAAATGAGAGGTGAATAGGTGATTTTATGGATACTCACCGCTTTCTGATGCCGCGCCGTCCAGGCATGGCTTTGATCACGCTCGGCATCTGTCTGGTAATCCTGATCGGATCCATGATCGTCGCATCTCTGACCCAGCGCAGTTTTGGCCGCATTGCGGTCAGCAATGTGACTTACAAAAATTTCAACGGCATCCGCATCCGGGCCAAGCTGCTTAAACCCATTCAGGCTTCACCGACCCATCCGTTGCCCGGCATCGTCTATATTCACGGTTACCAGAACAATCGCGAAACCAGCGATGCCTATTGCATCGAACTGGCCCGCAGGGGATTTGTGGTTTTGGGCATCGACGCCATCGGTCGTGGAAACTCGGGTATGCCCGGTAAATTGAATTCCCCTGATTTCGATCCAACCTATGGCGCACGAAGTTCACTGGATTATCTAAAAGCCCTGCCCTTTGTGAATGCAGATGCGATCGGTATGATGGGCCATAGTCTGGGGGGAGAAATGGCCTATAGGGTTGGCTTAACGGATCCAACGGTTAAAGCCGTTGCTTTCTCCGGCTTTGCTTATACCGATGAAGCCACCGCAACTCGCCCGCCCAACATGCTGATGATACTCGGCAAGTACGATGAATTTCGCAAACGGATGACGGGAACCCGCGATTTCGAAAAAGAGTGGATGCAAACTGCAAAATCACGGAAAATCTTTGCGGTCGATGATCCGAAGCTGAATGTCACCTATGGTGATTTCAAAAAAGGAAGCGCTCGCAAAGTCTTTATGCCCCGGATCACCCATCTGCACACCTCGCATAACAGCGCGTCCATCGCCGTGGCTCTGGAATGGATGAAACAGGCCCTGCAGCCGCCGCAGGCCCTCTGGATTGCCCCGGATCGGCAAATCTGGCCGATCAAAGAATGGGCGACCCTGCTGGCAATGTTCGCCGGCTTTGCCTCGCTGCTTCCGTTGGGTCTGATGGTGTTGCAAATTCCATTTTTCGGTTCCATCTGCTCTCCGGTGTCTTTGAATTACGCCTGTAGCTTAAAATCCTATTTTAAGTTATCGGCCCTCAACGGTCTGTTTATGTGGCTTTATCTTCCGTTGATTTTTGCGCTGTTTGCCGTCCACATCTACCTGGTTCACATCGATCGCGCATTTCCGATGATGATGGTCAACGGTATTGTCTGGTGGTTTGTGTGGATCAACATCATCGGCTTTTTTTGCTTCACGATCTGGTTTAAAAAACGCCGCCGGGAGCAAGGGCTAACCCTTGCAGATTTAGGCCTTTCGGATCAACAAGATCGCTTTGCTCTGGACAGCGCCCGGATTGCCAAAACAATTTTACTGGCGGCGATTCTATTTATTTTTGCCTATCTGAGTGAATATATTCTGGAACGTATCTTTATCGTTGATTTTCGCTTCATCTTCCCCTTTGCCAGCGATCTGACACCCGAGCGCGCCCGGCTGTGGCTGGTATATTTTCCATGGCTTCTGATCGGCTTTTTGCCGATGGGCATCTTTCTTCACGGGCAGCTACGCAGACCCATCCAAAAAACCTGGCTAAAGACGTTTATTTTCTGGTCGATCTTCAATACCCTGGCTTTGATTGTACCCTTAATCCTGTTGCTGCTGGTTCAATACGTACCGCTGTTCATCAACGGATTCATTCCCTTCGTCGGCCCGGGCGGAATGTGCATTGCATTTTTACAAGATCTTTTCCAAATCATCGTCGTCCTGATCCTGGTTACGCCCCTGTCAACCGGGTTCTTTCAGATGACCGGTAAAATCTATCTCGGTGCCTTGCTGAATGCGGCCCTGGTCGCCTGGATGTTCGTTTCTTCTCAGGTCGTCGCGCCGATTCCGATTTAGTTGAAAGGATGAAGGGTTCCAACCTGAAATGGTTTTTTTAAACCCAACCGCCGCCTCCCGCCTACGAGCGGCCGCATACACCGGGTTTGCGCTGACGGCCTTTGCCGCCAATTCCGTGCTGTGCCGGCTGGCCCTGGGCCAAACCTTAATTGATGCTGCCAGTTTTTCCTCCATCCGGCTGGTTTCCGGTGCACTTGTGCTGCTGCTGCTTTCGAGTGCCGGCAGAAGAAAAAGCGCGGCCGGCTCCGGCGGCAACTGGACGTCGGCCATGATGCTGTTTGTCTATGCTGTGACATTCTCATTTGCCTACACCCGCTTGAGCATCGGTACCGGTGCTTTGATCCTGTTCGCATCGGTTCAGGCCACCATGATCATTTTTGCATGGTTCAAAGGTGAACGCCTATGCCTGTGGGGAGGCCTGGGTTTGTTTGCGGCACTGTCAGGTTTGACTTACCTGGTTTTCCCCGGCCTGCGGGCTCCCTCTCCATCGGGAGTCGCCCTGATGACGGCTGCCGGCATTGCCTGGGGGTTCTATTCTCTGCGCGGCCGGGGTTCAAAAGCCCCGGTTGCCGTTACCGCGGATAACTTTTTGCGCTCCACACCGTTTGTTATTTTCATCAGCCTGATCTTTTTGCAGAACTTGCATGTGACGATGACCGGCGTGTTTTATGCCTGTCTTTCCGGCGGGCTGACCTCAGCAATCGGTTATGTCGTCTGGTATGCTGCCTTGCGGGATCATTCTGCTACCAGCGCGGCTCTGGTTCAACTGATCGTGCCCGTGCTGGCCGGGCTGGGGGGCGTTGTTTTCCTCTCCGAACAGCCAACCATGCGCCTGGTGCTTTCCTCTTTAATGATTATCGGCGGGGTTGCCCTGGCTCTGATTGATCGTAAAAATTCTCTTCGCCCACGATCCTCAACATAATATCCCATCAGATCCCTCTGAAAATCGATTTAAAACAGATGACTTCCTCACAAATTACTTCCAACGCTAAATAAAAATTTTCTTGACATACTACATTGTAGTATGCCAGGATATGCCGAAATTGGGGGCCCCCTCCCATGAAAAGAAATTAACGTGTTTTTAAACAGCAACGACTTTTCAAAATCATCTGATTATCCTTCCCTATTTCTTCCTGAACGTTGTCTGCTCCGTTAATGACTAACAGGGCCTGTTTCAACGTTTTGTGAAAATTCAACCAGAGATGTTGCGATTTATTCCGGGTGCCAAGACAGGTGCGTTTTCCATAAAGAGGCTGAAAATATTTTGGGTAAAGTAGACCCAAGGTCTTAAAGCACCCTTTTAACAATAGCATATCCGGTTTTAAGGAGGTTTCAGAGATGGAATGTCCAAATTGTCAGTTTGAAAATCCAAAAGAAATGAAGTTTTGCGGTGAATGCGGGACTAATTTAGAAAGAATTTGCCCTAATTGCCGGTTTTCGAACCTGCCTCAGTTTAAATTTTGCGGTCAATGCGGCCAAAAATTAGATGAGGGGAAGGTAAAAAACAGAACCCTGCCGGAGCTTGAAAGCGAACGGAAGCATGTCACGGCACTTTTCTCCGATCTGTGCGATTACACGGCCCTGTCCGAAAAACTGGATCCGGAAGAAGTTAAAGAGATCACCCGTCGAATCTTTGGCGACATTTCCAATATCGTGGCCAAATACGACGGCTTCATCGAAAAATATGCCGGCGATGCCGTAATGGCCCTTTTCGGTGTGCCCCGGGTGCACGAGGATGATCCGATCCGGGCGATCAAAGCGGCCTGCGAGATCCATCAATGCGTCGATGAGCTCAGCCGGGAGATAAGCAATGATATCGGGCAATCCATATCCATGCACTCCGGTATCAATACCGGCCTGGTCGTCACCGGGGAAGTGGACATGAAGCTCGGAATCCATGGTGTCGCCGGCGATACGATCAATTTGGCTTCACGGCTCTGCGCTCTGGCCGGTCCGGGTGAGGTTCTGCTGGACGCAGATACCCTCCGCCAGGCCGAAGGGCATTTCATATTCGAGACCTTGAAACCAGCAACGCTCAAGGGCAAGGCAGAGCCGGTTTCGGTTTACCGGGTATTGGCTCAAAGAGAAAAACCCATCACCATCCATCGTCTTTCAGGCCTGAGAGCCGATCTGGTTGGCAGAAAAGCGGAGCTGACCGAACTGGATGAGGCTGTCCAAAATCTGCGCAAGGGCAAGGGAAGCGTATTTTCTATTTTTGGGGATGCCGGAACCGGAAAAAGTCGAATGATTGAAGAGTTTAAAGCTTCTCTTGATCTTGACGGGATTCAGTGGTTGGAAGGACATGCGTATCCCTATTCTCAAAATATTCCGTATTTCCCGCTGATTGATCTCCTAAACAGGGTATTGCACATCGAGGATAATGATCCTCAGGAGAGGGTAAAGGCCAAAGTCGAGTCCGGAATTGAACAGCTTCTTGGCAAAAACCAGGATGCAGCTCCCTACGTCGGGGGGCTTTATTCGCTGAACTACCCTGAAGTGGCCCGACCCTTCCTTCGTGGAACTGCTGCGCCATGCATGTTTGCAGTTGCGGCAACCTGCCATCTTCCTGTGTGCTTACCGGCCTACCTTCAGTCTTTTCACGAGTCATCAGTTGGGCGGCATCGGCCAACTCTACCATGAAATTCGATTGGAGGATCTTTCACTTTCGGAAGCGCAGGATATGCTCGAATCTTTGCTCAAGACCAAACACATTCCTTCTGCGCTGAGGATATTGGTCCAGCAGAAAGCCGAAGGCAATCCCATTTACCTGGAAGAATTGGTCAATTCCCTGATCGAATCCGAGACACTGACCCGAAACAATGGCAATTGGGAAATCACAAAAGCTCTCAGTGAATCGGAAATATCCTCTTCCATCCACGGACTCATTTCGGGCAGGCTCGATCGCCTGGAAAGGGAAACCAAACGCATTCTGCAGGAAGCGTCGGTGATCGGCAGGACGTTTCTTTACGAGATCCTGATAAAAATATCGACATTCGAAGATTGCATTGAGCAAAGCCTCAATACTTTGCAAGGACTGGATCTGATCCGAACCCGGGCCCTTCACCCGGATCTGGAGTATATGTTCAAGCACCCACTGACTCAGGAGGTCGCCTACAGCGGTCTGCTCAAAAAGGATCGAAAAGAAATCCACGAACAAATTGCGCGAGTGATGGAAACGCTCTTCCGCGACAGGCTTTCTGAATTCTATGAAACACTGGCCTTTCATTTCAAGCAGGGCCAGTCTTTGCTCAAGGCGATCGATTATCTCGTTCGATCGGGTGAAAAGAGCCTGGCGAGATACGCCGTGGAGGAATCCCATCAGTACTTCAAGGAGGCGTTTGACCTTCTCAGCAATAAACCGGGACGAACAAGGGATGAGGACGCGCTGCTCATTGATCTTCTCATCAAGTGGTCATTGGTTTACTACTACAGGGGAGATTCAAGGGAGCAGAGCGCATTGCTGAGCGCCCACATGGGGCTGGCCGAATCTCTGGGTGACAAGGCAAAGCTCGGAATGTTCTATGCCTGGTACGGAATGACCATTTGGTTCAGAGAAAAGTACACAAAATCTTATGAATATCTTTGCAAGGCACTCAAAATGGGCGAAGATATCCAGGACCAGCACCTTATCGGTTATGCCTGCACCTGGCTCGCCTGGACCTGCGCGGAGCTGGGCGCTTTTGATGAAGCCATTGCCCACGCTCAAAGAGCGCAGGAAATATCCAAAAATTTCCCCGCCGACCAGTACCTATTTTTTAAGTCTTTAGCAGCAATCGGATACGTATACTTTTATCAGGGGGACGGCGAAAAAGTGCTGAAAATAGGAACAACCCTTTTGAGTTACGGCCAAAGACATTCCAACACAAGAAGCACAATGATGGGTCATTTCATGGTGGCGTTCAGCCATCTGGTGGCTAACGATTTACCCCCGGCAATTGAGACCGGCAAAAAGGCGGTGCAAACTGCGCAGGATCCGCTCTATAGCATGTATTCAATGTTTCTCCTCGGTGTCGGCTATCTCTCAAGCGGTCAGTTCCAGGAAGCTGAAGAAGTCCTTCAGCAAGCTGTTTCTGATAGTCGCGCTTTAGGCTGTGAGTTAATTGGTACGCCAATTCAGGCCTTCCTGGGTCTGATTTCGATCATAAAAGGCCAGTTGAACCCGGGGTTAGAAATGATGGAAGAGGCCCTCCAATTGGAACTCAAGTGCCAGAGGAAATACTGGTATGCCACAATTGCGAATGCCATTGGACAGGTTTATTTACAGCTGCTGGGCAATAACGTTCCCGGGGCTGCGAATAAAGCGGAAGCGTATTTCAATATGGCGTTGGAGGTGGCAGAAGAGATCGGGGCCAAAGGGGTTGAGGGTCAGGTATATCTGAATCTGGGTCAACTCAACAAGGCGATGGGCAGAAGCGACCAAACCCGTCATTGTTTTTCCAGGGCCATTCAGATCTTTGAAGAATGTGAAGCGGCCGTGTATCTCAATCAAGCCAGAGAGGCCATGGTATCACTAACATTGTAAGTGGCGTCCGGCTTAAAAAATTTATCTCTTGGGATGCGCTGTTCAATCTATTATCTGTCGCTGGCCTAAAAATTTTTTTACCAGCATCTTGATCTTCTCAACCTGCTCCGGCTCTTTCCAGATGATTTGCGGATCTGCGCCGAACCAGGTCAGCTGTCGTTTGGCATAACGCCGGTGATCGCGCTTGAGGGTTCGCACACACGCCTCCCAACTCAATTCTCCCCGGATGAAATCCACCATATGGCGATAGCCGATGGATTGCATGGATTTAAGGTCCGCAGAATACCCCCGTTCCAGCAGGCTTTTGACCTCTTCGAGAAATCCGGCTGCGATCATGGCATCCACCCGTTGATTGATGCGCGCATATAAATCCTCCCGATCCAGGTTCAGCGCAATTTTCAACGCCTCAAAAGGCTGCTCTGAAAAACCGTGCTCCCGGTGATAGCGGGATATGGGCTTGCCGGTGGTCTCCACCACCTCCAGGGCTCGGAGAATACGGTATCGGTCATTGCGGTGCAGGCGCTTGGCGCTTTCAGGATCCAGGCGGCCGAGACGTTCGTGCAAATATTCAGTGCCATGCGCAGCGACCTCCTGTTTAAGTCTGCGGCGAACATCCGGGTCAAATACTTCCACGTTAAACAAACCCTGCAGCAGCGCCTTGATGTAAAGCCCCGTTCCGCCCACCACAAAAGGCGTGATTTTCTGCCGGTCCAGTTCGAGGATTTTCGTTCCGGCAAGCTCGGCATAGCGGGCGGCATCAAAGGCTTCATCGGGGCCGATGATATCGATCATATGATGCACAACACGGGCCTGTTCTTCGGCGGTGGGTTTGGCCGTCCCGATATCCATGTACCTGTAAACCTGCATCGAATCGGCTCCGACGATCTGGCCGCCAAAATGCTGTGCCAGTTTGACAGCCACAGATGTTTTGCCGACACCGGTGGGACCGCAGATAACGATTATTTTAGGCTTTGCAATTGCAGCGCGCATATTCCGAAAAACATTAGATGCATTTTTGAGATGGCTGGTAGAACAGGTTACACAGGCAGGGACCAAAAATCAATGGTTGACAATTCAGACCGGTTCTTATACCTGATTCTCTTCGCATTTGAAATCTAAGTAATTGATATTATACCATATTAAAATAGTATAGTATAAATCCGCGTTTACAAAAGCCCGGGGCCGAAATTGAAGATGTGCACGGGTTAGCGTGGCAAACAATCGGCTGATTGAAATTCATTCGTTGAGTAAGGATCGGAAATTTATTGAAATTTTACTTAAACCCCCCTGGCATTTTTGGGGTTGTTTGTGTTAAAATCGATTGACAAAAACAGGGTAAATCTATAATTTGAAAAACTTTTCTCGAACCTATGTCTACAATGTGATTACAGATAGTTGCTGAACTACTCGGGGAGAATTAATTAATGCCAAAAGAAGTTATCGGATCGGTAATGGTCGTCGGAGGCGGTATTTCCGGTATGCAGGCGGCGCTGGATCTTGCAGATTCCGGATCTTATGTCTACCTGGTCGAAAAAGGCCCAACCATCGGCGGGGTGATGGCCCAGCTGGACAAGACCTTTCCCACCAACGACTGCGCCATGTGAATTATTTCACCCAAACTGGTCGAGGTCGGCCGGCATCTCAATATCGAGCTCAAAACTCTCAGTGAAATTAAAAGCATCCAAGGCAGCGCGGGAAATTTTCAGGTCAAATTAAACCACCATCCGCGATACATCGATGAGTCGCTGTGCATCGCCTGCGGCGCCTGCGCTGAAAAATGCCCCAAAAAGGTCGTGGATCCTTACAACAGCGGGTTGATCAAGCGCAAAGCCGCCTTTGTCGAATACCCCCAGGCCGTTCCGCTGAAATATTCTATCGACGGCGACAGCTGTATCTATATCCAGAAAGGCAAATGCGGGGCCTGTAAGAAAATATGCCCCACCGGTGCCGTCAATTTTGACCAGGAACTGCAAAACGAAACCCTGCAGGTCGGAGCGGTTGTGCTGGCACCCGGTTTTTCGCCTTTTGATCCTTCAAAATTTGATAACTACCAGTACGCCAACCTGCCCAACGTGCTCACCTCCCTTGAGTTCGAGCGCATCCTGTCCGCATCGGGACCGACCACGGGACATGTTATCCGTCAGTCAAAGGACAAACGCGAGCCCAAAAAAATTGCCTGGTTTCAATGTGTCGGCTCCAGGGATCTCAACCGTTGCGACAACTCCTATTGCTCCTCGGTGTGCTGCATGTATGCCATCAAAGAAGCGGTTATCGCCAAAGAGCATGTGGGCGATGATTTGGACTGCGCGATCTTTTTTATGGACATTCGCACACCGGGTAAGGAATTTGAGCGCTTTTACGACAACGCCCGGGAAAAACACGGCATCCGTTTTATCAGAAGCCGGGTTCACACGGTCGATCCGGTTGGCGACACCGATGACTTGCAGGTCCGCTACGTAACCGAAAGCGGTGAGACGGTCACCGAAACCTTCGACATGATCGTGTTGTCTATCGGCATGCAGACATCGCCGGAAGTCATCGAACTTTCCAAAAAACTTAAAATCGATCTGACCGAGGGAAGCTTCTGTCGAACCTCTGCTTTCGACCCGGTGGCGACATCCCGTAAGGGCATTTACGTCTGCGGCGCCTTTCAGGGGCCCAAAGACATCCCGCAATCAGTGGTTGATTCCAGCGCGGCGGCCAGTGCTGCCGGGGAAATTTTAGTCGCAGCGCGCAACACCCGAACTCAAAGAAAGCAAGCGGTTCCCGAGACGAACGTGGTTAACGAACGGCCCCGCATCGGTGTGTTTGTTTGTCACTGCGGCACCAATATCGCCGGGATTGTAAATGTGCCGGCAGTCGCCGAATATGCCGCAACCCTGCCCTACGTGGAATTTGCAACCGACAACCTGTATTCCTGCTCGCAGGACACGCAGGAAAACATGGCCAAGATCATCGCGGAAAAGAAACTGAATCGCGTGGTGGTGGCCGCCTGCACGCCCAAAACCCATGAACCCCTGTTTCAGGAAACCTTGATCAACGCGGGTCTAAACAAATATCTGTTTGAGATGGCCAACATCCGCAACCAGGACTCCTGGGTGCATAAGCACAACCCGGATCTGGCCACCAAAAAGGCCAAGGATCTGGTGCGCATGGCGGTTCACAAAGCGGCCTTAATGACGCCGCTAAAAGAGGCCGAACTCGAGATCAATCCGACCGCCATGGTGGTCGGCGGGGGCCTTTCGGGCATGGCCGCGGCCAGAAGCCTGGCGCGCCAGGGATATGAAACCCACATCATTGAAAAAGAAGCACGTCTGGGCGGTCAGGCCCTTAATATCAACCGGACTGCTGCCGGGGACAGCGTTCAGCAGAAGCTGACCGATCTGATCGCCGAAATTCAAAAGAACCGGAAAATACACGTTCATCTTGAAACCGAAATCACCCAGGTGGAGGGCTTCGTCGGCAACTTTGAGTCCACGCTTGCCTCCAACGGAAAGCAGGCGACCGTCGAACACGGGGTGGTCGTCATGGCCACCGGCGCATCGGCTTTAAAACCCGATGAATACTACTACGGCAAGGATCCGCGGATTCTTACCAGCCTGGAGCTGGATCGCAAACTGATCGAAAATGATGCGAAGTTAAAAGCGCTCAAAACGGCCGTGTTTGTCCAGTGCGTCGGCTCCCGCGAACCGCAGCGTCCTTACTGTTCGCGGGTATGCTGTACCCACTCGGTGGACAATGCCCTGGAACTTAAGAAGCTAAACCCTGAAATAAATGTGTTCGTCTTATACCGCGATTTGAGGACCTATGGCGAGCGCGAGCTGTTGTATAAAAAAGCGCGCGAGGCCGGAGTGATTTTTATTCGCTTCAGTCTCGAGAACAAGCCTGAAGTCCTCGTCGAGGGCGGCAAATTGCTCGTCAGGGTTTTCGACCCTATCATCGGCCGACTTGTGGAAATCGAAACCGATCTGATCAGCCTGGCAACCGCAATCATTCCCAACGAAGTCGGTCAATTGGCCAATTTTTTCAAGGTGCCGCTGAACGCCGACGGTTTTTTTGTGGAGCGCCATGCCAAACTGGGGCCGGTTGAATTTGCCACCGACGGTGTCTTTTTATGTGGCTTGGCCCATTATCCCAAGCCCATTGATGAATCCATCGCCCAGGGACAGGCCGCTGCATCCAGGGCCGTGACGCTGCTAGCTCGTAAGACCATTTTTACCGCCGGAACAATCGCCGAGACAAATCCGACAATGTGCAGTGAGTGCGGGGTGTGCGTGTCGGTTTGTCCCTACTCGGCGCCGGCGTTTGCCGAGAATGGACCCTTTACCGGCAAAGCACAAATCAATCCGGTGCTGTGCAAAGGATGCGGTCTTTGCGTGGCTTCCTGTCGATCCGGGGCCCTTCATCTAAAAGGATTTGACAACGATCAGATCTTTGCGCAAATTTTTGCATTAAATTAGGCAGTGTGATATTAGATCATTTTCAACTTTAGTGCACTCGATTAAAGGAGAACTACGACGTGACCGAATGGGAACCCAAGATCGTTGCTTTTTTGTGCAACTGGTGCAGCTATGGTGCCGCTGATCTGGCCGGGGTCGGACGGATGGAATACCCATCCAATATCCGCGTGGTGCGAATCCCCTGCACCGGACGCATGAGTCCTAAATTTTTCCTGGCCGCTTTGCGTGAGGGCGCTGATGGCGTCTGGGTGTCCGGGTGACATCCCGGCGAATGCCATTACCTGGAAGGTAATTATTATGCCCGTCGCAAATTTGCTTTATTTCAAAACCTGATGGAACACATGGGAATTGATCCCGGCCGCCTGCAGTTTTCCTGGGTCTCATCGGCAGAGTCTACCAAATTCGTTAAGGTGGTTACCGAAGTCACCCAGGCCATCAAAGATCTCGGCCCGAATAAAACGTTAGTTAAAACCATGCCCAAGGTAGCTGAAGATGTTGAGTTACATTAATCAAATAAAGGAAATTTCAACAAGGCTTTTAAAAGAGTGCCAGGTGGAAATGGTCATTGGTTTCCGCAAAGGAACCGTACCGATGATGAATGAGCCTCATTTTGCCAAATCTGCCGAAGATGTGCAAAAATTTGTCTGGGACAGCAATTGCGGCATCAACCTGTGCAATTATTTAACGAATCGCAGCGAAAAGATCGGCATTCTGGCCAAGGGATGCGATTCGCGTAACATCGTTACGCACATCATTGAAAATAAAATCAAACGGGATCAACTGGTCATCATCGGCATTCCCTGTAAAGGGATGATTGACAAGCGCAAAATTTCCGCCCTCTTTGAGGGTGAAATCAGCGAAGTCGTCGAAGATGAGAACAACATCAGCATTAAAGGCGTCGGCTTTGAAAAAGTTTTAAATAAAAAAGATGTGCTCCAGCAAAACTGCAGCGTTTGCATTCACCGCAACCCGGTCATATACGATGAACTGGTTGGCGAAACAGTGGAAGAGCAAACCGGTGTGGACCGCTATGCTGATGTGCGTGAGATTGAAGCTTTGTCGCCTCGGGAAAGGGTAGAATTCTTTGACAAACTCTTGCAACCCTGCATTCGGTGCTATGCATGTCGCAACGCCTGCCCGCTTTGCTACTGTCCCACCTGCTTCGTAGACGAATCCCGGCCCCAATGGGTCGGCAAAAGCCAGAATCCGACGGATGTAATGACGTTTCACTTCTTAAGGGCCTTCCATTGTGCCGGCCGATGCACCGATTGCGGAGCCTGTGAACGCTCCTGTCCGGTAGGTATCAATATGCGTGTTCTTACCAAAAAACTTGAAAAGGATTGTCTGGATCTGTTTAACTGGGAAGCCGGCCTGTCGCTGGACGTGCGGCCGCCGCTGGACACTTACAAACCGGATGATCCGGATCAGTTTATTAAATAGGAATGTCCGTTGTTCGTTGCCGGTTGTCCTTTGCAATCACAACTAACAAAGAACAACTAACAAAGGACAGATCAAGGGTGTTGATGATGAAGATCTTTCAAGTAGACAAAAAGAACTGGGCGGATGGACTAAAGCGTTTATCAGCAGCCTATCGACTTTTCGGTCCGGTCAAAGAAGATGGTTCTCACAATTTTAAGGAACTCGTCCAGGGCCAGTTGCCGGATCTTGGGTGTTTAAACACGCGCCTGTCACCCAAAGCGATCATTTATCCCCAGTCGCAGGTCATGTTCGAATACTCCCTGGATGAAACCCGGGAAGGCCATCATATTTTAAAAGAGGTCGATACAAACGACTCGCCGCAAGCCGTTCTCGGCATCCGGCCCTGTGACGCCAAGGCCTTTGCGCTGGTCAAGCTCAATTTTGACACACCGCAGTACCAGGACCCGTATTGGCTCAAAGCTTATGAAGGCACCACGCTGGTGGGCCTGGCATGCGAATCACCGTGCCGATCCTGCTTCTGCACCACTGCCGGTTGCGGGCCGTATCACGATGAGAACCTGGATGTGCTGCTGATCGACAGCGGTGACCAGTACCTGGCCAAAGTGCTTAGCGCCAAAGGTGAGGCGTTTGTGCAGACCGCGGGCTGGACCCACAGCGTCGATGAAAAGACGGCGGTCAAGGAAATCGAGGCGAAAAAGCAGGCCGCCGAAGCTAAAATATGTTCATCGGTCAACACCGACCGATTGAGAGAAACCGACACCACGGAACTCTACAATGCCCCATTTTGGGAAGACGTTTCTTTTGCGTGCATTAACTGCGGTACCTGCACCTACGTGTGCCCGACCTGCTGGTGTTTTGATATGCAGGATGAAAACCGGGGCAACGGCGGCGTTCGCATGCGCAACTGGGACAGCTGCATGTACCCGCTTTTTACCCTGCATGGGTCCGGACATAATCCCAGAAACACCAAACTGCACCGCGTCCGCCAGCGGTTTATGCACAAGCTCAAATACTACGTCGATAAATATGACGCCGGAATTCAGTGCGTGGGTTGCGGTCGATGCGTGCGGCTCTGTCCGGTAAACATCGACATCCGTCGCGTTTGCGAGTTGATGAACAGCCAGGGTTCTGTAAAAGATGCGTGTCAAGCATAAATGATTGCATATTTTTGATTGAATATTGAATATTTAAGGAGTTCTTTCAACTAAAATAAAATGACAGCGCAAAGCGACTTCCATAAATAGTCAATCGTCAATATTCAATATTCAATTGATGTGGAGGATTATCGTGCAAAATCCATATTTGCCTTATCCGGTTCGCATCGATGGTATCACCGTTGAAACCGAAGATAAGAATTTAAAGACTTTCAGATTTGTATTTTTAAACCCCGAAAATGAGGAAAAATTCAGCTATCGATCCGGCCAGTTTGCCGAACTTTCCGTGACCGGAAAGGGTGAAATCCCGATCGGTATCGCCTCGTCTCCCACTGAAAAGGGATTTGTCATGTTCACCGTGAACAAAGTGGGACTGGTATCCTCCTATCTGCATACGATGGAAGAAGGCGATATCATGGGCCTTCGCGGCCCCCTGGGAAACTGGTATCCGTGGCAACAGATGGAGGGCAAAAATGTGGTTATCATCGGCGGCGGTTTTGCGTTCACCACCCTGCGATCATCCATCATCTATATGCTGGATCCGGTAAATCGATCGAAATTTAAGGATATTCACGTCATCTACGGTGCCCGGAGTCCGGGTATGCTGCTGTACCGGGAAGAGTTGGTTAAATGGGAAAAACGCGACGATATCAACATGCACATCACGGTAGACGGCACCGATGATCCGAACTGGAAGTATAACAACGGCTTTGTGCCAACCATCACCGAACAAAAG
>JARRJQ010000054.1:0-15532 GCA_037388985.1 Desulfobacterales bacterium | reverse complement strand
TGCGAATCGTCACCGCGGAGCAAGGAAAAACAGCCCCCGTCAAATCTTTCGGGACATTCCCGGACCGCTGCACAGTGACATCCGCCCCGATTTCCTGGAGGGGCACGTGAGCGGCTCTGCGGTAAGCTATCGACAGGGCATTCAGGATGATCAGAAGCGCAATGCCGATGGAGAGGCCTATAACGGCGGCCAGAGTTCTTCGTTTCTGGTAATAAAGTTCATTTCTCAAGTAACGCAGGTTCATTGCATTCCTCCGTTTGTCAAAATCAACATTTCCCTGTGGAATCCGAGAAAGGCCGCCTGGAAACAGGCTCTCTCCGAAACCGGAACAAATCACGCATCATGGGCACTGGATCGCATGCTCTTTCATCATGGCCCCTTGAATCAAGTCGAAGAATTTTTTCTGCTGGTTGTTGTCTAGAATAGACTTAAATTCGAGCATGTGAGCAACGATCAATTTCTGCATTTCTTCCTGGACCCCGTTAATATCGGTTATGGTCGCCTCAATGGCTTTGTTGTCGGGATGCTCCACATCCATGAGCGCGAAGAGCGATTCCCTGAGCCGATCAACCTCTGCCCTCTTCTGATCAAGAGCATTATGGAACAGCGGCGCTTTTTGCTCGAACAGCTTTCGTTGTTCCGGCTTAAGAGAGAGCGCTTCAAAAAGATAAAGATGGATTGCGGTGGAGGTGACCGGAACATGCTTTGGGGGACCATAACCGAAAGGAGAGGTTCGATTCCAGTTCTGCCGGTAATAGGTATACCCGGCAGCGCCAAGGAGCGAAAAGTTCAGCAGAAGGGAGAAAACGAGTATATATTTTAAGAGCTTATTTCTCATTGCCAGCCCCCATAATTGTGACATAAGCGCCTCCAATCGAACCAGGAGGCATGGCCTGAAATAGATCGAGAGAAAAGGTCTGCTGAATGGCCGTTTGTGGAATAGGGTTTGTCCTTTCTGGCAGGAGCAGGCTGCCCGTGACGATGCCGATAGTCATGACCCCGAGCACGAAGGCCACCTGTGCGGCCCGTAGAAAGAAGGGTTTCATTCTAGGAAGACCCAGGAGCCGGGACCCTTGCTGTTCTTCCAGACTTGCCAGAACCCTTGCAGCAAATCCATACGGGGCAGGAAATTTCTCGGCGGAGGCAAACAGTTGGTGGAGAGCCAGGGCTTTCTCCAGTGCTTTTTTGCACGCAGGACAACTTTGGATGTGAGAGTCAAAAGCCTTCTTCTCATCCGGACTCAATTCGTCGTCCATGTACGGAGAAATCATTTGTCTGATCGGTGCGCATTCCATTTTTTTCGCCTTTTATAGTGTTTAAACGATTGAAATCCGATTTTGTTCCAAAAATTTCTCATCAACCTATATTTTTGTTTGCAGCAAATGGCGAAGCTCCTCGCGTGCCCTTGATATCCGCGATTTCACCGTGCCCACAGATGTGTGCAGAACATCGGCGATCTCTTTGTATGAAAGCCCTTCGATCTCCCTTAGCACAATGGCCGCACTAAGTTTTTTTGGCAGCTTTTGAAGGGCCAGTTGAATGGCCGCGGTAATCTCCCTTGATTCGTAAAGTTGTTCAGGAAACGGCTCATCTGAGGGCAGGTCTTCGGCAAGGGGCTCGCTTCGGGACACCTCTCGGCGAAATTTCTTCTGATAATCAAGACAGGTGTTCACCGCGATGCGGTAAAGCCAGGTGTAGATGGAAAAGTCCGGCCTGAAGTGTTTCAATGCCCGGTATGCTTTCAGGAAGACATCCTGGGCGGCGTCTTGGGCATTTCGGGGGTCCTGAAGCATATAGCGGCAGAGATTATAGATTCTGTCTTGATGCTTGCGGACAATGGCCTCAAAAGCCGAGGGGTCACCCTGCTTGAATCGTTCGATCAAATCGCTTTCATTGATACTGATTGTCATAGAATAAAAGGAACCGGGATTCTTACAGGCAAGGTTTCCGAATGGATCCGAACACTTCTAATTTTATCTTCGTAACCTTACTACAGGTTAATGCCGTATTCTTTCAGTTTCAATTGAAGTGTTCTGCGGCTGATGCCCAGTATCTTTGCGGCATGCGTGCGGTTCCCGGCGGTTTCTTCCAGCGTTCTGATAATCATATCCTTTTCAACATCTTTTAAGGTTCTTCCCGGGCTTAAATCAACATAGGTTGCTTTGACCTTCGGATCCAATTGTTGCAGTATGTCGGGGAATTCTGCCGGAGTGATCATTTCA
This sequence comes from Desulfobacterales bacterium, assembly GCA_037388985.1. Taxonomy (GTDB): domain Bacteria; phylum Desulfobacterota; class Desulfobacteria; order Desulfobacterales; family JAHEIW01; genus JAHEIW01. The sequence continues at coordinate 13,310 of JARRJQ010000054.1, read as the reverse complement.
CCGCGGGCCATGATGACCGCTCTTTCCATTACATTTTCGAGCTCTCGGACGTTTCCCGGCCAGTCATAGCGTATGAGCAAATCTGTTGCACGGGGAGTAAATCCTTTCATGATGCGCTTATTTTTATCGGCATACCGCTTTAAAAAGAAGTTGGCCAACAGCGGAATGTCCTCACGTCGCTCCCTTAGCGGCGGAACCTCAAGGCTCACCACGTTCAGCCGGTAATAAAGATCTTCCCGAAAGCGCCCTTCTTTAATCTGTTCTTCCAGGTATTTATTGGTGGCGGCTATGACCCGTGTGTCAACTTTGATGGTTTGGGTACTTCCCAAGGGTTCAAATTCGCGTTCTTGAAGCACGCGTAGAATCTTGGCCTGAGTGGTGGGGGCCATTTCGGCAACTTCATCCAGAAAAATGGAAGATTGGTGAGCGAGCTGAAATCGGCCCTGTTTGCGGGCAACTGCGCCGGTAAACGCTCCTTTCTCATGACCGAAAAGTTCGCTTTCCAGCAGCGTTTCAGGCAAAGCGGCACAGTTGACCTTTATAAAGGGGCGTTCCTTGCGGGGGCTGTTTTGATGGATGGCGTTGGCGATCAGTTCTTTTCCGGTTCCACTTTCACCGAAAATAAGCACGGTGGCTTCAGAGGGGGCGACCAGCGCCGTGGTATCAAATAGCTTTTGCATCGCCAGGCTGCGGCCGATGATATTGGAGAAATCAAAACGGTCATTTAATCTTTCCTTAAGATAGATGTTTTCTTTTTCCAGCTGATGGTATCGCAGAGTTTTTTGGACCAGGATTTTCAGCTCGTCGATATCGAGGGGTTTGGTCAAATAATCGTAAGCACCTGATTTAAGGGCATCTACGGCTGTATCTACCGAAGCGTAAGCCGTCATGATAATAATCGGAATTGCCGGGCTGATTTCCTTGATTTGTTTAAGGGCTTCGATACCTTCAACGGTGCGCATGCGGACGTCCATAAGGATAAGGTCATAGAACTCCTTTTTGACCGCATCGATCGCAGTCTGACCGTCATCGGCCTGCTTAATTTCATAGCCCTCATCAGACAGTACGGCTTCAATCATTTTGCGATGAGAAGCTTCATCATCGACCACCAGAATTTTTGGTTTCATCATTGAACCGCAATAGCGAGCGCATTCCCCGCCGCTTTCTGCGGGGAATGCGAGCAAATGATAAATAGATTAAAATTCATTAGGGGGAATCCGCCGGAGGCGGACTGCAGCTTGCTGCAGAGTAATCCTCAATCCATTGAACGTCAATTTATATTATCACGACTTCAAACCGGGATGCTGATCGTAAACCGGCAGCCGCGGGCTTTTCCGTGCGGCGGACTTTGCAGGTTTATTTCACCATTGTGGTTTTCGACGATTTTCTGAACAATGGCTAAACCCAGACCCGTTCCTTTTTCCCGTGTCGTAAAAAACGGATCGAATATTTTTTCGTTTTGCTCCTGTGAAATACCGGGACCGTCGTCTTCCACCCAGAGGTTTAAGCGCGAAACAGACGGGTCCAATTCCGCTCCCACCTCGATGTGCCCGCCAGAGCTGACGGCCTGCAGCGAATTCAGTAAAAGATTTAAAATCGCCTGGGTCATCTGATTGGTGTCCAGCGGAACTATGCTCAGGTCGGATAAATTCATCTGGATGCCGACATTGCGCGATCGGGCATCTGTCTGCACCAATCGAACGGTACGTTCAACGAGTTCGGTCACATCTGCCGGGGCCAAATCGGCCTCCATCGGGCGGGCAAAAGTGAGCAAATCGGTGACCACCCGGTTGATCCGATCCACCTCCGACACGATGGTTTCCGCATACTCCTTCTCTCTGGGTTTGTCTTTGAGAGTATTTCTCAAATATTGCGCGAATCCGCGAATGGAGCTTAACGGATTTCTGATCTCATGGGCCACAGCGGCCGCCAGTTCCCCGATGGCCGCCAGCTTCTCCGAACGCCTGACTTTTTCCTCCAGAAGCTTTATCTCCCTCAGGTCACGCAATATGATGACTGCTCCCCGGCAGTTATGGCTTTCATCCAGTATGGGGGTGACGCTCAGGGCCAGCGGAACAATTTCTCCGGATTTTTTGCGATAGGTGATTTCGCGGTCCAGCACGGAAATGCATTGATTCAATGTTTGAGAAATACCGGCGGCCTTGAAGTCAATGACCTGCTTAAAATCCATTCCGCGGACTTCAGACTCTTTTAGGTCGAGCATCTCCAGGGCCAGCAGATTGTAAGAGACAATCTTACCGCCAATGTCAACGCTCAGCAGGCCGCTGGCCATACTGGCCACAACCTGCCGGGTGTAATCCTGAGTCTGTTTCAGGGTGCGGTCCACCAGGTAATAATTTTGGATGACAAAAATGAAAAAAAGGGCACCCGATCCCAGTACCAGAATAATAGCGGCCATGATCAAGGCATGTCGGATATCGGCATGTTGCGCATCTTCGAACGCTGTCATTCTTAAACCGAGCACAATGATATCTCCGCGGTGCGAGTGGGGCGCCACCGGCTGTCCCTGGATTTCATTGCTGCCTTTGGAGTGGTTGATAGCAGGTTCAACCACGGGAGAAAAATACTTGGCGAGTTCGTAAATGCGGATACCGTCAGGCAAACGTCTGATTCGGGTTGCGATTTGAACACTATTGATTAAATGAGGCTCCCAGGTGGCTCTCTGCCCCTCTTTTGAGGGATCCGAGTCGTGAACAATCAGACCATGGCCGTTGATCAGATACACAAAAGCAATTTCCTCATCCTTGGCAACTTCCTGTAAGAGCCTTCCCAGAGAGCTTTCCTGCCACCTTAACGATGTCATCCCGGTCCGGGCACCGGCCTCAATTGAGTGGATCAGTGTGGCTCCCTGGTGGTAGAGAAAATGCAAAGCCCGGTTTTCCTGGCGATCCAGGTTGCGATAGGTAGAAATGCTGATTAAAACAAGCAGCAGAAAAACAATCGCCACCAGTGACAATGCGGGTATATAAAGCTTTTTAATGTGTAAAAATCGCATGAATATTCGATAAGGATACCGAGAATGTATCTATGAATCCCGAGGGATTCTAATCTAATTTATGGATATCATACTTATCAATATTAAACCACAGCCCGGGATAGCTAAATCGAAGGAATCATCAGAGGGGCGGCTTACCTGCACTGCAAACTGGAGTGTTCCAATCGAGATGCGACTATTGTTCCGGGATATGATTTTGTGCTGGATTTGCTCGACGAAAAACATTATTTTCTGCCCAATCTTAGAAATTAATGAACCAAGTTTGTAACCTTTTCATCCTTAAGTCGTTATATAAACAAAATGGAAAAATTCGGTTCGTTCTACAAAGATTATCAGAAAACGCTTTTCAACTATCTTATGCGGATGACAGGTGATTATGACCTTGCAAACGACATCATGCAGGAAAGTTTTACGCGGTACCTTGAAAATTATGCTGAACAATTACAGAATGTTAGCATATTATTTACCATTGCACGCAATGCACTTTTTGACCACTCTCGCGTGCGGGGTCGCAACGTGCAGTTGGGGGAAGATCCCATCGACGACTCCGACAGCCAGGAATACGGTCTTATGGTCAAGCAGGAATATCAACATGTGATTGCCGCCATGCAAAGGCTTCAGGAAGGTGAAAGAGATATTCTGGCGCTGGCAATCACCGACGGCATTTCCTATCGGGATATTGCCGCAATCGTCGGTATCAGCGTCGAGAATGTGAAAGTAAAGGTGCACAGGATCCGCCTGAAGTTGAAAAAAATCCTGCAAAAGGGAGATGAAAAATGAACAGTTTAATCAGCATGTTCATTGACAATGAATTGGATCTTGACGACAAGATCGGGTTCGTTGAAAGGATTCACGAAGACCGGGATTTTAAAAATGAGTCCATTGAGCTTTTACATATGGAAAAAATCATCCGCGCCGATGTTGTCGATCGCATTCCGGCAATTAAAATGAAAATGAAGAAAAAACGGTTCCCCTCTGTCTTTCGTTGGATGGGTCTTTGGGTCCCGGCGGCGGCGGTGGCGGTTCTTATCGCTTTTTTTGTTCTTTATTCTCCCCGGCAACTTCCGACCACCTCACATCGGTTTGTCATCTACCGGCCGGATGTGAAAACAGCAGAAATAGCCGGGACTTTCACCGACTGGCAACGGATTCCCCTGAACCAAATCGGCACCAGCGGTTACTGGGATATCACCATAAGCCTCCCGGCTGGAGAGTATCGTTTCACCTATATTTTAGACGGTCAGAAAAGATTTGCCGATCCAACGGTTGCGGCCCGGGAACTCGATGATTTCGGCGGTCAAAATTCAATTATATCGGTTGAGTCCAAAACATGAAAAAATGCCTGCTGTTTTTAATGAGCGCTTTGTTGATTTTCACCGGGTGTGCCGGCCATTATTACCGGAAAAACAATGGTACGCTTAGCATCTTTCTTAAAATGCCCAATGCGCGGCGGGTCTACTTTTTATCCTCCCTAAACGGCTACAAGCCGCAAAAGGCAATTCGGGTTAACGACCGGACCTGGCAGATCGATGCGCCGGCTCAAACCGAGTTCAAATATTTTTATAAGGTGGACGGAAAAGTGTATTTGCCGAATTGCCGGCTGAAGGAACAGGACGATTTTGGATCCCAGAACTGCATTTATATCCCGGGGATGTAACGGTAATTCGCCTGGTGAAACGTTTATCCATTTATGAATGAAGAAAGGAGATTGAAGATGAAAAAGGTTTTTATAATGATAATGGCCATTTCTTTTTGTGCGGCTGTTGCGCTGGCGGACACTGTGGACCAGCAACTGCCCGGGACAACACCTGCCCGGATAAAAAACGGCGTAAGGCAAATGATCGACCAGGGTTTTAACCCGCAAGAGGTGATCGGCATGACCCGACAGATGCTCGCAAACAACTTCAGCGAGCAAAACGTTTTGCAGGCCCAGGCCATCCTGATGAATGCCCGCAGACAGGGCCTGCCGACTGAACCGATGATGAGCAAGGCTTCTGAGGGGATGGTCAAGCAGGTTCAGGCCGAGGCTGTCGTAAAAGCAATGGCGCAGGTGCGATCCCGTTATGAATTCGCCACAAGGCAGGCCAGGGCCGTTACAAACGAAAAAGTTAAGATCAACCGAATGGCATCCGTTTTAGCAGGAGGCCTGGCAGCGGGAATGCATAATGGAGATGCCGAACGCATTATGCAGACCTTGCAGGAAAGGACCCGCAATATGGACCAGACGCATTCAGAAGAGCTGGCCATGCAAACCTTTATGACCACCCAGACCATGGCTCGCCTTGGAATGCAATCGAAGTCCGTGGGTGATTCTGTATGCCAGGCACTGCAGCAGGGATACAGCGCGCAGGAAATGCATAACATGCGCAACACTGTTATGGCCAACTGGAGACGCTCTGAAGGTCACAGCTTCAATGAAGGCCAATATGGTGGTCAGGGGGGCATGGGCGGCCACGGGAGTGATTCCGGCGACGGCATGAGCGGTGGTAGCGGTGGCGGCGGCATGGGCGGTGGTAGTGGTGGTGGCGGCCATAGGTAATGCATTCAAACAAGGGAGGTCCGATCAATCGGACCCCCTATCCTTTTCTAATTAAATCACGGAAGTAGCGGACAACCTCTGGCGCAGCCCAGTTTCTTGGGCCGATAATTTTTTCAACGAGAATTCCCTGTTTGTCGATAATAAAACTCTCCGGAACGCCGGTCGTCTGATATAAGGTTTTGATGGTTGCTTCGGGGTCCAGCAATGCCGGGAAGCTCAGGTTGTATTTTTTCATAAAAGGCGCAACCGCTCGTGCACCCAGCGCGTCGATGCTGACCGCCAGAATTTCGAAATTTTCATCTTTAAGTTCTTGATATAGCTTTTCCATCGAGGGCATTTCATCGATACATGGCGGGCACCAGGTCGCCCAGATATTGACCAGAACGACATGTCCTCTGTGATCCGCGAGGCTGACTATTTTGCCGTCAAGGCTTGGCAGGCTAAAATCAGGTGCGGGCTGACCGGCCCGCAGGGGTGAATATTTTAAGTAAGAATTATTTTGCTTCAGCAAAAATAAAACCGCCACGGCAATGGCTGCCAGCAGAGCAAGAATAATCCCCCGATAGTTCATCGTTTTCCGTTGGTGTCGAAGATAGCTTTTTATCTTTTCCAAAATAGGTTTGAGTTAGCTGCCCCGGCTATTTTCCACTTCTAATATGGTATGTAGGCGCAATTTTCCTATTAGTCAATTGCTTTCGCCAGGCGCCTCTTTTACGATGATCCGCAGACCATAAGAAAAGCCGCTGATAACCACTTTTTCCCCTTCCAACAACTTTTCCCCTTCGGCAACTGCATTCCAAATTTCAGTGGCATATTTAATTTTGCCCTCCGGATCGATATCATGGAGGACTACGCCCGTTTTGCCCAGCATGGCCGCCAGACCGTTGCGGACCTTGGCCCGCATCGCCTGGAAGATCTTATAATAAAGAAACATGGAAATTGCGCAGATAGCCAGATACAATATCAACGCTGTATTAAAAGGGAAAAACCAAAAAACCGGCAGTCCGAAAATCGGTAGTAAAAATATCAGGTGGCACATTTTTGATATCTCCGTCGCTCCCCGGGCTTTATGCCATTTGGGGGTTTGTTTCGTCATATTTGCGCTCGTTATGATGTTAAAAAAGCGAACTGCTTCTACAGACTTCTTAAACTTCGCAATGCGCAGCAATATTGTTCGCCTTAAGTAAAGTTGGATGTGAAAAATTAGGTGTAAAAACGGGGAGGTCTAAAAGGGGATAAATAGAATCCGGCGGAGATTACGAATTTGTTTAGCGTCAGAAACAGGCCCAGAAAAAGCAAAATGAAAAAAGTCGATTGTCCGTTTCCGATAGGCACAAATGCGTGGGATGTGAAGGTACAATCGGTGCGGGCTGAGAACTGGCTGCCGTAAGAATCTGTTGGGCATAGCGCAGCGCAGAAAACCACAAGGGAAACAATAATAACCATGCTTCCAATCAGAAAAATCTGCAATTGTCTTCTTGTGTTCATATTCGGGTTGCCTGCATCCATGTGTTTTATTGAGCGCAGCGCCTTAATGGCGCTAAGCTCTTGTCATTTTAACATTTAACAAAACAAAAGCGGGTTTATTGTGGCTTGTGTTCAATTTCGTTGATTGTGGGTTGTACAACCGGTTCTGCGTGCGATGAATGCATGCCTCGCATCATAAAAATATGTCCCAATGGGCAAAGCAGAATCAGCAGGATATAAGCCCAGGACCCGAGAACACCCGCGGCAGAAAGCGCCAGAATTCCAACTATTGGAATCGCGCAGCACAGCACCATGGCCAGAAAATGATTTTGCTTTATTTTGTCAAATATCGATTTGATCATGAGATGCTTTCCTTTAACTTCGAAGTCCATAAATTAGGATTTACATATTTGTTTTGATCTATAGCCAAGTAGATTATCAGGGCAGTTTAAAGTCATGCCCGGAAGCGGAGTCAGTGGCCGCTGCCGCAGTGGGCCACTCTGGGGACCATAAACCGTTTCACGCTTACCACCTTTTTTGTTGATCCAATTGCGCTTCAAGCCTGGAAAGCTCATCGATTTTTTTATCGATCTGGCCCTGATCCGGTTTCGGAGAACGGTATAGCTCGGAAAGTTCCTGCCGCTTTTCCCGGATTTCCTGTCTCAGCTGTTGAGTTTCTCTGGCTTTATCCTGGTAGGCCTTTTGATCGGATCTGTTATTATTATATTGATTCGGGTTGTTTTGGTTCTGCCAGGGATTTGAGTATCCTTGTCCATAGCCGCCCATGATGCCTCCGCCCATCATGCCGCCGCCGCCCATGCCTCCGCCCATCATGCCGCCGCCACCCATGCCGCCGGCATAGACCAGACTTCCGATGAAAAGGGCAGAAGCCATTGTGCTTATAATCAGTAAAATTTTTGGTTTCATTTTTTTCCTCCTATCCTTTTTAATTACAAATTAATAATTTAAGTTAGCTTAGTGGCATTTCATTGCTTGTCCGCCGGTTGCCTTATCCAGTCTTTCGGTGTAGCGGCCCCACCAGCTTTTCTTTTTGGGCTCCAGATATTTTTTAGGATTTTTAACAAAGGCCTTGCGGCAGCCTTCTGCACAGAAGTAATAGGCCTGTCCTTCAACCGTTGCGATGAAATCGGTCCTCTCAGGATCGACGGTCATACCGCAGACCGGGTCTTTTGCCGAATTGATTTTTACAGCTGTTGGATTCACTTTATCATCCTCCATTAGATTTTTTTAATCTCACTCAAGATTAGTGCAAGCCGTATGCCAGTTTCAAATGAATGTATTTAACTTGTTGATATAACAATAATTATTGATAATACCAGTGCAAGTCGAAGCGGTTTATTGGCAAGTGTGTGGTGAGGGTGCGAAAAAATTCACCGGTTTTGATGGGTTGGGAATAATCGTTATGGATAGAAAATACCCGGGGTGCAGGCACTCGAGAATTCATAGGGCCTTTCAGAAAATAATATGACCGGCTGTCATTTTGTAAAGTATTTCTGGGGCACGATACTGTATCACCAGACATTCAGGCTTGCGCCATCGCTTTTTCAATGGTTAACCTCAGGGTGTCAAAGTCAAAAGGCTTGGTGAGGTAATCATAGGCACCCTTGTGCAGCGCCTCGGCAGATGTCTCACCGGAAGAATAGGCGGTCATCATGATTACCGGAATTTCAGGATTAGAGGCCTTTATTTTGTCAAGTGCCTCCACCCCATTGATTTCCGGCATGCAGACATCCATTAACACCAGATCAAAGGGGTTTTTTCGAACCTTTTCGATGGCCACAGAGCCGCAATCGGCTTCGACAACATCGTATTCCCACCCGAGAAGGATCCGTAACATGGTGCGATGCGCAATGTCGTCATCGACGATTAGTATGGATTTTTTGTTTTTCATGAGCCATTACGATGTGTGTAATTTCCGGAGTCAGCCGATTGTGGGCAGACATCCGCTTTGAAATCCTTGCCGTTATAATGAATCCCAGGACAAGGCCGGCCAGTCCGAATAAAATTGCCGCCCCGGTCTCTCCAATTGCAATCTGTTTACTGAAGTCGGATCCCGCAATAGCGCCCGCCAAAAGGCCCACAGCGGGAATAAGATAAAGAACCAGAGCGCCTTTTAGCACCGTATGCGAGTTGAGATGAATCGTAACCAGATCACCCACCCCGGCGCCGACCTTGTTTAAAACATTGATCTCCAGTTTGCTGCAATCCGTCAGCGCATTGCAGAACTGGGATGCTTCACAGCTATGACAGGCATCTTTTCGTTCGGTCATAACCGTCGCCCAGCCTGCCTTGTCGGTTTTGATAACCTTTGCTCTTTCTTGGGCCATATATTTACTCCTTCAAAGAAATTTTGGAATTTGCTATGAGTGACTCAATATTCGGTGCTATAGTCTCCCACATCAGAAATTCTGAATCTATTAAATCTGTTCGCAACAGGCGTGCCAAAATTCAAAATGAGGATTCTTCTTTTCTTAAATCAAAGTATCTTTCGTGTTTATTTGCGGTCTAATTTAAAAAATTTTTTGTAATAAAATGAGATGGCGCGAAAAAAATTAGCGGTTTTGCTCAATTTAGTGCATAAATATGGATAGAAAATACCCGGTTTATAAATATTATTTCCGTGAATTGGGTCATTATTTTATTAGAGATTTAATAATCGTATCCGAAAAATGGAGGTCTGTAGCATGATTCGCCCTAAAAGCTTACAGCAGCGATTGGCAATCTTTGTACTTTTTCCTGTAGCGCTGTTACTACTCGGTATGGGATTTGCCGGCTTTATCTATGCCAGAAACAGCCTGCTCGCTCAGTGGAAAGAAGCGGCCATCCTTAAGTTGCAGCGAGCGGCTCACAGCGTAGACATGCGTCTGAATCGCACCAAAAATTGGATAGGGATGCTGGATGCGGCAGGGGGCAGTCAGGATCCGGATCATGTTTACAGTTGGGTTGTGGATCAATTGAAAAAATCAGAAGGTGTTTTGCGAGTTGATCTGACCTGGATCGATAACGCGGCCGAACCCTCAGGCATTTCGAATCATTTCCGTCCTATGGGTCAAATGGGAGCCCGGTTTGGTCCAATGGGCGGAATGGCAGGAAGCGAAGAGAGAAACCGAATGATGATGATGCGGTTTCACCGGGCAAAAACAGCGGAAATTACCTCGCCGCGATACGATTCACTGGTTAAAAATAAAACGGTATCTCTCATTTCACTACTGGTCGATAAAAACGGCCAGACAATCGGGAAATTCGAAGTTGTGCTTCGTTTTGATTTCCTCATCGCAGATATAATTGACAGCGGATGGTGGCAAAGCAACAAAGCATTTCTGGTCGATAATGACGGAAACATACTCGCCGGCACCTTCGCTCAAGAACGCAAAACGTTGGCAGATAATAATGATCCGGTGGAACAAAAAACGCTCAATGCCTTGAAAGCAGAGCCTTTCGGTACCATCCGCGGTCCGGGACATCCTCCGGACGAGGTGAGCGGGTTCTATAAGCTTCAAGAGGCTCCCTGGAGCCTGGTGATGATCGCCCCGGGCGAGAAGATTCTAGCTCCGATCGTAACATTTCGGTTGTATTATTCTATGAGTGGCGCAGCGTTAATTGTTTTAATCCTTTTGTTGATTAGACTTGTTACGGGGCGGACAGTCTCTTCAATAAAAGACATCTCAAGGGCGGCTAAAAGAATTGCCGGCGGTGATTTCGGTAAACCCCTTCCCGTAAAAAGCCGCGACGAAGTGGGAGAATTAACCCGCAGCTTCAATACCATGATGCTGCAGCTTGAGGAGCGAATCAGGATAAAACAGGCTTTGGCGGTTGCCATGGAAGTTCAGCAAAATCTGCTTCCCCTGAAAATGCCGCAAATTCCCGGGCTCGATGTCGCCGGCAGAAGTATCTACTGTGATCAGACCGGTGGAGACTTTTATGACTTTCTGGAAATGCGCCGGCAGCGGGCGGATCACCTGGGCATTGCAGTCGGTGATGTTTCAGGCCACGGCGTATCGGCGGCCTTGCTGATGGCGACGATCAGGGCTTTTATCAAAAGCAAAGTCACGCAACTCGACAACATTGCCGAAAGTATTACAAGCGTAAACCGCCTGTTAGCGCAGGATACCCGCGATACCGGCCAATTTGCCACCCTGTTTTATGCAGAGATCACCCCGGCCGAAAAAATTTTGCGCTGGGTAAGGGCCGGTCATGATCCGGCCTTATTCTATGATCCCGGCCCTGATAAATTTAGAGAACTTCGGGGCGAAGGTATCGCGCTGGGGATCGATCCGGATGGCGATTACCGGGAAAATGTTGTGCGAGAACTATCAAACGGCCAGATTCTTGTTATCGGAACCGACGGTATATGGGAAGCCCGCAATCAGATGGGCGAAATGTTCGGCAGAGAAAGACTCAAAGGCCTCATCCGTGAAAATGCCGCATATTCCTCGGATGGCATATCTTCTTGCATTATTGATGCGATAAAAACCTTTCAGGGTTCTGCCAGACAGGAAGATGACATTACGCTTTTGGTCATAAAATGGGTTGGATGAATTTTTTTGACCATTAAAAAAATTAGAATCTATCTCAAAAATAGGATTTTGGTTCAAGATTCCGTCTTCGCCACCTGAAAAGAGTGGCTTCGCCGAGACAGGCGCGGCGGGGCCGAGTTTAAAACCGCTTCGTAAGGAACAGATTGACATCGAGACTTTTCTCGCGCTCTAAAGAAAAATGATATTTCACTCCGAATATTTTAGTTCTTAACAGGTCCAATTCTTTTCCAAAGCATCGAAGTCAGAGTGTATCTTATTGGATAATTTCTAGCCAGTTGCCTGCCTTAAGTGCGAGTAACTGGGTACGATCTACCCATAATTTTCATCACTTTTTTACCTTCGCGTGAATATTAAAAAAATAAGTTAATGTAAAGTTGAATACTTGGCTTTTAAGTACTACTTTGTGGTATAATAATTGCATTATGTTTTGATAATATTTTAAGAATCAGCTCAGAACTCCGTTTTCCGCTGGCTTAAAAATGACCCAAGATAAGACCCTGGAAAAAGGTTAAAGAATGAAACCAAAAAAGGAGTGATAGATTATGGCTGTTGATATGGTTTGCGGAATGGTCGTGGATGAAAAATCGGCTCCTGCCAGTTCAACCTATGGCGGAAACGAGTATCATTTCTGCGCCACCTATTGCAGAGATGTTTTCAACAAAGAACCTGAAAAATTTATTAACGGCGTTAAAGAGTGGGGAAAGGCCACAGATCCGGTTTGTGGTATGCAGATTGATATCGCAGACGCTGCGGCCATGAGCATCCACAAGGGGCGGTTCATCTATTTTTGCAACAACGCTTGCAAGGAAAAGTTTGATGCCGATCCTGAAAAGTATCTAAAACCCAAGACGGACGATGCGGAGGTGAAACCGCCGGCACCGAATCGGGCGGTTGAAAATCTGAAGACGGTGGAATTTCCCGTATCGGGGATGAGCTGTGCCAGCTGCGTGGCCAGGATTGAGAAGGGGCTTTCCAAGATGAGCGGTATACAGGAGGCCAAGGTCAATTTTGCCTCGGAGAAGGCCAGCGTGACCTTCGATCCGTCCCGGGTTCAAATGGTGGATCTGGTCGGCACTGTCAAGGATTTGGGATATGAGGCAGGGCTTGCGAAGGTTACGCTGCCGGTTCACGGTATGTCCTGTGCTTCCTGCGTAAAAAGGGTTGAAGGTGCACTCAACGGGCTGGACGGGGTGGTCAAAGCCGGGGTGAACTTTGCAACCGAGCGGGCCACCATCCAGTATATTTCGGGGGTTGTTTCGCTGAATGATTTTAAAAAGGCGGTTAAAGACGCGGGCTATGAGATTTTGGAAACCGGACGGGTTGAAAAGCAGGATGTTGTGGATCAGGAGCGCGCCGCACGTGAGGCCGAATTCCAAAAATTAAAGCGCAAGTTTATCACGGGCCTTGTGCTGGTAATTCCGGTGTTTTTGCTGGCATATTGGAATACTCTCGGACTGGGCCGCCTATACAGCCTGAATCGTGAAGTCGGTTTTTTTCTGCAGCTGCTTTTTCAGACACCCATTCAATTCTGGGTGGGATGGCAGTTTTACAGCGGCGCATGGAAAAGTGCCAAACACGGATCAGCGGATATGAATACGCTGATCGCTGTCGGCACCTCCGCTGCTTACCTGTACAGCGTGCTGGCGATGTTCTTTCCACATCTTTTTTCGGCCCAGGGCCTGATGGCCGAAGTCTATTTTGATACCGCCGGGGCCATCATTGTGCTCAT
>JARRJQ010000053.1:0-9955 GCA_037388985.1 Desulfobacterales bacterium | reverse complement strand
CAGCATGAGAGGATACAGATTAACGACATCCAGATAATTCTGATGATCCAGGATAAATTGAACGGTTTGCGCAAAATCCTCTTCCGTTTCTGCGGGAGAACCGACAAATAAGGAGGGGGCCGGCATGATGCCGTTATCAGCCAGTGTCCGAATAAAACGCGACATCTGTTCGGAGTGAATTCCTTTGTTCATCTGATCGAGGACCCGATCGCTTCCCGACTCAAGCCCGAAATATAGAAACCGGCATCCGGAGTTTCCCAGGGCTGCAACTTCCTTTTTAGATAAATTTGCCCGGCTCATCGCAACCCACGGTATGTGGAAATTCTCCAATCCGGCACAGAACTCCAGCAAGTTGTTGCCGTTGATCGAATTGTCCCGGCATACCAGCATCCGGGGCCCATATTGATTTATGAGCGCCTCTACTTCTTGAATGGCTTTTTTCGCTGCACGCTCTCTGTACCCCGAATTCCAGCCTTTGGCCAGTGAACAGAATCTGCATTGCCCCCAGATACAACCGTGCTTCAACCTGAAAGGGAGAAGATCGAATATATATTTTTTTCGATTTTTGAAAAGCGGCGTCGGCAAAGCGTCGAAGTCAACCGGCTCGTTGACGGGATTCATTTTGAAGAGATCGTTTAAATGAGTCATGCGGATATCGTTGTCTTTTAGTCTGTTCTCGTCCGTCCACGATCCCAGCGAATTGCCGAAAAAATATACCGTGATATCCGGCGATGCCTTTTTTATTTCGCTGCAAAGCTCTAAGATGTCTTCGGTTGGAACCGTGACAAACCATGTGGGGATGGTGATGAAAACAGATTGATACTTTTGCCATGCTATGGATGCATATTGCTCGGTCACCGAGGGCAGCAACTCGCTGTAGAAAGGCTGAAAATAAATTTCATCTGATACAATGTCGTTTTCTTCGATCGCTAAAAAAGTCTGTATTAATCGCTGTTTGTTTCTAAAATAAATATCTGCATTAATATCAATTATGTCTAAGTCATATTTGCTCTGCAAAACAGCCGCTCCATATCCAAGATAAGAGCCCGGATGAAGCGGCAAATGACCGATAAATGGAGTGACTAATGCGGCCTTCATCTTGGCAAATGGCTATCCTGCGAATTTGATTTGGATTTGGTGCGGCGCTAATTCAAGGATACCTCACCCCTCCGCTGAGAAATGGTTCTGGTGAACGGCCCACCATTTTACCACCTCAAACGCTCAGCCGCAGGGCACGATGTAAAAACTGCTTTCGGTTAAAAAATAGCCGGCGGGCATTAATAATATGGCACCGGCTTGGCGGGTCCGCTGACCGCTTCGTGGTCGTTGTTAATTTGGCGCAGTCCCTCGATCTCAGCTTCGCTTATATCGTAACCTTCTCCTTTGAACCACTGGGCAACGTCGTCGTTCGTTTTTTTCGGGTTTTTAATTTGGGCGATGAACCTTCCTCTGAGTCCGCCATCAAACAGGGTATTATGCATAAAATCAATCAATCCTGCCATAATTTCCCCCCCTTTTCGTCGACTAAATACGTTCATGATTTTTGTCGAATCCTGCTGAAATTTTTCTGTGTGTCACCTCAGATCGTCCAATCGTTCTAATACTCAGGTATAATTCTCCCTTTCGCACTCTGCATCGGTTTTTCAAGTTTTTTGCACTGGCCCCTGGAGATATTATAGCCTTTTTGATCAAACCAATCACTGAGTTGTTGATCTGCGTCCGTGACTAGTGATCTTCCCTGAGCATCATATAACTGGTTAATTTTAGCTGTGAATTCATCCAGCAAAGATTGATTTGCCAGTGCATCATCCATAAATTCGAGAAAATTTTTAGCCATAACGTTAGCCTCCTTTTCAACGATTCGGTTAATAATGGCCTGCCGCAACCACGCTTGCGGAGGCGTTCCCTCACCAGCTTTTTAAAAACAGAATCTGAGATCAGGCCACAGCCTGATCAAGTACCCGTTGACAATAAGGTACACCGGTGTGCATATCCCGATACCATTCCGATGGCCGGACCATGCCATTTTCCAGACAGCAGCTAAAATATTTACATTGTGGACAGGTTGCCTTATCCGGCGCAATTGAATTCAGGTAAGCATCAGAAGCGAGGACTTTGACAATGATCCCCGGATCATATTTTGCAAAACTGCTGCGGCAGGAATGGGATAGGGTAATGTCCCGGTTTGCCTTAACAAAAATACTTCCATCGCTGTATAACGGATGTGACCGGGGTATCCAGGGCATCTTGAGCAATTTTGAAGCCACTCCGGCCAGAGGATTACTCAAGATATAAGTTTTAAAGCCGAATAGATTCAGTAGTGAAGAGATTTGGACCAACTGTAAAAAGTCGCCGGGTTCAAGAAGTTCTTTTGAGAGGTTAAAGGTGTCATCCGGGACCCGGATCAGCTGGATAAGGGTCAGATACTGAATATTTGGAAATTTCTCATAAATTTCATGGGCAAAATCCAGCAGGTTCCGAATCAGACTTTTTCTGACCGTTGTGAAAATGAACAGATCGATTCCAGCATTCAGCACGTTTTCAATACCGTCTATCGTCCGGCAATATGATCCTTCACCGCGGATGCGGTCATGCAATGCCTGCGGTCCATCCAGGCTGACCGAAAGCGAGAGCCCCTTGTATAACGCCAGGCGCCGGGTGACGGCATTGGTCAATTGCGTTCCGTTGCTATTCAAAAAAATGGTGTGATATCCCAGATTCACGGCATGATCCAGTGTCTCCCACAATCCGGCCCAGAGAAGCGGCTCGCCGCCCGAGATGTGCAGATGACGGTAGTTTAAATCATATCCATCAGAAATAATATTTTTAACCAAACCCACAGGCAGACTTATACGCTCTGAGATACCGGCGCGGACAAAGCAGTGCGAGCATCGACTGTTGCAATGGTTTGTGACCTCGATACCGAGGGTTTCTCTGTGACTTCTTTGGCGATGATCGGGTTTCGGGTTTTGTTTCATCATGAATTCGGCGCTTTCTTCAGGGGATGCAGCATGCTGAGAAATTCTTTCTTTAGGCCCTCCATATTGAATCCTTCAGCAATAGCTGCAGCGGATTCGAGCTCGCTGCATATCCGCGCCTTTATCCTGTTAATAACGCCTTTTTCCAGGATAAATTCGCAAATCGCATTTGCACATTCGATGCTTTTATCTGTCGTCTCTTCAGTCTTTTGATCCCACAAACGCTTTATGTTTTCAGGAAGGCAGTAATATATTGAGGAATGTGCGCCGCTAATCCTATCGGTTTCAATATCCTGTATATCATCGAGCAACCGCCAGGCGATACCGAAAGATTCATAGGCTTTTTGCATTGCACGGGTAACCTTGTGGTCAGCGGAAATCTTCCGGGCCAGCAGCACCGGAACGATCAACCACGTTGCCATCTGCTTTCTGAAAAGGTTGCAGTAGCCGTCCAGCGATCCAATTTCTTGGGGTCCGCAAATGCTGGCATAATAATCGTCTATGAAACCTTTCGCCATCCCGTGTCCGCCGTCGATGCCATCGCTCAAACGGTCGATGGCTTTATTCATGCGCCTCCATGCCTGGCTTCTGATCAGCAAAGATAAATGATCGGCTCTAATCTGGCCGTCATTGATATGATCGTCTAATGAATGAAGAAACATAGCCATGGTCTGAGTTCTGGTCGCATATTTTACATCCCCGTCCGTCAGTTTTTTAACTTCTGCACAGGAATCAATCATCCAGTAAATGATAGACCATGACGGCACATAGTAATTTTTAAAGAAATTAATTTCTTGATTGAATGAGAGGCCCCCATATCTCATTAAAAAGGATAACACATCGATCTGAGTTGATTTTGGCATTGACTTGCAGAGCAAAAGTATCTCTTTGTTCAATTGCCGGCGAAACAACTGCTCCCCTTCTGACAAACAGACCTTACCAAAATCAATTTCAGCGCAGGCTGAAACCCGGTCTACGGCGCTTGCTTCGATTCCCCGATCCGTTCCATTTAAAATGCGAGGCATCAATGACTCATTTGGCGGCATAACCCTGTCTAGTTGGATTTTACGCGTTTAATACTTGATTCAATTCATCTAGATCCCACTGCAGATCCATTTCGTTAAATAGTACCCGAGCTTTTTCAAGATACTCTTGGGCGGTGATCCCCTTAAGCTCCTTATGTTTGCTCTGCGGTTCGAGCAGACGTTTGCCAATTTCATAGTAGGTTCTTGAAAGTTCAAGACGCGCGCCGAGGCTTTCTCCTGC
Source organism: Desulfobacterales bacterium (assembly GCA_037388985.1). Taxonomy (GTDB): domain Bacteria; phylum Desulfobacterota; class Desulfobacteria; order Desulfobacterales; family JAHEIW01; genus JAHEIW01. Next base: position 5,711 of record JARRJQ010000053.1, on the reverse strand, counting down.
TTCGATTGCTTTATGCCACCAACCCAAGGCTGTCCCTTGTTTGTTAATGATCCAGTAGTACAAACCTTTCAACTTATAGGCTTCGGTACGATGCTGAGCCACCTTTGTGGCAGCCTTTAACAGCAGTGCGCTCGATTTAACAGCTTTTTTGCGGTATTTAATTGACGCCGACTGATCTCCTGATTCTATTGATTTTTCCAATTGACAGAGATCGCAGACAAATTGGCTTCTGTAAAAATTGGATATCTGCCAGGGAACGGTCGTAACATCGCGCCTAATTTCGTCCACGTACTTCAGGCATCTTTCCGCCCCCTTGGCATTCGCCATCAAAATGTTCACCTGCGCTTTATATGAATTCATTTCGATGAGTGATTGAGCCTGATCCATTTTTTTGGCAAACTCAATTCCTTTATCAATTTCAACCAGAGCTTCCTTTAATTTTCGGCATAGCATCAACAGATTCGTGTTTAACAAATATTTTAGTAACAAAGAAAGATCATTCTCATAGACTTCATAAATTTTACTTAATCTTTGGACGAAAAATTTTGCCGTATCCAAATCTCCTTGATAGATCTTCGGGTTTCCATGCCAGAAGAAATGTTGTGACGCCCAATATATCTCTCCGAGATCTAAATTTCTGCTCACCAGGTTATCATCATACTCTTTTATTTCTTTCCAGTTACCTTCAAGAAAATTGTGCAAGGTTTCCGAAAAATCATATATGGTAAATGACTTTATATCGTTTTTTTCGATTCTGTTACGGACAAGATCGAGAATTTTTTTGCTGATTTTGAACGAAAACCCCGTAAACGAAAAGAAAGTTGACGCTCCTGTAAACATCCCGACGCCCAATTCAAATTTTCTTAAATCATAATTGGTGACTTCCTTGTAAAATGGGAAGGATTCGAGGAAAAATCTTTTTGGATCGATTATGGCCAGAGCTTTAAGTTTCTTGAAGTAGAGATTTATCGCTTCTTCATCCTTTGGTGTCGGAATCTTTCTAAACTTCAATGATGGAAGATATAAGCTTATGAGCAAATGCAAGAAACCGGAGATAAACTTAATGACCATGACAATCGAATTTTTTGGGATCTGGCCCCAGTAAAAGTTGAGTGCTTTGTCAAAATAGTCTACGGCTTCGTCATACTGTCCTCGGTTATACAGCGCCAGCGAGATGTTTTTTTCGAGCATGGCAACTTTTTCAGGATCAGCTGTATCACCATACTTTTTCAAATAAAGGGTCAGGGCTTCTCGATAGTAGTGCAAGGCTTCATTGGATGCTGAAGTTCTTAAAGCCTCCTGACCGGCCTTTATGAGATATTCTTCGGTTTTTTCAGGATTTTCCGCGCAACTGTAATGATAAGCCAGCATGCCGAAAAATTCATGCAGCCGGTCGCTAAAGACTTTTTCAATCGAACGCGCGACTTTCAGGTGCAGCTTTTTTCTTTTTTCGGGCAAAATGGATTCATAGGCAGTCTCTTGAGTCAGCGCATGCTTGAAGAAGTATTCTAACTCATCCATTCGTTTCCGTTCCCGGATAAGCTGGATTTCTTTTAGATAGGATATTCGGTCCTCAAAATTTTCGATTGTACCTGCCACATCTGCCAGAATCCGGTAAAAGAAATTTCTTCCGATGACCGAGGCGATCTTCACCAGATTGCGTGTCGCTTCCTCAAGCCGGTCAATTCTGGCCATTAAGACATCATTGATGGTGTTCGGAATGGCAATGCTGTCGATTTTTTCCGTCACCTGAAATAGTCCGTCCTTGAGGACGACCGCCTGTTCATCGATTAAGGATCTGGCGACTTCTTCAATGAAAAAAGGGTTGCCGCCAGCGCGCTGTATAATTTTCCTGACAATTTCGTGCTGAAGCACGTTGATGTTCAACACATTGGTAATCAGGATTTCACTCATTTTTTCATTCAACGGCTCCAAAGCGATTTTAACTGCATAAACGGGAAGCTTTTCGTTTACGACTTTAACAATCCGATCGCCTGTTTCCCTGTAACCCGGTCGCAATATATTGATAAACAGAATCCGATGGGTCTCTGCCAGGCGAAACAAAGATTCCATAAGCTCGATAGTACTGATGTCGGCCCAGTGCAGATCTTCCGCTATGATTATCAAAGGAGTCATCTCGGATGCTTTGATCAGGAGCTCCCTCACATTTTTTAAGACTAAATTTTCCAGCGCTTCTCCCTCTATCCCCCTGATTCTTTCCTCGTAACTACCCGAGAGCTTCATTCCCATCAGGGTCGCAATAAATGGGAACATCTCACCGAGTTTTTCAGGATATAAATTTTTTAGGGCAGCCTCCAACTTGCCGTAGGCCATTGCCTCTCCGTCATCACCTCTGATCTGCGCCCATTGTTTCAATATATCGATAACCGGATGAAAGCATAAATTCTTGCCGATTGAGATTGCTCTTCCTTCAAAAAGCGCCACACGCTCTATCACTTCCCGTTTACGAAGTTCTGCGAGAAGTCGCGATTTGCCGATTCCAGCCTCTCCAATAATGTTGACAACCGACCCTTCACCATTAATGGCCTTCATCACGTGGAGTTCCAAGCGGTCAAGTTCTTTTTCCCTGCCGACCATCTCGGAGTAGATCCTTCGCTCAGAACCCAGACGAGGTCGGTAGAGATCCTTATTGCTGGATAAAAGTTTATAGACCGCAACGGATTTTTCTTTGCCTTTAATCGATTTTTTCCCTTTGGACTCAAATTCAAAAAGCCCGTCAGTCAGTTTGAATGTATCCTCGGAAACATATGTGGATCCGGGTTCAGCCAGCTTTTCCATTCGGGAGGCTAAATTGACCGTATCGCCTACCGCTTTGAAATCCACCCTCAGGTCATTGCCCAGCGTACCCACGACCACCGGACCGGTGTGGATTCCGATTCGCATCCGGATCGGTCCAATTTTTTCATGACGGTCGTTGAATTTATCGATCTCTCGATGGATGGACAGCGCAGATGAAAGGGCGCGCTGGGGAGCATCTTCCAGCGCAATGGGTGCACCGAATAGCGCCATGATCCCATCACCGGTCATTTCGTTGACCGTTCCCTCAAGATCGTGGACTTTATGAATAAGGATTTCGTAGACCTGGTCCATGAGGCTGTAAGACTGCTCGGAACCAAGCTTTTCCACCATCATGGCAAAGCCTTCCATATCGCAGAACATAACGGTAACCTGCCGTTGTTCGCCCTCTATTTTGTCTTTTTGACTCAGAATCTTTTCAGTGAGGCCTGTGGGAAGATAGCGTTGGATTTTTTGTAATTGTTCATTATAAAAAAGTCCGGCGGGAGTTGGTTGTGATGAAAGGATTAAGCTGTGGCCGCATTCATTGCAAAATTTGGCCCTTGCCGGGTTTTCGAACTGGCATTTCGGGCATTTCATGATGAGATCTCCCGAAAAGATTTAACTTAATTCTTGAAAATATTCATCAAAATAAACTGATGATCATAAACCCAGATGAAATTGCCAGCTGCAGAATTTACCATTCAGGAATAACGGTAAAATATTATAATAATCAATTTAATTAAGGTTTACGTTTTTGGATCGCGCTCCCATCGCGTTTCAGGCAGATCTTTAAGGCTGGACGGCAATATTTATCGTTAGTAAAGATATCGTCGTTCGATAGGCAAAATTCGATATCGCTGCTACTCATCTTGCATGGGCAATATCTATATTAATAGATAGGATTTTGCAATAGTTAAAATATTGCAATCTTAAAATATTTAGACGGTGATTGGCTCATTTTATGATTTTTGCAACCGTTGGGTCTCATCGTCCAGCAGAACCTTGCAATAGCGGCACAATTGATCTGATTTGCGATCCACATCGCACTCATCACGGCAGTAATGCATCAGGCAGGTTTGTTCGCGGCAGTGGCGCAGTCTGAATGTGTGCCCCAGTTCGTGAATGGCCTCTTTAATAATTCGGCCTAAAAAGGGCTGCTGAGTGTTCAAGGCGCTATGGCCTTCATTGAGTCGAATCGTTGACACGATGCAAGCTGTGCCGCCGAGCTGGGCTTCGCCATAGACATGAGTTAGAATCGGGATAAACAGATCCACCTCGACCACCGCCAGCACCTTAATCGCTCCGGCAGGGGCTTTAAGCGCCAATTGCTCCAGAATCGGCGTGGAATGATATTGATTGCGATTGGGATGAAACGCAAATTCAAGGTCATCTAAAAGCGGTAAAACTTCGGTCGGATATCGGTAAATCCTTGTTATCTCGGCTCTGAGCGGGTCTAATAAATCGGCGGCCAGATCTCCGATGGGTGAGATGACGATTTTATGTGGGGGCTGAGACGTCAAGCTACTTCGTTATTTCGTAACGTTTGATTTTGCTGTAGAGCGTGGAACGATCGATTTCCAGAATTTTTGCGCTTTTGGCAATGTTCCATTGGTTTTCGCTGAGCACCTGTTTAATGTGGGCCTTTTCTATTTCGGCAAGAGAGCCGGCTTTTTTTGGCGGAGGAAGTTCATGGCAAAAAATAGGCAAATCCTCGGATCGAATTTCTCTTTCCCGGCCTACGACAACCGCACGTTCGATTGCATTTTCGAGCTCACGAATATTGCCCGGCCAGTCATACAACATCATCTCGTCCATCGCCTCCCTGTTGATTTTATTAATCGTTTTGTTGGTCTCCTGAGTAAAGCGGTAAAGAAAATGTTCGGCCAGCAGCGGGATGTCCTCTTTGCGTTGATCCAAAGACGGCATTTCAAAAGAGATGACATTTAAGCGGTAAAACAAATCTTCTCTAAATGATCCTTCTTTGATCGCTGCTTCAAGATTGCGATTGGTGGCGGCAATCACCCTGAAATCGGCCTCGATGGGTTGAGTTCCGCCCACACGATAAAACACGCGATCCTCCAGCACCCGCAATAGATCAATTTGCATCCGCATGCTGATTTCCCCGATTTCATCCAAAAACAGCGTACCGCCGTGGGCCAACTCCAAGCGCCCTTTCTTTGTCTTTTTGGCATCGGTAAAGGCGCCTTTCTGGTAACCGAACAGCTCGCTTTCCATCAGATGCTCCGGTATGGCACCACAATTGACCGTGACAAACGGACCCTCGCGGCGGGAACTATTGGTATGAATGGCCTTGGCGGCCAGACCTTTGCCGGTACCGGTTTCTCCGGTGATCAAGATGGTAGAATCCGTTGGGGCCACGGCGCAAATGAGATCAAATATTTCCTGCATGGGCTTGGACTGGCCGATCATACTTTCAAAGCGCGTGCGTTCCTTGAATTGCTCCTTCAAATAGATATTTTCACGTGCCTGTTCCTGGTGCTGGATGATTTTTTCGATCAGAACGCCCAACTCATTGGGATCAAATGGTTTAAGCATGTAATCATAGGCGCCGTCTTTCATGGCTTCGATGGCCGAAGGAATGGAGCCATAGGCGGTAATCATAACGACCTCCGCATCGGGGTCGCTTTCTTTGACCCGGCGCAAAACCTCCAGTCCGCTCATGCCTTCCATTTTGATATCAACCAAAAAAATGTCAAAATGCGTTTGCTTTAATTTTTCCATAGCCTCTTCGCCGCTGACAGCCGTCTGTACCGTGTGGCCGTCGCGTTCCAACCAGCCGGCCAGCGATTCGCGCATGATCAACTCATCATCGACAATCAGGATTTTAATGTTGTTCACGGAAACCTCCAAGTTTCAAATTTCTAGACTTCTAGCACACCCGCCTCATTCTG
>JARRJQ010000052.1:0-9973 GCA_037388985.1 Desulfobacterales bacterium | reverse complement strand
GGGCTCTTTACCTTCTGCGCACAGATTTGCAAGCTGGTTGGTGGTAATCTCAGGTTGAAATCGCTTGTATGCGGATGCCTGCCGAATCTTGTCGATCCACTGCGTGTTACCTTCTGATTGCAGGGTCGTAAAAATGGTGTACCCTTCAACCGTGGTCAGGATGATGCTGGTGGTGCAGCAGTGAGCACAATACTTTTTACAGGCTAAGTCTAGTGAGGCCGAAAACCTGGCGTAAATTTCATATATTTTCCCTAAAGCTGCCAGTTTAGCGGAAAGATTCATTCGAAAAATCAGCTGGCTATCAGGATATCACCCTGCGCTTCCAGATCCGAGATGATTAAGAGGACCTTTTCCTGAGCATCGTTCATTTCAGATTCTCTCATCAAATCCAGGTGTTCAACTGTTTCCTGCAGGATGGCGGCTGATCGTTTGGGCAGATTTTTGAATACTTTTATCTGCGCCTTTCCCTCGATGCCCTTGAGTGCCCGAGCCAGGTCTACGGTGCTGATTTCTTTGAGGCATTTTTGAATGGATTGATCATTGAGCTGCATAATCGTATGCCCCAGTTTCGAGCCTAACGGGGTAGTGGCCCGATCTTTTTCTATTTTTTTAAAAAAGGCGTTTAATCGGTTCCCTCTATTGTCGCCATGTAAGAGCTCATAGTTTGCACTGGCATCTTCACCGAATAATGATAAAAGCAGCTCTTTAATAACCGTCGGGTTGACACCATGTTGAATGGCGGTAACGCCTTCCATAATCAGACAGCGTTCCAAAAGCTCCTTTCCCTGGTATCTGCCGGACAGAATATAATTTTGGAGTGTTTTTCCAACAATCTCAGGATTTACCCCCTCCAGGACCAGTTGAAGACCTTTGCGCAAGAGGAAATGAGAGGTTTCTTCAGCTTCATGTACCAGCGAAAGCAATCCGTTACGCTTGGCTTTGTTGGCCATTGAAACGATTTCGGCCACAAGTGCCATGCATTCATTTTTTTCAGCCTCCCTGCACTGTATTCGCTCGCCGAATTCCCAATCATGCTTCATTTGATCTGCTCCAAGTTGCGATGAACCATCAATTTATCTGCTAATTATACCACAAATCTTGGAAATTCCTACTAAAAATTGTGGATTTGCTTTTTTATGCGCTCTAACAACGTTTAGGTCGTCATTCAAGTTCTTCGTTTTTGTTGTTTTTTTACCCGGTGACCGGCCGGGTCTTGGCCTCAATTATCAGAAGGGGCAGCTGCTGTTGCGACCCGGTCGGAGGGCAAAAAGGGGAAGTGGTGGGAAAAAAATAGTGGATCAGTCCACTGATTCTTATATTTTCATCTGCATTGAAACCGAAAATTTAAAATTCCCGGTATCTATTCAAACCGCAGTCAATCTTTATGGATTATCAATCTGTTGGTTCCAGCGAATTCGCCAGTTCGGCAAGCGCTCCTGAATTGACGCCATAAAAATTTTCCAGACTTTTGATTTGACCGGTGGTCGGTATTCTTATGCCGCGTTCAAGCTCAACTAATCTTGATGGCGGAATGCCGACCTGTTTGCAGATCTCTTTTAAGCTTAATTTACTTTCGTTCCTCAAACGGATCAGTTGCTCTGAAAAGTTGCTCATTGCACAATCTCCAGAGTTAAATTTGACTGCTTTGCTCTTAGCATATATTCAGATAGAGATAAATAAAATCGATATTCGTCATTTGGATCCTCTGTACCGTGCTGTTGAGCGCAGAAAAGTCATCATTTCTGTCCACCATGACTCATCTGGATTTGATGGCCAACTGTTGTGGCCTGCATCTGGAAAGGTCCACAGACGCTTGGGGTCGTGCAAGGTCTCATACAAATGCCGAGTCAGGCGATTGGGGATAATTTCGTCCTGCCCGGCAATTGCAATGGCCACCGGACCGTGATAACCGGCGAGGTTCGCCACGTTGTCGTAGGTGTCTTTTAGCATCCAGCGCACCGGCAGAAACCAATATTTATCCATGGCAAGCTGGGTTAAAGAATCCCATGGGGTGATTAGTGCCAGGCCATCAATGGGCCAATTGCTTTTAGCAACAATAGCAGACACTACCCCGCACCCCAGCGACTCTCCAAGAAGATACAGGGGGGGTCCGAATTGGCTTAGCGCCAGGCGGGTCGACTCGACGGCATCTTCGGTGAATTGATTTTCACCGGGCTTTCCCGGGCGGGAGCCGTACCCGGGGTATTCGGCGAGCACCACGCGATAGTCTAAAGCTCCGAGGGCGCTCACATAGTAAGTGCGGTCTATCGCTGTACCTGCGTTGCCATGGAATACCAAAACCGTTCCCCTGGATTTTGGTGGTGTACTCATCGGTATGAAACCGCGATGGGTTTTGACTTTATTCGGCCACAGCAGCAGACCTCTGTCGCTTGCCCATCCCTCGATTCGTTTTGGGTCTATTTTTTCTGGATAGTAGATAAATTGATCTTGCAAATAAGCCATCGCAACCACAATCCCCAAATAGACCGTGAGAGGCAATATCAACCACTTGCAGTTCTCAGGAGATAGGCGCATGTCGAGTCTCATGCGACAAATTTTTCTTTACCCACATTTTCTGTAGATTCCAGCACTTGATTAGAAGTGGTTTCAAAATCCCAGGTCATGTTCGAGAGTAAGGCGCAGGCCGATCCGCCGTCGCCCTTTGACGAGTTGCAGGGCTATGGCGGGACAAGTGAAAAAGCGCAGTCCCGCCGCAGGCGGGATGAGCCCCATATAAAGAGGTCTGCAACGAAGCTATCGGAGCATTTTGAGCCCCTTAAATAACCTTTCAATTAGATGCGAAATCCCGCTTTATTGAGCGGGGAGATGGGGTTTTCAAACCACTTCTAGGCGACGCCCTCGACCGCAACAAATTGCGCCAGAGCGGCGCCTTCGCGAATCTTTTTGGCGTCGGCGTAATCCGGCGAATAATAGAATTCTTTAGCTTTTTCCAGATCGGGAAATTCGGCGATAACGATGCGCCATTTTTCCTCTGGGCCCTCGAGAGTGACGATTTGCCCCCCGCGAACAATAAATTTACCGCCATATTTTGAGATGATTCCCGGTGTGACTTTCATGTACTGTTTATATTTATCCCAATCCGTCACATTGACTCTGGCAATCATATATGCCGCCATTTTTTTATCCTCCCTCAAAGATTCCGAAACAACCGGTGGTATCGCACAGTTCCTTTAAGACCAGACAACCCACCTTTTTGTAACTTCTTAATCATAAACACCTCCGGCGGCACATTATATTCGCATTTGATTCCGAATCTGGCGCCTGGCTTGAAGCCAGAACAGGGGTAAAAATCCGGATGGCCCAATACAACTGCCGCTCGATAGCCATTTGCTATGCAACACTTCGGACCCTGCTTTACCAGGTCGGTTCCGAAGCGACTTCTATAAGCGAAATTTTCTTAATGACTTGATGAGTTGATTGAGCAGGAAGTAGCTATCGCGGCTAAATAGTGTTCGGATCAACCACCTATGCCGCGGAAAAAAGGAAACTGGCAATCCAAAATGCCCTTTGCACTTTGCCTACAAAATCCGGCGCAGCGGGTATGCTGTAATGAGTTTTGCAGCCCTAAACAGGCGCGAATCTTAGCCCGCTATTCGCGCCACCCCAAGGGGTGGCGCGAAAAATGCTGACGGCCTTCTTATTTGCTTTTGCCGATCCGGAACATTTTGGTACCGCAGGTTGGACAAACACCCTGGGTAGCCGGTCGGCCGTTTTTCATGGTAATTTCCTTGGGATCTTTCATTTCTTTCTTCGCTTTGCATTTTACACAATAAGCTTGCATTTTGTTCCTCCTCTAATTTTATTTTTGACTCCGTAAAACGTTTTCGCGTTCCAGTGCCGCGACCAAACTGTGAGGGATTTCTTTTTGATAATGGATAAACACAAGATAAGGTTGATCTGTCCTGTGATCTGTGAACATGAATTTTATACAGAAAACAATCAATTTGGCAACAAGATTAAAATGAATCGATCGCAGGCGACTTTGAACCGCCCGCTTTACCCAAAACCCATTTCAATCCGGTTAAACAAAATTTAGTCGTCAGCTCCAATGATTATCATTCTGTATACGTCAAGGTATCATTTTTCGTACAGACATCTAATTGGGCCGGAATAGAATACAACTCCTCATTTTCAGCGATCGCAACATTGGAACAAACCTTGAGCGTTACCAAAGGGCTAAAAAATTGATAATATAGAAATTTTTGAAAATTAATAAAAATAACAGCCATCTTCAGGGGGGCGCTCCAACAAGCGCTGGCATTTGATCTTCAGCTGGTACCTATTTTGCACTTGAACCTAGAAATTCAGCTATTCTATCTCGGGGGATGCAAAAAAGGAGACAAATATGAAGCGTTTTTATCACGCTATGGTGGCGGTTCCGGTGGCTTTATCAATATATGCAATGACAGCATGGGGGCAACAGCCTCCGGAGACCGTCACCATCATAAAAGAATTCGAGTTTAGCAACGCTTCCAAAGTAACCGGCGGCGACTGGCAGACGCCGGTGGCAACTTATAATAATGCCATCTATTTTGTATACGTCACCCAACAGTTAAAGACGATGATTGTCAAAAAATCCTCCGACGGCCATATATCTAAAAACGTGGTTTTTGAAGAAACAGACAGCGACGCCTGGCATAACGGTGCCTCGGTGGGCATCGATCGCAACGGCTTCATTCATGTAGCCGGCAACATGCATTACTCCCCTTTTAATCATCCGCAAACCGGCAATTCCTTCTATCAATATGCATGGCAATATGTCGTCTCCGATAAACCGGAAGATATCTCATCGTTTACCTTTGTTGGCAATGATGAATCCCGTACGATTCCGGGAACCTGGATTAGCTATCCGTCCTTTGCCCGTGATATAAACGGGGTGCTTTTCGTTGCCTTTCGTCATCGGGTTAAATTCGGTACGGGTTGGTCTCCGGGTATCATGGCTGCAGCGATTGCCAGATATGATGCCGACGCTAAAATCTGGGTAATGCTGGGTGGTACCGACTATCCCCACGGGGTTAAAACCTTTTTTTGGAATGATTCCGGTGCGGACTGTACAGCTGATCAACCCTATCGGCTTCGCATCTTTTTTGACAAGGACAATGGGATGCACGTAACCTGGGTGGTAGATGACGGTCATGGTTCTTCAGGCTATCATACCCATGTGCTTTATGCTTATTCGAATGACGGAGGAGAGACCTTCAAACGCGCTGATGGTTCTCTTTACGAAACCCTGCCGATTACGCTTGAAAACGGCGATGTGGCTGTAGGATCGGGCTGGACGGGCAGCAATGGAAGGTTATGGTATTCAAGCTATGTGGGAGTCACTGCAAATGGATATCCGGTAGTATCCTTTGCCGATAATCGCAACGATACCGCTTGGTGGTCGTTGTGGCGCCCGGGGGTTGGCTGGTCTGCACCCATAAAACTGCCCTTTGAGTCCATTCCGGCCAGAATCCTGACAGATGCAAGCGGAGTTTTAACGGTTGTTGATGGACACAACAAACTGCACCGCAGCTTTGACAATGGTCAAAGCTGGCTGCCATACAGTGTCGAGACCCTGGGCATTCATTCGATCAACTTCGATTACACTTTTCTGCAGGATAGCGGTCATTTTCGCTTTCAAACCTACTCGACAACTACCGGCAAAGTTAAAGTATGGACGGTTGGGTTTTCAGATGCCGGATCACCGGATAAATCGCCGAGGGATCTCTCGGCAAGGCTAAATGCCGGCCGAAATTAATCGAGGGGTCGGGGAGTTTTTTCTTGGTCCGCAATAGCGAGCGCAAACCCTGGCGGGCTTTTTGAGAAACGAGGATTGAAAAACTCCCCGACCCCTCAATTAATTGAGTGGCTAAGCTCGCTGCGGGCCTGGATTGAAAACGAAGCGACCAGGTAAGTGCGCGAGCACTTCAATTTGCGGGACAACGCAGCTATCGGACACAAGCTGGGTTTTGGAACCACTTCTAGTCGGTAGCCGCTTCTGTGCTTTCGCCTTGATCCTGAGCAGTGTTCTCTGTTTGCTCCTCTTCCAGTTCCTGTTCCTCGGCGGGCCGCGCACCGCCTTCCTCTGCGGGAGCGTCTAAATTTTCTGTTTCAGGCTCAGGAGCGGCTTCCTCGGAGGACTCGGATTCTTGCTCCGCCGCCGGAGAAGATGCCATTTTCGTTTGCGATGTGGTTTGTTGAGATGCAGATCCCCTATTTTTTTCAGGGGCTTCGTTGTAAACGATTATTTTTATCTTTCCGTCCGATTGGTAAACAATGGCATTGTTTATGTCGGCAAAAATAATTTTTAACGCTCTGTGCAATGGTATCGCCTTTGCGGAAATGGATACCGGCATATCCTGCAATTGATCGTCGATGATAAACGCATGCCCCGTTATTTTCGTGAGCATTGCGAGCACTTCGCGCAGAGGTTTTTGTTCGACGTTTAACGAAATAAGCTCATCGCCTGAGGCCGTTTCTCCGGCAGCGTAAAGGGTCGTCAAAAAACATGTGCAAAAAATGACACAGAAAAAAACCAGGCTTTTTTTCATAGCTTCAATATCCACAAAAAAACCGGGGTTGCGGTTTATAACCCCGGGTTGGGTGTTTAAATGCCAGATAAATTCATAGAATCTAATTGTGCTTTTCTATAATCATACTCCGATTTAACCCTTTAAGTCAAAATATTTCATCTCGGATCAAAAACACATTTCTTTAAAAAAAGTTGACTATTTGGTCATATTAGACTAATATGTCAATTTAGGCAAGTTCGTCATATTAAACGATGACGTCAGATTTGACTGAATAGTCTATAATAAATATTCATAGAACCGATTCAAGCGATGTTGGAAAAACCGAAAAGAACCCGTCATCAGCTACGAGTCAGTCGCACCCGGCAAAAGCTTTTGGACGCTGCCAGCAGCATTTTTGCCGAAAAAGGTCTGGATCTGACCACCATTGATGACATTACCGAACGCGCCGATGTGGGCAAAGGCACCTTTTATTATCATTTCAAAAACAAAGAGGGCCTCCTTAAGGTGCTGATCAACAATGTGCTGGGAGAACTCAGGGAAGCGATAAATAAGAAGGCCGAAGGCATTACGGACTTATCCGAGATGATGGATACTTTGATCGGCGTTCACATCGAGTTTTTCAGCACACGCTGGGAAGATTTCGTGCTGTACTATCAGGGACGCGCCGACTTGAAGCTTAAAGAGGGTTACTCGGTTCTTGAAGAGCCTTTTTTGGACTACTTGGAGACGATCGAAACCCTGCTGAATTCGTTAATCAAGCATCGCTTACCAAAACCCGTATCCCACCGAATTGCGTGCGCCACCGCAGGATTTGTTTCCGGATATTACTCCTTTGCGGTGATCACTTCGGAGGATGAGGACGTTGATACAACTTTTCGGTCCTTGCGCGGAGCGTTGGTGGCGAGCTTGACACGGTTTATCAGTGAGGCGCTGTCTCAGAACAAAAACGGGTGAAAAGGGTTGCGCAGGTCGGAGACTTCCAATAGTTGCTTCGATCCTGCGCGATTTTATTAAAAAGAAAACTTAATTCTTAAAGAGGTGCCAGTGAATAAACAAAACATTGTACAATTAGCCGTTGCCGAAGAGGTTTGGGGGATTGCCTCCAGTTTCGACATCTATGATTGCAACCCGGAAACCATTCGCGACGCCGATAAAATCAAGCAGTTCGTGATTGAACTTTGTGACCTGATCGAGATGAAGCGGTTCCAGGATACCCTGGTTGTTAACTTCGGAGAAGACGAGCGGGTCGCGGGATTTTCCATGGTGCAGTTGATTGAAACCTCCTTGATATCGGCTCATTTTGCCAATCTGACCAACACAACCTATCTCGACGTGTTTAGTTGCAAGCCTTACGATCCGGAGGTGGTAGCGGATTTCGCCAAAAAATACTTTGGCGGTTCCGAAATTATCACCCAGGTCAACCTGAGGCGATGATCATGCCGAGGATACGAATTGTTTCGGACTTAGAAGAGTGCCGCCAGATTTGGCAGCAGGTCATGCCGGCTGAATCGATTGCCGATCTCTGGGAGGTTCGCAATTGCTTTCAGCGCCATTTCAGGCACCAGCCCCACTTTATCGTTGCTGAGGACAGCAGGGGTATTTGCGGCTTGCTGCCGTTAAGCTGGATTGAGGAAAGCCGGTGTTACGGTTATTTTCCCGGGGAAATATGGCATGGCAAGACATGGCTGGAAAAAAACCGAATATATTATTGCCGTGATTTGCAGCTGTCAGACTTACTGGCCCGATGTTCTTCAACGTACTGCCTGCGATACCTGCTGCCCGATTCAAGCTGGCCGCCTGCTGAAATGGCGATCGATGAAATTGGGTCTTTGTTTTTGCCGCCTCATTATGACTTTGAAATGCAAAATTATTTCCGAGAATTTTCGCATAAATCGATCAAGCAGATTCTGCGGGAGGTTTCTGCGATTGAGGAAATGGGCGTTAGCTACCGATATAACGACGGCTCTGATTTTGATTTAATGGTTGAAATGAATATCAGCCGGTTTGGCGCCGATTCCTATTTCTTTGACTGCCGGTTTAAAGAAGGGTTCAGAAGCCTGGCCAATTTTTTAAACGACAGAGGCTGGCTCCGTTTTACCACGGTTCTGATAAACGGGGAACCTGCAGCCGTTGATATGGGCAGCATTTATCGCGGTGTATATACGGTTATGGCTGGCGGCACCAACAGTCGGTATCGGGGTGTGGCCAAGCTGATAAACCTGCACCATATGCAGTGGGCCTGCCAGCAGCGATTGCAGCGGGTCGATTTTCTGTGTGGTGACTTTCACTGGAAAAAACAATTCCATCTGACACCGCGGCCGCTGTTTCTTCTTTCGAGTCTCGCTTCAGAAATTGTTCAGGAAGCAGATTTGGAAGTTCCGCTCAGGGCCATGCATGCTTGACAAACGCCTTTTGGTCGTCGGAACAACCAGCGACTACATTGATCACATCCGTACGCGATATCCGGGGCGGGCGCTGTTTGTGACCGATCCGGCCGAAAGGGCCGCAGCGGTCGAGTTGAATCCTGCGCCGGCCGACGAACTGTTATGTGACCTGCAGTCCCCTGCACGGGTCCGCCACGAGCTGAACACGCATTTAAACCGATGGCGAATTGAAATCTGCGGAGTGGCATGTTATGATTGCGAATCACTGGGGCTCGCCGCAGACCTGGCAAAGCAATTCGGCTTGCCTTTTCCTGCCCCCGCGGCAATCGTCGCCAGCCGCAACAAGTTTCTTTCCAAGCAAATCTGGCAAAAAGCGGCAGTACCCAGTCCGCAGACAGCGGTTGTTCGAAACCTGTCGGATGCCCTAAAATTCATGGACCAAATCGAAAAACCGGTCATGATCAAACCGCTGACCGGTTCGGGCAGTGAACTGTTGTTCAAATGTGAGAATCGCCGCGATTGTTCCAGGGCCATTGACCTGATCGGCCGAAAGCTTGCAGCGCCAGCAAACATCCGCATGTACCGGCCTGAAAAATGGGGGGTCGTGAAAATGGATCCCCATCATGAGTTTGTGATCGAAAAGTTCATCGACGGGCGGGACTACAGCTGTGATTTTATAATCGACGGAAATCAGGTGCAGATCATTCGGCTGGCCGAAAAGATCCTGGCTTGCGATCAAGCGGTCGGAACCACTCTGGCCTACGTTTTACCGAGTCGGCTTCCTGAGCCGCTCCAGACAGAAAAATTCCAGGCTCAGCTTCGAAATGCCGCCAGCGCGCTGGGTTTGAATCGGGCTCTTTGCATGGTGGATTTTATTATACATGAGGGTGTCGCTTATCTGCTTGAAATGACCCCGCGTCCCGGCGGCGATTGCCTGCCGCAAACCATCTTTAACAGCTGTGGACTGGACATGCTGGGGTTGGCGCTCGATTTCGCTGAAGGAAAGTCAATGGCCCTGCCGGCGGCATCGAGGTGGATCCAGCTGGTCGGCTT
>JARRJQ010000051.1:3462-13855 GCA_037388985.1 Desulfobacterales bacterium | reverse complement strand
ATTTGCAGCCCTGGATGGTTTGAAATAGCCGCTGCCGCGTTAGAGGTTTCAGGTTTCAGTGTTCAGGTCAGAGCGCCAGCGAGCTGGCAACCGTTGTATTTGTTTAATTTGTTCAATTCGTTCAATTGGTTCGGTTTAAGCCAACCAATTCAACCAATAAGACCAATAAAACCAATAAAACCAATCAAACAGGTCCTTGAACCTTGAACACTGAAACCTAATTTGACTTTTCATCTTGAATTAGATCCCTGACCAAATCCACCGCCTCCTGTCGGGTCATATCGCTTCTTGACAACCGCTCTGTTTCCACACGATTTAATATTTTTTTAAAAAGGTGAGAAGGTTTCAAACCGAATTCATTCCGTGTCACCGCCTTGCGGGTGGCGTTATGCTTTTGAAGTGCAGTGAATAAAAATAAAGGTCGCATGTGGTGACGAACCATAAAATAAATGGAGTCGGCATCCCGATTAGAGCATTTCAGCCGCTTGCAGATGTCTTTGGCCATTTTCGCGCCCTGGCGCTCATGGTCCTTGAAATGAAAGACACCCTTTTCATCCATCGTTTGAACGACCGGTTTTCCGATATCGTGCAGCAGCATGGAAAACTTCAGCAAATAAACTTGTTTGGCGTCGATTTGAGGCACGATCGACTGGTTTTTGATTTGTAAACGTTTGAAGTTCGTTTCCAATAATTCCTCCAGATGGTAAAATGCATTAAGCGTGTGCTCAAATGCATTGAGTTGATGATACCGATTTTGCGAGCAGTGCTTTAGCTCTAAAAGTTCAGGAAAAATGTAAAACAACACACCGGTATCAACCATCAGGCCAAGGTATGGGTGGACTTTGGGGCATTGAAGCAATTTAAAAAATTCTTCCCGAACCCGCTCTTTAGCCGAATGCCGGATAAGCGCAGCCTGTCTTTTAATCGCTTTTGTTGTCTGCGGTTCAATTTCAAACTGAAATGCCGCTGCCAAACGAAAAGCTCTCAGCAGCCGAATCGGGTCCTGGCTAAAAACAGCTTCCGAAGCCATCCGAATGGTTCTATTCTTGAGGTCATGCTGCCCTGCCAGAGGATCGATTAACTGCCGTGAAGACAACTCATAAGCCATGGCATTGATCGTAAAATCACGGGCCCGCAGATTCTGTTCAATGGAGCCTTCTTTTGTTTCGGAAATATCGATACTATTGCTTTTTCCGATCACCCGCAGAATCATTCGACCCGGTTTTCCGATCTTAACCAGGCGGCCATTGGTATTGATTTCAACCCGGCGTGCAAATTCCAGCGCATCTCCCAGCACGGCCACATCATAGTCGGTCGGCCGGCGACCGCAAAGCATATCTCTGATTGAACCCCCCACAATGAAGGCGCCCGGGGTTTTAGGAAATATTTTTGTATCGATCTGAACCATTATTTTTAATGAACCCGGAAAAAGCGATTAGTTGAATCCGGATTATAACACAGCTTGTCTTGAATCTGATAGTACTTATCTTATCATTCAAATCAGTATCGCTGAGATTCATATTTGAATAAAGTATTCAAAAAGCGGACAAACTGCTTGACATGAATTCAATTATGATATAATTTTTATTATAACTGATCAAAGGCATAACCCACCAGATTGTGAGGATACCTAATTTATTATCTTCGAGTTTGAAATCATTGTACACTCATAATCCTTCTTGAGTACCGACATGGATCCAATCCATAATTTTGCTGCGTAGGGACGCCTATATTTATCAAATACGCAACATTGCCAAGTGACGATACTGCCTAAATGGTTTCTTTCAATCATAACCCACCTGTGCTTGGGTATAATGCAAAAGTACTGGAAAGCGTTTTATAACAACGCATAAATTAAACATAGCGCTCAGGTCCGATAGTAAAAGGCATGTGGTAAGATTAAGGTGATCGGTCCCCAGCAATAGAGGAAGCTTACGTGAATACCAATTTGGAGGGAAACAGATTTAATGAATATCGCAGAACTTAAAGAGAAAAATATCAGCGAACTTACTCAGATGGCCAAGCAGTATAAAATCGAAGGTGCGGCCGGGATGCGCAAGCAGGAGTTGATGTTCGCCCTGCTTCAACACCAGATTGAAAAAAACGGTTTCATTTTCGGTGAAGGAACCCTGGAGATTTTGCCCGACGGATTTGGTTTTTTAAGATCGCCGGATTCCAACTACTTGCCGGGGCCCGATGACATTTACGTTTCACCGTCCCAGATCCGTCGGTTTAATTTAAGAACCGGCGACACCGTCTCGGGTCAGATTCGCCAGCCTAAAGAATCCGAGCGTTATTTTGCCTTGTTGAAGGTGGAGGCCGTCAATTTTGAAGATCCGGAGATCGCCCGCGATAAAATCCTTTTTGATAATCTTACCCCACTTTATCCGGATCGCAAGATTAGCCTTGAAACGGATCCGGAAAATTATTCTACCCGGGTCATGGACATGATGATTCCCATGGGCTTCGGCCAGAGAGGTTTGATTGTTTCCCCGCCTCGATCGGGCAAAACCATGCTTTTACAAAGCATTGCCAACGCGATTATCGCCAGCCATAAAGATGTGGTACCCTTTGTGCTGCTAATTGATGAGCGGCCCGAGGAGGTCACCGATATGATACGAACCGTGGCTGCGGAAGTCATCAGTTCAACCTTTGATGAGCCTGCCGAACGGCATGTTCAGGTAGCCGAGATGGTAATTGACAAAGCTAAGCGGTTGGTTGAACATAAAAAGGACGTGGTTATCTTGTTGGACAGTATTACTCGGCTTGCCCGTGCTTATAATTCGGTGGTGCCGCCCAGCGGTAAGATTTTATCCGGTGGCGTGGACTCCAATGCACTGCAGCGTCCCAAGCGATTTTTCGGTGCTGCCAGAAATATCGAACAGGGCGGAAGCTTAACGATAATTGCAACAGCTCTGGTTGATACGGGCAGCCGAATGGATGAAGTTATTTTTGAGGAATTTAAAGGCACCGGCAATGCCGAGATTCAGCTGGATCGCCGCCTGGCCGATAAACGGGTGTTTCCTTCATTTGATATCAAACGATCCGGTACGCGCAAAGAGGAGCTTCTTTTACAACCTGAAATTTTAAATCGGGTCTGGATATTGCGCAAGCTGCTAACATCGTTAAACACGGTTGACAGCATGGAATTTTTGCTTGAAAAAATGAGCGGCACCAAAACGAACAAAGAATTCTTAAATTCGATGAATGCTTAGAGGCGGTCTTAAAAGTAGCAGATCGCGTCCATTGAAAATAATTTATTGTCAAAAGGAAATGATTGGGATATAAAAACTTTTTAATCAAAAAAAGTTTTTAGAGGGGTTGAAATAAAATGAAAACTGACATTCATCCTGAGTATCATCAAACCACCATTCAGTGTGCCTGTGGTAACGTGTTGGAAGTCGGATCGACCAAAAAGGACATCCGTGTCGAAATTTGCTCCAAATGCCATCCCTTTTTCACCGGCAAGCAAAAGCTGATCGATACAGCCGGCCGCATCGAACGCTTTCGCAAGAAATATCAAAAATTTCAGCAAAAGAAAGAAAAGCCGAATTAGCAACCCCCGCCCTCAATTATGCTGCTAAGCTTACCGACCTATCCCCAGCAGAACAGACTGTATTAGCTTAACCGCATAAAAAACTCCCGGTGCTCAAGATTACAATGGACCGGGTGATTTCCCCAATTGACAACCAGTTGAGCACGAAAGTAACGAAACAATGAGGCCAAAATAAATTGTGCCCTTGTGATTATTATTCGTTTTCGCCGGATTGATGTTCAATCCAGGATTTAGGTGAACAGCAAAATGTATGAAAAACTAAAAGGAGTTGCCGAACGATTTTACGAGATTGAGAAGCGTCTTAGCGACCCCCAAATTGTAAATAACCGTGAGGAATATCAGAAGCTTATCCGGAAACACGCCGAACTGGATAAGATCGTGTCGGCTTTCAAGGTTTATCAAGAAACCCTTCAGGGCATTGAAGATAGCAAGGAGCTTCTGCAAGATTCAGATCCGGAAATAAAAAATCTGGCCCGTGAGGAGCTTGCCGACCTTAACCGCAGAAAAGACGAGCTTGAGGACGAGCTGCAGAAACTGCTTTTGCCCAAGGACCCGAATGATCAGAAAAATGTGATTATTGAAATCAGGGCCGGCACCGGAGGTGAAGAGGCGGCTTTGTTCGCCGGCGATCTTTTTAGAATGTACGCCCGCTATGCAGAATCCCGCAATTGGAAAGTGGAAATACTGACCCAACACTTCACCGGTGTGGGAGGCATAAAAGAAATTATTGCCCTGATTCATGGTGTCGGTGCCTATAGCGAATTTAAATATGAGAGCGGCATCCATCGCGTTCAGCGGGTTCCGACTACTGAAGCTCAGGGGCGGATTCACACCTCAGCAGTTACGGTCGCTGTTTTACCGGAAGCCGAGGAAGTGGATGTGCAAATTGATCCATCGGACCTCAAAATCGATGTCTATCGCTCCGCCGGTCCTGGCGGGCAGAGTGTAAATACCACCGATTCGGCTGTGCGGATCACCCATCTGCCGACGGGTTTAGTGGTAACGTGTCAGGATGAAAAATCGCAATTAAAAAATAAAAATAAGGCGTTAAAGGTCTTGCGGTCGCGATTGCTGGATAAAATGACTCAGGAACAGAACGAAAAACGGTCTGAAGAACGAAAAAGTCAGGTGGGAAGCGGGGACCGCAGCGGGCGTATCCGGACCTATAATTTCCCACAGGGAAGGGTGACCGATCACCGCATTGGTTTGACCCTTTATAAACTGGATAACATTTTACAGGGGGATCTTACCGAGATAATTAGTGAATTGACTACTTACTTTCAGGCACAGGCATTGCAAAATGCACAATCCAGCCCAACCCGATCGTCCTGAATGGACCATCATGAAACTGATTCGATGGGCGGCGAATTATTTTGATTCTCACGATATCGACAGTTCAAGAGCAACAGCCGAAATCCTGTTAGCCCATGCCTTAAATGCTCGGCGTATTGATCTGTATCTGCATTATGATCAACCGCTGAATTCCGACGAACGGGATCGTTTCAAAGCTTTGATCAAACGCCGGCTAAACCGTGAACCGGTGGCTTATATCGTGGGATGCAAAGAATTCTGGTCCATGGAGCTGGAAGTCACAACCGATGTACTGATACCGCGTCCTGAAACCGAATGCCTGGTTGAAAGAGCACTTGAGCGTCTTGGGCGGGAATCAAATTCGAAGTCCAAATCCATCCTGGAATTAGGTACCGGATCCGGAGCGGTTATCCTGGCCCTGGCATCTGAAAACTCTCGACATTTTTATTGGGGCACCGATATTTCGGTCAATGCCGTTCTAGTTGCCCGCCGCAATGCCATCCGGCATGGCATAGAAACCAGGGTTTATTTTATCGTTGCCGATTGGCTGACAGCCTTTAGGGGGCAGTCCGGTTTGTTTGACTTGATCATCTCAAATCCACCCTATGTCAGATCGGGCGATCTGGTTAAGCTTCAGCCGGAAATTCAGGCGCATGAGCCACTTTCAGCGCTTGATGGAGCCGAAGATGGTCTGCGGTGTTTGCGGAAAATTGTTCAATCAGCCCATCTTTATCTGAAACCGGCAGGGGTGCTCCTGTTGGAGATGGGCGCTGACCAGAAAGCGCAATTGAAACAAATGATCAACAAATGCGGACAATATGAAAACATCGAGTTTTACAAAGACTACAGCGGATATGACCGTATCGCTGCAATGACCAAAAGAAAAAACTGTTGCGCAGCAGGGTAGAATTTGATATTTGAAATGGATTTTTTATTACACACGCCGCAGGTTCTGTTTCCCCGGTGCTTTCATTGAAAGTTGGAGGCAGTCTAACAGCGGCGGAGGAAAAACCGAATTTGAAGGGAGAAAAAAATGGCTTATGTAACAATGAAAGAACTTCTAGAGGCAGGAGTTCATTTTGGTCACCAGACCAAACGCTGGAACCCAAAAATGAAGCCTTACATTTTTGGGGCGAGAACCGGAATGTACATTATTGATCTTCAAAAAACTGTATCCATGTTCAAAGTTGCCTACGATTTCGTGCGGGATCAGGTGGCGCAGGGTAAATCGGTGCTTTTTGTCGGCACCAAAAAGCAGGCACGGGAATCCATTTATGAGGAAGCCAATCGGTGCGAGATGTTTTACGTGCACAATCGTTGGCTGGGAGGCATGTTAACCAATTTTCAGACGATCCGAAAGAGCATTCTTCGTTTGAATTATCTGAACGATATCATAAATGACGAAACGATTAACCTGTTTCCCAAAAAGGAGCGTTTGAAGTTGGCTAAAGAACGGGTGAAGCTGGACAATAACCTTGGCGGAATTCGAACCATGAATGGTTTGCCCGGGGCTCTTTTTGTCGTGGATCCAAAAAATGAAGCCATTGCGGTCAGAGAGGGCCAGCGCCTGAATATACCAATTATCTCCATTGTTGACACCAATTGCGATCCCGACGAGATTGACTATCTCATTCCGGGAAATGATGATGCGATTCGATCCATTCGGCTGTTGACCGAGAGAATTGCCGATGCTTGCGTAGAAGGGCGTGAACGGTATAAAGAAAAAATGCAGGCGGAAGCCGATAAAGATGTTGAAGAAGAATCTGAAATTGTAGCCGCCAGTGCGGATCTGAAGCCGGGTGAGCGCAAAGTGATATCCGATGGAACTGAGGGGCCGGTGGTGGAGATTATCAGAAAAACCAAGACTGATACCACAACCGCCGTTGAAGGTAATGAATCTGAGGAAAATGCAGAAGCAGAGTTAGAAGAGCTCAAGGATCAATCTGAAGAAGAAATAGCGGGAGAATAAAAATGGCAGTAATCAGTGCGGCGATGGTAAAACAGCTCCGGGAAAAAACCGGCGCCGGAATGATGGATTGCAAAAGCGCCCTGACCGAAGTGGGCGGCGATATGGAAAAAGCAATTGAATTCCTGAGGAAGAAAGGTCTGGCAACTGCCCAAAAGAGAGCCGGTCGGGCCATGACAGAAGGAACGATTCAGTCCTATATCCATATGAACGCCAAGCTGGGCGTATTGGTCGAAGTCAATTGTGAGACGGATTTTGTGGCCAAAAATGACGAATTCCAGGGATTTGCCAAAAATATTGCCATGCATATTGCAGCCAGCAATCCTTTGGGTATCACTCCGGAGGATATTCCACAAGAGGTTATTGAAAAAGAAAAAGAAATTTACCGGGCTCAGGCTCTTGATCTAGGCAAACCTGAAAACGTCCTCGATAAGATTGTTGATGGCAAGCTCAAAAAATTTTATCAAGACAACTGCCTGATGAACCAGCCCTATGTGCGCAATCCAGACATTTCGATTGCAGATTTACTTAATGAATTGATTGCTAAAATTGGCGAAAACATATCCATTAAGCGATTTGTTCGTTATCAGATTGGAGAATAGCTAAACTTGACTCAACCGCTCTACAAGCGCATTACCCTTAAATTAAGCGGTGAAGCGCTGATGGGGGATCAGAATTTCGGCATCAGCCCGGACATGTTAAGCTATGTGGCCAAGGAGATCAAATCCATTGTTGATCTCGACGTTCAAACCAGCATTGTTGTCGGGGGAGGAAATATTTTCAGAGGTGTTGCCGCCAGCTCATATGGTATGGACCGGTCCTCTGCAGATCACATGGGAATGCTGGCTACGATAATCAACAGCCTGGCTCTGCAGGATACGTTGGAGAAAATGGGTCTTCAAACCAGGCTGCAAACTGCGATTTCGATGCATGAGATTGCGGAGCCTTACATTTTGCGGCGGGCAATTCGTCACCTGGAAAGAGGGCGGGTTGTTATTATCGGGGCCGGTACCGGCAATCCTTATTTCACGACCGATACGGCCGCCGTTTTAAGGGCTCAAGAGATTCATGCGGAGATTCTGCTTAAAGCCACCAAGGTCGACGGCTTATATGATTCAGATCCTGTTAAAAACAAGAAGGCCAAAATTATCAAAAAAATAAGTTACATAGAAGTTCTTGAAAGACAGCTCAAGGTTATGGATATGACGGCCATTTCCCTGGCGATGGATAATCGGCTGCCTCTGGCAGTTTTCAAATTAAAAGAAAAAGGTAATATAAAGAGGGTTGTCTGTGGAGAGGATGTCGGCACACGAATTTCTTAGCGGTGTCATTCTTGCTGAACGGATAACTCTGCCGGGACAATTTCATTGGTAAGATTTTGATTTCCTGATATACTGGCGTTAAAGGCCGCTAATTTAAGAAAGCTCAGCCAAGCAGAAAAAATCGAGGGGTTTACACATGATTGAAGACATCTATCAGGAAACAAGAGAAAGTATGCGCAAATCGATCGACGCGCTAAAAAGGGAGTTAAATCGTGTTCGAACGGGTCGTGCTTCTTTATCAATTCTTGATGGAATCAAAGTAGATTATTACGGCACTCCCACAAAACTGAATCAGATGGCAACGCTTGCTGTGCCTGAAAGTCGCCAGATTTCCATCCAACCTTGGGACGTTTCGGTGATCAAGGAAATCGAAAAGGCCATTTTAAAATCCGATCTGGGTCTGACGCCCACCAGTGACGGCAAGATTATTCGCATTTCAATACCACCACTTACCGAAGAACGCAGAAAGGAATTGGTTAAAGTCATTCATAAAATGTGTGAGGAGCACAAAATTTCGATTCGCAACGTTCGGCGTGATGCGAATGAACTATTAAAAAGTCTTAAGAAAGACGGTGAGATATCTGAAGATAAGGCCTTCAAATCCCAGGAAGAGGTTCAGAAAATAACCGATGAGCACATTAAGTTCATCGATGAATGTTATAAAGAAAAAGAGAAAGAAATCCTTGAATTCTAGCGCTTCTTCTGGCCTCCCGGAAGACCTTGATAAAACCAAACTACCCACCCACGTCGCGATTATTATGGATGGCAATGGCCGGTGGGCTAAAAAGCATCTTTTATCCCGCATTAAAGGACATGAAAAAGGTTCAGAGGCGGTTCGTACAATTGTGCGAGCCTGCCGTGAATTCGGCATTGCTTACTTGACGCTTTATGCCTTTTCCACCGAAAACTGGCAACGGCCAAAAAGCGAGGTCGATGCCCTCATGGCCCTCCTGATAAAATTCTTAAAATCCGAACAGCAGGAACTTTTAGAAAATGACATCCGCCTGCACGCAGTCGGGCAAATTGAGCGTCTACCCGCAGAGGTTCAGCAGGCGCTGCGCGAATCTATGAAGCTGACCCGCAAAAATTCTGGTCTTCAGCTAAATTTGGCATTGAGTTATGGCAGTCGCGCCGAAATTGTGCACATGGTCCAGCAGATTGCCCAAAAATCAAAAAACGGACAGATTGATCCGCATAGCATTAACGCTGAAATCGTGGCGCAGCATTTATATACAAAAGGAATACCGGATCCGGACCTGTTGATCCGAACCAGCGGTGAGATGCGCATCAGCAATTTCTTGCTGTGGCAGATTGCGTATTCTGAAATTCACATTACACCAACCTATTGGCCTGATTTCAGCAGAGATGAGTTTTTTCAGATTCTGAAAGATTTTCAGAAGAGGGAGCGGAGGTTCGGACAAGTCTAGAACCTATTTTTTTCTTTTCCAAGTGAAGTCGTTGTTCAAATTAAAAGCCAAAAGGTGAAACCTTAATCGAACGAAAATGCTCGATGTCAGTTGTGTGTCGTCCGTTGTCCGTTGTTAAAAAAGCGGAAGTTAAATCCGAATGTTATATTTTTTGCGATTGCAATATCAGTTTCCTGATCAACAACGGACCACTGGCAACGGACGACTGGCAAATTGAGTTTTAACTCAATTATGATGAAAGATAGGCTCCGTGCACCTTAAGCGTTGGATTACTGGAATATGCTTGCTGCCGTTTGTCATTTTTGCGGTTTATAAAGGCGGGCTGTTTTTTGCCGCACTGGTCAGTGCTGCCAGTCTGGTTGCCTTGTGGGAGTATTATCGCATTGCGCTGGGTGCAAAGACGCACTCGCTATCGGGAATCATACTTTGGTGGGGCTATGGAATCGACCTTGCCTTGATCTGGGCCGCCTATCTGAAAAGATCGGATCTGAGCTTGAGCCTCTTGGCGGCAAATCTTCTGGTGATCGCTGTGATTTCCATGTTTCAGTTTAAGTCAAACCGTTCGGTATTGGAAGTGATCACCGGACAGCTTCAGGGAATTATTTATATCCCGGTGTTGCTTTCTTTTTTGATCCTTATTCGCGAGGGCAGTTCCGGCATGGTCTGGATATTTATTTTGCTGGCGATCATTTTTGCCGGTGATACCGGTGCCTATTATGTGGGGTCTTATTTCGGCCGACGCAAAATAAGCCCGGCAATCAGCCCTGGAAAAACCATTGAGGGATCAATTGGCGGACTGGGTGCAAACCTG
>JARRJQ010000051.1:0-3387 GCA_037388985.1 Desulfobacterales bacterium | reverse complement strand
CGTGGGCAACCTCGATTTTATTCTTTATGGCCGCTGGCATTGTCGGACAGGTGGGAGACGTGTTTGAATCAGAACTGAAACGGTCTTCGGGTATCAAAGATTCCAGTGGTATTCTACCCGGCCATGGCGGCATTTTGGATCGGATCGATGCCCTTTTATTTGCTTCGCCGGTAGCCTATTTTTTTATTAGGTATGTGTTTTAGGGTTTACGAGATAAAATTTTTACTAGTGTTCAAATAAACAAGCGTAAAATAAATATCGAATATCGAACAAGGAATTTCGAATATCGAAGTATTGAATCGCTTTGCTCTGTCTTTTTATATGAATAAAGATGATAGAATACCTTACTTCGACATTCGCTAATCGATATTCTGCATTCGATATTCAAACATTGCTGGCGCGAAAGAGAAAGAACTTCATTTTTACGCAACTAGTCTTTAGAAATTTTAATGAAAAATATCTCCATACTTGGCTCCACAGGATCAATCGGCCGGAATGCACTGAGGATTGTTGAAATGTTTCCCCGGCAATTTGGCGTAAAAGCACTGGCCGCCAAAACCAACATCACCCTGCTGGCGAAACAGATTGAGCAGTTTGCTCCGGAACTTGCGGTCGTCTTTGACGAAGAAGCCGCCAAAAAACTGAAAAACCAGCTGGCAGCAGGGGCAAAAGTGGACATCCTCTGCGGCGAAGCTGGATATCTGACGGCAGCTTCTGCCAGCGGTATCGATGTGACCCTTACGGCGGTAGTCGGCGCTGCCGGTTTAATGCCAACGCTGGCGGCAATTGAAGCCGGCAAGACAATCGCTCTGGCTAATAAAGAAACCCTTGTCATGGCTGGTGAGATTGTTACAAAGATGGCGGCGCAGAAAGGCGTTCAAATCCTTCCGGTCGATAGCGAGCACAGCGCAATTTTTCAATGCCTTCAAGGCCATCGTAAAGCAGATATCACTAGAATCTTATTAACAGCTTCGGGCGGGCCATTTTTAAATCGGCCGGCGGACGAGTTCTCCAAAATCACACAGGCACAGGCTTTAGACCATCCTAACTGGTCAATGGGGCCCAAGATCACAATTGATTCAGCAACTTTGATGAACAAGGGACTGGAGGTCCTGGAAGCCAAATCGCTTTTCGATGTTTCCGAAGACATGATTGAGGTGGTTATCCATCCCCAGAGCGTGATCCATTCGATGGTTGCATACCGGGACGGTTCAATCATCGCCCAACTGGGAATACCGGATATGAAAGCAGCCATCGCCTATGCACTGTCATATCCGGAGCGGCTGCCCTTGAACCAGCCGTTGCCGGATTTTTCGGGAGAACAAAACCTGTCATTTCAGAAACCGGATCAGGAGAAATTCCCCTGTCTGGCATTGGCATTCAAAGCCTGCAAGGTCGGCAAAACGATGCCAGCAGTGTTAAATGCGGCCAATGAATTGGCTGTGCAGGCTTTCCTTCACAAGAAGATATCTTTTACAGATATCGCCAAGGCTGTTTCCCTGACCATGGAGGCGCACAACGTTGCTTCGGATCCCCAGCTTTCAGATATTATCGCCGCCGATCGATGGGCCAGACAAAAGGCGCAAGATTTTATTGAAGCCATGTCACGAATTCGGACATTTTCTGATCGCCAGGCTGTTTGGTGTCGGCGTTGAAAAATTCTCACTCGGTTTTGGACCCCGACTGATAGGCAAGAAAATCGGCCGGACCGACTATCGTATTTCAGCTATCCCATTGGGCGGCTATGTCAAGATGGTTGGTGAAGAACCGGGTGAAGAGGTGGCACCGGCTGATATTCCCATCTCCTTCACCCACAAACATGTGCTCAAACGCATGTGCATTGTAGCTGCCGGGCCCTTTTTTAATATTCTTCTGACGGTTATCATATTTTTCAGCATTTTTTTAATTTCAGGTCTGTTTATCTTGAAAGCATCGGTGGGAGAAGTCCGGGAGGGATCGCCGGCGTTTGCCGCCGGACTTAAACCGGGAGATGAGATTACCGCTATTGATGGAATGCCGATTTCAAACTGGAAAGAAATGACCGAATCCATCGCAGCCAGCAACGGAAAGACGCTTGCGATAAATGTCAAGCGTTCGGGCACGGATTTGGTTTTTCAAGTAACCCCCGAATTGATTCCTGCAAAAAACATATTTGGTGAAGATATCAAACGGTATATTATCGGCATCTCAAGTGGAGGGGAATTTTATACCCGGAAACTCGGTCCCTTTCAGGCGATGGCTGAGAGCATTCGACAAACATACAGTATCATCGAGTTGATGGTGGTTACCATTGGCAAAATGATTACAGGCGGTATTTCCACCGACACCATCGGCGGCCCCATCATGATTGCGAAAATGGCCGGAGATGAGGCTAAAACGGGGATTGAAAATCTAATTTTTTTCATCGCTCTGATCAGTGTCAATTTGGCGATTATTAACTTGCTGCCCATACCGATTTTGGATGGTGGGCATTTACTTTTCTTTTTTATTGAAGCAATTCAACGGCGTCCGGTGAATTTAAGAGTTCGTGAAATTGCCCAACAAGTTGGCTTGTTTATCATCATTTTGTTGGTTATCCTGGTTTTTTATAATGATATTTCCAGAATTATCAAAGGAGTTCTTTAGGTTTCTTCGATCATCGTTGGCAGTTTTCCCTATATGAATTCATATGAAGCGAGTTAAGACTTATGCCAGCCCGATTAGAAATTGCGTTGCAGAATCACCTGGTTGATGCCGAAGGAAAGGGCATTCGCCGCAAAGCTTTAGATTACTTTGGCATCCGACTGCAACATGTGCGTTCCGTGCATATTTTGACTATTGATGCAAAATTCAGCTTCGAGCAGCTCGAGCGAATTCGGACAGAGATTTTCACAAATCCGGTTACACAGATCTCTTCGTTTGATCCCCTTGAGCTTCCTTTCGATTGGACGATATGGGTCGGATATCGTCCCGGGGTGCGAGACAATCCGGGGGCCACGGCGGTTGAAGCCGTGGAAGATCTCTTGGGGCTCCGTCTGACAGAGGGTGAAGCCATCTATACCTCGAAGCGCTACTGCATCGAAGGCGATGGTCTTGTGATAGCCGATCTGGAGAAAGTCGCCGGTGAACTGCTGGCCAACGATATTATTCAGCAATGGAAAATCATACCCGCCAAAGACTGGGATCCGAAAAGCGGAATCGGATTTATTCTTCCCAAAGTACAGCTTGATCATCGTCCAACGGTCCGCACAATACCGATCGATAGTGATGAAATCTTAGTTAAAATCAGCGCTGAACGTAATCTGGCTTTGACTCCCAATGCTATTCCGACCATCCGCAGATATTTTTTGGATAAAGAGGTGCAGGCGGACCGCGCCCGGGTGAGTCTTGCTGATCCGACCGACGTGG
>JARRJQ010000050.1:0-13873 GCA_037388985.1 Desulfobacterales bacterium | reverse complement strand
CTGATTCGATTCTGTGAAACGGGGGTTCCCCTGTGCGTGGATGAGGCCTATCTGGATTACAATCCGGACCAGCCTTCAAAAGCGCCTCTGATCCAAAAATATCCCCAGGTGTTTCTGTCGGTGACCTTCTCCAAGGCTTATGGATTTGCCGGTATCCGCTTCGGATTTGTCCTGGGCACCGAAGAGATGATTGCCGCCTTCAATCGCGTGTTTCTGCCCTGGAACGTAAGCCGGATGGCGGCAGCGGCAGCCGAAGCCATCATCGACAACCCTGAGGAAGTCAGAGCCAAGGTTGAGCACAACAACAAGTGGATGGCCATTTTTGCCGAAGAGCTCAAGAAGCTGGGCCTTAAACCATTTCCGACACATGGCAACTACATGCTGATCGATGCGACTATGACCGGCAAAACCACCGAAGAGATCATCCAAGCGGGCCTTGATAATAAAATCTTTCTGAAAAAGATCGGTGAAATCCATGGCAAGACCGGCTATTTCAGAGTAACGCCCGGTATCGATGAGGAAAATGAACGGTTTTTGAAGTTTATCAGAAGCTATTTCGGGTAAGAGCGCACTGCTCCTTTTGCTCACGCAGCCATCCGTCAAATCCGGCGACTTGGGCAAAAGGACCGGGTTCAGATACTTGAGGGATCGGGGCGTTTTTGCCCTAAACCTGTTTTGCCGCAAGAATCTGTCGCTTCATATAAAGCCTTGGGCCCGCATGGGGCTTTGCCGCCATATGATGGGGATGAAAAGCGAGCCCATCCCTAAAACCAGCAAATTCAGCGGCACTCCCAGTTTGAAGTAATCGTTGAAGCGATACCCTCCCGGGCCATAGACCAGTAAATTTGTTTGATAACCGATCGGCGTTGCAAAACAGGCGCTGGCGCCAAAGCAGACTGCAATAATAAAGGGTTTGGGGTCGACTCCCAGGCCCTGGGCGGCAGAAATCGCAATCGGCAACAACAGGATGGCGGTGGCGTTGTTGCTCAATATATGCGTGCAGATGCTGGTCAATAAGATTACCCCGCCCAATACAAGCACCGGATTGGCACCACTGAACAGACTCAGAAAAGCCCGGGCGTAAAATTCGGCAGCACCCGTTTTTTCCAGCGCGGCACTCAACGCAATCATGGCAATAATAATTAAAAGAACGCGACCCTCTATCGCCCGATACGCATCCCGCAGCTGCAAACATCCGGTTAAAATCATGAAAAATGCAGCGGCCAGGGCGCAGACTAAAATATCGGCGAGCCCTGTGCTGGCCGCCACAACCATTGCCCCGAAGATCAGGAATGCGCGGCGGGCCAGTCTTTTGTGCACGATTTCATGATGGACGTCTTCGACAATAATGAAATCCGCTTCGCCACGAAGCCCGGCAAGCGAAGACTCCGGCAGGCGAACCAGCAGAATGTCGCCGATTTTTATCAGAATGTCCTTGATTTTTTGTTCGGTAAAATGCAGTTCCCTGCGTTTGATTGCGATGATGTGTATATTCGGATCCCGCCCCAGGCGACTTTGCTCCAGCCGCTCACCCAAAAGCGACGATTGGGGCGGTATGATCAGCTCGACGATCAGCCATTCCTTTTTTTCGGCCTCGAAATCCAGGCCTTGCTCGGCCATCGGCAATTCAACAAGATCATCGTGAAGCATTTCAACCAGATCGTTGGCCGATCCTTTCACCAGCAAAAGATCATCCGGTGCCATTTTCAGCGCATCCCGATCGGGGTAAAAAACATGGGAGTAGCGGATGAGCTCCAGAACTTCCATGCCCGGATATTTTTCAGAAAAATACGACTCCGGGTTTTCTCCGATGACGCGGCTTCCGCGCGGAACATGCAACTCGGCCAGATAACGACGACGCTCACCATCCTTTAACTCACATACCGGGTTGTGCATGCCTGGCATCAGTTTCGGTGCGAAAAAAATCAGGAAGGTAATTCCAATCAAAGCGACGGGCACGCCCAGCCGTGCGAGCTCAAACATGCTTAAAGCTTCGAAGCCATGCTGGGTGCTCAAATTGCTGATGATGATATTGGTGGATGTTCCAATCAGTGTGCAGGTGCCGGCCAGGATTGAAGCATATGAAACGGGTATGAGAAATTTTGACGGTCTGAAATCCAATTCGCAGCTCAGGCTTAAAACGATTGGAATAAATAAAACCACCACCGGTGTGTTGTTAATAAAAGCCGAGGCAAACGCAACAATTATTAGGACCATCGAGAATGCCAGATGGGGCCGGCCGCGGGACAGCTCAACGACTTTTTCACTGATCAAGCCGACGGCACCCGCGCGGATCATGCCCTTGCTGATCAAAAACATGGCGCCCACGGTGATGACCGCCGGGTTAGCGAACCCCGCGATGGCTTCCGCGGGTTTCAAAAGGCCGCTGAAGATCAGCACCACGATAATGCCGATTGAAGTCAGATCCACCGGCAGTTTCTCGGTGATCAGCAAGAGCATCGCCACTGCTAAAATAAGGGTCACCAGCCAGATGGCCATCGTTTACCTCCGGTTGTGCGCGTCAAAACAATTGGGCAGCGGTGCTGTTAAGATGCACGGTGCAAATTATCCAGTTCGGCAAAGAAACAGGTCTAAACTGGAAAGATTCCCTGATCCCTGTGAATGAATGAAGTCTTTAAGCTATCTCAAAATTAGCAGTTCATCTTGGGAGACGGAGAAAAAAAGTTCCAAAGGTGCTCTAAAGTTAGAAGTGCCTAAAGTGCCTAAAATGATCTAAAATGCCTAAAGTTGAGGAATTCTATCATATTAATAATAAAAGATGGAGCGCCACGCGGCGCGCACGCCGCGCAAGTGCCTGCGCTGCAGGAGCGAGACCATAATTTTAGGCATTTTAGATCATTTTTAATTTTAGCTCATTTGTAGTTGTAAGCACTTTTTATTAGTTTAAAATTTTACCATCGGGTGTTAAATGCATTTTTGAGATAACTTCTTAATCTTTATTCAAAAAGCGGATTGTCAAGTTCTGGTGTATGATTTGAGTTGCCGGATTCGTTTTTCGATCGGAGATCTATTTTTGCTAAAAAAAGCTTGAAAATGACATACAATTTTTTGTATATACATCTAAACATTTAGTCAACTAATCAGCTCAATTATATTTGTTTAAGATTTGATTAAAATAGTTAAAGCCGACATGCCCCAAATTTCGCAATAGCCGGGTTTGTTTTTAACGCCCCTGGGGGCCGTTCTTCTCATTTCCTAAAGAATAAGGTGACCCATTGAAAATTGTTGATGAATCCAATCCCATACCCAAATATATTCAGATCAGTACCTGGCTTAAAGAACTGATTGAAGCCGGTCGCTACCAGAAGGGAGAACAACTTCCCTCCGAAGTCGAGCTGGCCAGAACCTGCGAAGTCACCCGGGCAACGGTCAGGCAGGCGATTTCCGAATTGACTGCCATCGGACTGCTGCGCAAGGAAAAGGGCACCGGTACCTTTGTCGCCGAACCGGCGCCGGTTACCCTCAGGCACAAACTTGAACGCATCGCCAGCTTTGGAGAAATTTTGTCGGAAAGCGGCGTTGCCGAAAAAACCATAATTTTGAATAAGTCGGTTGAAATCGCCAGTGCTGAGGTCGCATCCGCCCTTTTGCTGGGAGATCATGCCAGGATTGTTGTGGTGAAACGGGTACGATCCGGCAACGGGGTTCCGTTTATATATGAAGAAAGCCATCTGCCATATGACATTTTTAAAGATATTTTAAACCTGGATCTAACCGGATCCATGTATAAAATTATATCCGAGCATTTCAATATCATGCTGGCACGCTGCAAACAAACCATCAGCGCGGTCAATCTGCAAGAAAAAATTGCCAAGATTCTGAAGCTGCCCACCCGGGCCGCCGCAATCTTTTTGGAAAGCCTCACCTTCGATGAAAACAGCATGCCCATTGAAATGCTTTATTCATATCATCGGGGCGACAAGTACAAACTTGAAATCGAACTGGGTCGTTATCATAAAAAGTCGGACCAAATTAGTTTTATTGCCGAAAGTTAAAAGGGATAGAGATATGATTATTGGCGTTTTAAAAGAAATCAAAGCGGAAGAGAATCGCGTTTCACTATCGCCGGGAGGCGTCGAGTTCATGCGGCAAAGCGGACATTCGGTTCTGGTGCAAAAAAATGCCGGGCGGGCCAGTGGATTTGGAAACGCCGTTTATAAGGGAGCCGGAGCTGAAATCATAGAACAGCCTGCAGAAATTTTTGACCGGGCCGAAATGATTTTGCGGGTCAAAGAACCTCAGCCCTCCGAATTCAAACTGCTTAAGAAGAATCAGATTTATTTTGGCTATCTTCACCTGGCGGCATCTGAAAATGTAACCCGAGCCATGATTAAAACCGGATTGATCGCCATTGCCTATGAAACGATTCAAAGGGAAGATGAGACCTTGCCGCTGCTGACCCCCATGAGCGAGGTGGCGGGCCCCATGGCGATTCAAGAAGCCGCCAAATACCTGGAAATGGCCCAGGGGGGGCAGGGCGTTTTGTTGGGGGGTGTTCCCGGTGTTGACCCGGCTACGGTTGTGATTATCGGCGGGGGCGTCGTCGGCATCAATGCGGCCAAGATGGCCGCTGGACTTGGCGCCAAAGTCTATATTTTGGATATCGATCTGGATCGCCTGCGCTATTTGAGCGATGTGATGCCGGGTCGCTGTGTGACGCTGATGTCCAGTCCGGAAGCCATTCGCAACGTGCTGCCGAAAGCCGATGTGGTGGTGGGAGCGGTATTGGTCCCGGGCAGCAAAACCCCGACTCTGGTTACCCGTGAAATGCTCAAAACAATGGAGAAAGGGTCGGTTCTGGTGGATGTTTCCATTGACCAGGGAGGCTGTTTTGAGACGTCTAAAGAGACCACCCACGCTAAGCCGACTTACACGATCGACGGCATTGTTCATTATGCAGTCAGCAACATGCCCGCGGCATTGCCGCGCACATCCACGCTGGCTTTAAACAATGCAACCCTGCCTTATGCGGTTGAGATTGCCAATAAAGGCTGGAAGAAGGCCATGAAACAAAATTTGGAAATCAGACGCGGGGCCAACGTGGTTAAAGGTCGAGTGACTTACAGGGGGGTTGCCGAGGCTTTTGGATTAGATCATGTTCCGATCAAGGAGCTGCTTTAGTGGCAACGTGTCCGCCGAAAAGACGATAAAAAAATACTAATGATGGTCGTGTTATTTTATTTTGATCACCGATTAACGCAAAGGAGCCACCGATGATTGTAGGCGTTTTAAAAGAAATCAAGGCAGAAGAGAATCGCGTATGTATGACCCCGGCGGGGGTGGAGGTCATGAAACAAAACGGTCATGAGGTTTTGGTCGAAAAAGATGCCGGCAAAGGCAGCGGGTTTAGCAACAGAGTGTATGCGGAGGCGGGCGCCGAAATCGTCGATACGCCCGCAGCCATATTTAAGCGCGCTAAAATGGTTATGCATGTTAAAGAACCTCTGCCAAGCGAATATAAGCTCATCCGTAAAGACCAGATCATTTTCACCTATCTGCACCTGGCGGCGGCTGAAGAATTGACACAGGTGTTGATCAAGAGCGGATCAATCGGTATTGCTTATGAGACCATTCAAAAAGAAGACGGGTCCTTGCCGTTGCTCACCCCCATGAGCGAGGTGGCCGGTCGCATGGCGATCCAGCAGGGTGCCAAGTACCTGGAAATGGAGCACGGAGGCCACGGCGTTTTACTGGGCGGCGTTCCCGGAGTTGATCCGGGAACCGTGGTGATCATCGGTGGCGGCGTGGTGGGCACCAATGCGGCTAAAATGGCCTGCGGCCTGGGCGCCAAGGTGTATATTCTGGATATGAACCTGGAACGCTTGCGTTATTTAAGTGATGTGATGCCCAGCAACTGTTTTTTGCTCATGTCCAAACCGACCACCGTTCGCAGGCTTATTAAGGAGGCTGACGTCGTTGTCGGTGCGGTGCTGATCCCGGGGGCCAAGGCTCCCAAGCTGTTGACCCGGGAAATGCTCAAAACAATGAAGAAAGGAGCCGTGCTGGTGGACGTGGCCATTGATCAAGGCGGATGCTTCGAAACTTCAAAGGCGACCACTCATGCGCAACCGATTTACACTGTTGATGGAGTGGTTCATTATTGTGTAGCCAACATGCCGGGGGCGGTTCCCAAAACATCCACCCTGGCACTGACCAATGCCACCCTGCCTTATGCGGTACAGATCGCCGACAAAGGCTGGAAAAAGGCCATGAAGCAAAACTCTGAAATCAAGCAAGGCGCCAACGTGGTCAAGGGCAAAGTAACCTATCGCGGCGTTGCCGAAGCTTTCGGGCTGAAGTTTACTTCAATCGATAGTTTGCTTTAGCGGTTGTTGTGAATATTAGTTGCAGTGGTGCTATGTTAAGGTTTCAGGTTTCAGGTGTCAGTGTTCAGGTGTCAGTCTGATACCTGAAACCTTTTTTATGGTGGCACGTGATAATTTAATTCGAAAACGTGAGACACAATGGGCGAAAAGGAAATACAATGAAAGACCAGGCCCGAGTCGTGATTATCGGCGGCGGCATTATCGGCTGCAGCACCGCCTATCATCTATCTCAAATGGGCTGGAAAGATGTGGTGCTGGTTGAAAAAGGCGAGCTGACCAGCGGCTCCACCTGGCATGCTGCCGGCCTGGTAGGGCAGCTGCGTTCGGATCGCAGCCTCACCCGTATGCTGCAATACAGCGTCAGTCTTTACGAGAGGCTCGAGGCGGAAACGGGTTTGACCACCGGCTGGAAGAAAACCGGTTGCCTGCACCTTGCCAGCACCGTAGAGCGAATCTATGAGCTCAAAAGAGGTGCCAGCACCGCCCGCAGCTTCGGGCTGGAAATGCATATGATTACCCCTAAAGAAGCATATGACCTCTGTCCGATTATCTCTTTGGACGGCGTCATCGGAGCGGCTTTCATGCCCACGGACGGACAGGCCGATCCGGCCGGAATCACCCAGGCGCTGGCAAGAGGTGCCCGCAATCAGGGCGCTAAAATCTATCGCAATACATTGGTGACCGGATTTGAATTCGGCAAAAACCGGGTTACGGCGGTTAAAACGACTAAAGGCGATATCCAGTGCGAAATCCTGGTTAACTGCACCGGGATGTGGGGTTACCAGGTCGGTGAGATGCTGGGGGTCAATACGCCTGTGGTCCCCTTCCAGCACCAATATCTGGTTACCGATCCGATTGAGGGATTGCCGAGGAATTTGCCTACCATTCGCGACAAAGACAACTTGATCTATTATAAAGAAGAAGTCGGCGGACTGGTGATGGGTGGCTATGAAAGAAACGGCATCCCCTGGTCTATTGATGGCGTTTCAAATGAATTTACTTCCCGACTGCTGGATTCCAATTATGATCATTTCCTGCAACTTGCACAACCGGCCATGGAACGCACGCCTTGCCTGAAGCAAGTCGGTATTTCTAAGTTAATCAATGGCCCGGAGGCCTTCACTGCGGATGGCAATGCCATTATGGGGCCGGCGCCGGAGCTGGATAATTGCTTCGTGGCCGTGGGCTTCAACGCATTTGGCATTGCCGCCGGCGGCGGAGCCGGCCGCATGATGGCCGAGTGGATCATTGAAGGGGAACCCAGCCTGAACATCTGGCCGCTGGACATCCGCCGGTTCGGCCCACATCACCGCAGCCGTCTGTACAATGTAGAGCGCACCGCTGAAATCTACGGCAAGCATTACACCGTTCACTGGCCCGCTGAAGAGCATCAGTCCGCAAGGGGCGTACGGCGCAGCCCACTGTATTACCTGCTTAAAGAAAAAGGAGCTGTCTTTGGAGCCAAATACGGCTGGGAGCGGGCCAACTGGTTTGCGCCTCAAGGCGTTGAACCCATAGATGAACCGACTTTTGAGATCCCCAACTGGTTTGCGCACGTTGGAAACGAGCACAGGGCCGCACGCGAAAAAGTGGTCCTCATCGATCAATCTTCCTTTAGCAAGTTTGAAATCCAGGGGCCTCAAGCGCTGAAGTTCTTGAGCTGGCTGGCGGCCAACAACATCGACAAACCCGTGGGCAGCGTGACTTACAGCCAACTGTGCAATGCGCGCGGAACCATCGAATGCGATCTGACCATTGCGCGGGTTGCCGATGACCGCTTCTTTTTGGTTACCGGCACGGCATTTGCGCTGCATGATGCCCAGTGGATTAAAAAGCACATGCCCAAAGACGGCCGTGTCGCTTTTCGCGATGTAACCGATTCGCTGGCCGTTATTAACGTGATCGGCCCCCATGCGCGCAGACTGCTTGAGAAGGTCTGCCGCGATGATATCAGCAATGAAAATTTTCGGTTCGGCGAGTGCCGGGAAATCACCGTCGGCTGCGCTCCGGTCAGAGCGCTGCGGGTAACCTATGTGGGTGAGCTGGGCTTTGAACTTTACATACCGACTGAATTTGCCTGCCACGTCTATGAAACACTCTTAAAGGCCGGTGAGGGTCTGGGGCTGGCCAATGCCGGCTACCGGGCCATAAATTCACTGCATTTTGAAAAAGGTTATAGTCTCTGGGGCTCTGAATTAACACCCGAATACACGCCCTATGACGCCGGACTTGGATTTTGTGTGGCCTTGAACAAAGGCGATTTTCTCGGACGGCAGGCTCTGGTCAAAGCTGAAAAACAGGGCCCGAAGTGGAAACTGTGCACCTTTACCCTTGATGCCGACAAGCCGGTTATGCTGCGGGGAAGCGAACCGATTCTGCACAACGACAAGGTTATCGGCGTGACCACCAGCGGCGGTTATGGATACAGTGTTTCAAAAACCATTGCTTACGGATATGTCCCGGTTGCCGAGGCCGGGCATACTGATGGCTATCAAATAGAAGTTTTCACCGAGATTTTTCCTGCCAAAAGGCAGCCCCAGCGGGCGCTCTACGATCCCGAACGCAAAAAGATCCTGAGTTAGGCCCCGTTAGCCGGTTGAGCGCAATCAGCATCTTATTTTTTCAGTTTGGCGATCATTTCTTCGACTTCTTCGGCGCCGTCTTTATAAAATTTTTCCTCATCTGGCTCCAATTCTCTCAGCAGCCTCAAAAATTCGCCGGCATGTTCTTTTTCTTCGTCGGCAATATCAATCAGCACTTCCTGCGCCAGGCGGTTGTCCGTTGATTCCGCAAGCTGCTGGTATAACTGGACCGCCTCATATTCAGCAGCAATCATAAAGCGGATGGCTCGAACCAGTTCTGCATGGGTAACGGTTCTGTCATTCTTCAATACGGTGAACGGATTACAAAATTCTGGCATAGGAGACCTCCTTTTTGTGGGGAATAAATGAATGGATTCAAAAAAGTGTTTCTCACATTCTGGATTTCAGTAAGGATTTTAGCTGATCGAAGTCCTCAATGATGTAATCGGCCCCGGCACGCAAAAGTTCCTTTTTGAGGCTTTGTTTGTCAGCGGCCGCCATGATTATGCCGACGGCTTTGTAGCCTGCCGCTGATTTTTTCGCGGCCACCATGTCATCCGGCATATCGCCGATGTAAAAATACCCGTCAAGCGGATTCTTTTGCTTCGCTGCAATTGCGTCGAGCATAAAGGGATCGGGTTTGCTCAGAGACACCTGGTTGCCTTCTGTTTGCGACCGGCGTTTTTCTTCCTCAAGGCAGTCTTCCAGAGCCAGAACATTTGTAAAATATTTTTTGAGATCAAAATGGGCCAGCGGATATTCCACTTCGGCCCTGGGTCTGCCGGTGGCGATCGCCAGAATATGATTTCTGGCAAGTGCCTCCAGCACGTCTCGGGCAATAAGCGGTTTCTCTCGATGGATAAAGCCTTCAGCATGATAAAACAGCGGGTTCAAACCATAGGTGGCTTCAAAAAGGTCCTTACCCAGATACACTTCCTGAAAAATCTGTTTGATAATGTTCCCGCTGCCCACATCACCCGCAAATAAGCCGTAAATAAATGAATTTTTGGTTTTTCCGGCTCGCTGGAGCAAGTTTGACAGAGGCATTGGGGTTGATTCAAGAAAGCTGGCCAGAGAACTTACATCGCACTGGCGGATGGTCTCCTGATAGCGTGCCCAGGGGTCTTTGCTCTGATAGACCGGTGGTTTTTCAATCAGATTAAACAGCAGGCTGATCACCAAACAGGATAAATCCCAGTCGTTGTTTAGGCCGCCGCTCTGTTTGACCGCCGCCAGATCTCTCAGCGGGAAAAGCGGCTCCGGCAATTTTTCAGACGCCGGGGCACTTTTATAAAAAAGCCTGGCGGTTTGCCGGGCCGCGGCCCGATACGAATTTGAGACATCAATCAGAACCCCATCCATATCGAAAACAATTAAGCATTTTTTATTCATTTATCTTGACCCTGACAAGCCGGAACTAAAAAGGATTAATTAATCACGAAAGCACCCATCTAGTGAAGCTAGAAAGCTGGGATGCCTGGAGGCCCGAAAGCTAAAAGTTTTGGCACAAATTGATTCTTCAAGATAGAAGCTTTCTGGCTTCCCAGCCTGATAGCTTTCCAGCCTTAATGCATATTTCGTGCTCACGGCGGCGCACACGCCGCGCAAGCGCTGGCGCTGCGGGAGCTCCTGCGCTGCGCGTTTTAGATTTCGTGTTTTCGTGATGAAATCCGCCTCAGGCGGATTATAAAATGCAAAAAAATTACCATTAAGATTCTAAAGTTGGGCTTAAAATTGGG
The DNA here is from genome assembly GCA_037388985.1 of Desulfobacterales bacterium. Lineage (GTDB taxonomy): Bacteria > Desulfobacterota > Desulfobacteria > Desulfobacterales > JAHEIW01 > JAHEIW01. The sequence continues at coordinate 3,205 of JARRJQ010000050.1, read as the reverse complement.
GCTTACCATTAGGCCCTATCGTTTCCTCCCGGTTCGGTCCATCATCACCGGTATCGAGGACCATTTTAAAAGCGGCAAATCGGTATAACCATCCCCCACGACGATAGTATGCCGCGGAGACAAATTGAGCCGCTTGGCCAGTTTTAGCTTGTCTTCCGGATCCGCAAGCCGCACATGCATTCCTGCAATACATTCTTGAGCAACCTGAAAACGATTGCCCTCTATTAAACAAAAACAATCAATGAGTTCGGCAAATCTTAAGATGCGTTCGCTCAAATCAGCGGTACCGCAGCTCAGCACCATCATCTGGTGGCCGTCGCTTTTTAATTTCCGCAGGATCCGACGATCCGCCGGTGATATTTTATCAGCCAGCTGCCGGCAGACCGCATCCACAGCTGAAGACGGCGTTCCCTGCAGCAATCGAATATAAGATTTTTTGAATGTTTTACGAAACCATTCGCGCCGGTCCGCATAGATGACGATCCGGGCATATCCTTTCTTGAACCAGCCGAATGGATTTTCCGTTTGCGATATCCGGTGAATCAAAAGGGACTGCTCGCTGTCATAAGGCGCAAGCGGCAGAATCGTCCCGTCAAAATCCCATATAATCGTAAACGCACGCATTAGCGCCTAAGTACTCCCGGTCAAAGGATATGCGGTTGAAGTTCTATTTTTGCCGAATCGAAAAAGGGTGCATTTAAATGACAATAAAGCTGTCAGAATGGATAATTCAGATTGACTTTTAACGCAAAAATTGATTTTGTAAGTTGAAATTAAGCGCATTTTTCACATTTGTCCCGTCTCATAGCATTGGATTAAACGCAGAGCAACTTCTTGATTTCGAAATTTTTCAACTGAAATTTCGAAATTTTTAGAATAGCAAACATTTAAGTTTTTGGCCTAATCTGAAAAGTTGCTGAAATGATTTGAATATATCCAATAGCTTCAATTGATTTTTACTGTCACGCTTTCTGCTTTTTAAGATGCTTTGACGGCCGCCACAGGCAGACGGCCCGGCATTATGTTCGTAAACGCGTAAAACGGATCCGCTTAAAAAAGAAAGGAGGACAATTATGCGAAAGAGATTCATTTTTATCCTGCTTTTAGGGTTTACGTTTCTGGTTGCTACAGTGGGGAGTTCTTATGCCGCCGAAACGCTGTCTTTGTTAACCTGGAAAGGCTATGCGCCCCAGAATCTGCTTGAAAAATTTGAAAAGGAGACCGGCATAACCGTTAACGTGACGTATTCCAACAATGAGGAAATGATTGCCAAGTTGCGTGCAACGCGTGGGGCCGGTTTTGACCTGGCGCAGCCCAGTCAGGATCGTATCTCTGCGGTTCAGGAAAAGTTCCAGATTTACCAGCCCATTGATCTATCTAAAGTAGAAACCGGACAAATTATTCCGTCCATGCTGGCGGCTGTAAAATCAAACACCATGGTAAACGTCAAGCCTCATGCGGTGCCGTTTTGCTGGGGAACGTCCGGCTTAATTGTGAACCGCAAATTTGCGGCTGACGCAACGGATTATCTGGATTTGCTCAATGAGAAGTACAAAGGCCGCGTCAGCTATCGCCTGAAACGGCCGACGTTGATCGCGCTGGCATTCGCCATGGGAGATAATCCATTTGCAAAATACAGTGACGTGAATGCTTACAAAGCCTTAATGGAAAAAGTCGGTCAGGCCTTAATCGACGGCAAAGATATTGTAAAAAATTACTGGACCAATGGTGACGCCTTATTGCAATCCATGCTATCAGAAGAGGTTTATCTGGCGATGGCCTGGGATAACGGCGGCTGGAAACTGCACGCGGATAATTCCGATATCGACTTTTTAGCGCCAAAAAGCGGAGCGCTGGGGTGGATCGATACGTTTGCCCTTCCGGCCAAGGCAAAAAATACGGATGCCGCCTATAAATGGATCAATTTTATGCTGAAGCCGGAAAATGCAGCCGTATTTACCAATGCGGAGAAAACAGGTACCGCCTCAAAAGGGGCTATCGAGTTGACCAATGTCGACATCCGCGGAAATTTTCAGCGTTGCTTTCCGCCGGCAGCGATTGATAACATAAAGTGGTATCCGCCCGTGCCGGCCAAACTCGAAGAAATCGAAGGTCAGATTCTGGACAAGGTCAAAGCCGCGAGATAAACTTCCGGAAGAGCAAATTTGATTATCAATTCAAGGATCTGAAGCAGGGGGCTTTTCCGGTACTCGGGGAAAGCCCCCTTTTTTTCAAATATTGAAACCCATTTAAAACAGATGGGGATCTGAATGCAGATTGCATTATCGGTAAAGAACATTACCAAGGCATTTAACGATTTTATCGCGGTAAACAATGTATCGTTTAATGTTGACGACGGCAGCTTTTTTTCCATTCTGGGGCCGTCGGGTTGCGGCAAAACGACGTTATTGCGGATGATTGCCGGGCTGACGGAACCGGCTTCCGGCACTATTGAAATTCGCGGTAAAAGCATGCTCGGGATTTCGCCGAACAAACGGCCGGTAAATTTGATCTTTCAGCACTTGGCCTTATTTCCGATGATGAATGTGGCTGAAAATATTGCCTTCGGCCTGCACAGGCGCCGGGAAGCAAAAGCGATAATTCAAAAGAAAGTTAAAACCATTCTGGAACGGGTCGATCTGGCCGGCTTCGGCAGCAAAAAAGTTGATCAACTTTCAGGCGGCCAGAAACAGCGCGTTGCCATCGCACGCTGTCTCGTGCTGGAGCCGGTGGTGCTTCTTTTAGATGAACCGTTGGGTGCCCTGGACCTGAAACTTCGGGAGCAAATGAAGGTCGAATTGAAAAAACTGCAGGCCAAAGTCGGCACCACCTTTGTCTATATTACTCATGACCAGTCCGAAGCGCTGGTGATGTCTGATCAGGTTGCGGTCATGAATCAGGGGGTCTTTGAGCAGATCGACACTCCCCAGAATTTGTACAACCACCCGGAGACCCCTTTCGTGGCGCAGTTTGTGGGGGACAATAATGCCTGGTCCGGAAGAATCCAAAAGTGTGATGATCAGACAGCAGAGATCGAGACCGCCGCAGGCAACCTATTTCGCACTAAAGTGCGCGCCATGCTGGAACCGGGAACCGAGGTCGATTTGTTTCTGCGCCCGGAAGCCATGCTGATCCAGCCCGATTCGAGCTTAACGCGTTTGAATCGTTTTGAGGTGGTCGTTAAAGATTTGCTTTTTGACGGGGC
>JARRJQ010000049.1:0-10170 GCA_037388985.1 Desulfobacterales bacterium | reverse complement strand
GATTTTTGGCTAAATTATTCGATCCTGACCCGCAATAGCAAGCGCATTCCCCGCAGCTTGCTGCGGGGTTAGCGAGCGAATTATCGATCGATTAAAATTCCTTACGGGGAATACCGCCAGAGGCGGGACTGCAGCTTGCTGCAGGGTAATCTTCAATTGTCTAATCCCTGTACTTCGGGATCCCGAGCGCTTCAGCGTTAATGATGCTGGGGGCTGCTTTGGGTGAATCACCCTCCAGATAGGACAAAATATTCGGCCGCTGCCAGGCCGGATAGCCCATCAAAATAGCTGCCACGTTGCTGGCGGCCAGGGTGGCCATTCCCTGCCTTGTCCAGCTGGTAGCCGAGGCGATATGGGGAACAATTACCACGTTGTCCAGAGCCGCCAAGCCGGGTTTCATCTTGGGCTCATCTTCAAATACGTCCAGACCGGCTCTAAAATCCGGATGCTTTTGACAGTGAGCCACCAATGCCGCCTCGTCAATTACCGGGCCGCGGCTGGTGTTGATTAAAATCGCATCTGCTTTCATCAGGGCCAGACGTTTTTCATTGATCAGGTGATGGGTGGTCTCATCCAGGATGGTGTGAATGCTGACGCAATCAGCTTGCTGCAGCAATTCTTCAACGGTTTGCGCATGCTTGCAGGACACCGGGGCCTGGCCCTGCGACTTTAAAAAGTTGTTGTACTGGGTCATATGATCTTCCAGGGCTTTGTTTGTGTGCGGGTCATAGTAGATCAGATTCATTTTGTGACCTTCGACCATCATATGGGCGTATGCGGTTCCGATGCGGCCGGCACCGATGACCCCCAGGGTTTTGCGCCATAAAAGATTGCCCAGAAAAAGGGTGGGCAACCAGCCCTTGTAGTTGCCGTCTCGCAAGAAACGCTCGGCTTCACCGACTCTGCGCGCGGCCGCAAAGGTCAAAGTAACTGCCATCTGGGCGGTGGTTTCGGTCAACACCCCCGGCGTGTTGCCCACCGGGATGCCGTGTTTAGTGGCGGCATCCACATCCACATTGTCAAAGCCCACCGCATAGTTGCTGTAGGCCGTCCCCCCGGCCGCTTTAAGCGCGGCAAACAACTCATCTCCCCAGGGTTCGGTTAACTGGCCGATGGCCCCGTCACACCGCCCGCCGATGGCCGCCTTGATGTCTTCGATGCTTAACACATCGGTTGAGGTGCATATTTCAACTGTGCAATCCGCCTGAGAAAGGATGTTCAGCCATCGGTCTCCGGGCAGCTCTTTGGTCACAATGACGCGCTTGCTTCCCGAAGCGTTATGGGTTCTCCATTTTTTCAAAGCCATTTCCAAAACCTCCTTTTTTGAAGAGCTGAATTAACCGACCCGGAAACCGGCCTGCAGAACCGACCAGAACACATTTGATGAAACGGTCGACATTTATAGATCGATCATTCAATATTTTTTAAAGATAAGCAATTTTTTTACGCTTTTTTTGTTTTCATAAAAATAAGTTCGGTAATAAAATATTGCAATGCTGCAATGGAAAGTGGTTTTTTTGAACTTTTGCTGAGTGCGCTTTGAAAACAAACGTCAAACCGGTTGAAAAAACAACTTTTTTGGTCCATAACAGCCCATGTGAAATACTGACCTGTATGCCTCCCAGAAATGATTTAACAATGGACAGACGGCCATGTAATTTTCTGTAAGCCGCTATGATTCCTAAGGTGCCTGTAGTCCGATATTTGGGATTTAATCAAAGCTTTAGCCAACTCCATGGTTTAGGTGCCAATTATCCCAAATATCGGACCACTGCGTCGTTTTGGGGGTTGATCATCCCCATATCGGCTTACAGAAAAAAACATGACCGTCGGCTGACGCTAATGCGGGAAACATCTGAGCAGGATCCATTTAGATCCAGGCGGTTTTGTAAATTATTTCTGGCACACGATACAAGTGATTAGACGATAGAATTATTTAGCATAACTATTTAGAAAATGAATTAAAAGGATACGAACATGGCTTTTAATATTGCGTTGATTCCGGGTGACGGAATCGGTCTGGAAGTTGTTCCCGAGGGGGTCCGGGTGCTAAAGGCCCTGGCTGCCAGGTATGGTTTTGAGGTCAAATTTGAGGAATTCCCTTACGGCTGCCAGCACTATCTGGTGCACGGCGTCATGATGCCCGACGACGGTCTGAAGCAGCTGAGCGGCTTTAATGCTATTTTGCTGGGGGCGGTCGGCGCTCCCGGCGTGGCTGACCATGTTTCCCTGTGGGGCCTGTTGATACCCATTCGACGGGATTTTCAGCAATATGTCAATTTGCGCCCGGTGCGGCTGCTGCCCGGCATTCGCTCACCGCTGGCCGACCGTAAACCGCAGGACATTGATTTTTATATCGTCAGGGAAAACAACGAAGGGGAGTATTCGCAAATAGGCGGGCGGCTCTATCAGGGGACCGAGCAGGAAACCGTCGTCCAGGAGTCGGTTTTTACGCGTCGCGGGGTGGATCGCATCCTGCGCTTTGCATTTCAGCTGGCGCAAAGCCGGGCGAAAAAGCATTTGACTTCAGCTACCAAATCAAACGGCATCATTCACACCATGCCGTTTTGGGACGAACGGTTTAAAGCGATGGCCAAAGACTTTCCGGACGTCACCGTCGATCAATACCATATCGATATCTTAAGCGCCCATTTCGTTCAGCATCCGGACTGGTTCGATGTGGTGGTCGCCAGCAACCTGTTCGGCGATATTTTATCAGATCTGGGGCCGGCGGTAGCCGGCGGCATCGGCATTGCGCCTTCGGCCAATCTCAATCCGGAAAAAAACTACCCCTCGATGTTCGAGCCGGTGCACGGCTCGGCGCCGGACATTGCCGGCAAAGGCATTGCCAACCCCATTGCAACCTTGTGGTCGGTAGTGATGATGCTGGATTTTTTTGATCAGAACGATGCGTCCAGAGCATTGATGGGCGCCATCGAGGCCGTTACCTCAGAGGGAAAGGCGCTGACACCGGATCTCGGCGGCAAAGCCGGCACAAAGGATTTTACGGATGCCGTCCTGGAAAAGATAGCTGAGAAATAATAACCCGGTTTCTGGATGCCTTTTAAAGATATGTTTATTTTTCTTTTTTAACAAAGAAGAGAAACTCGCCTTCCCCTTCCAGTCTGCCGAAAAGCGGGGTTTGGGCCTGCCGGGAGGCATTTGAAACCGTGGGCCGCAGATAGGCTCCCAGCTCGGTGCCGGTGACCACATTGTCTTGGTTGATATCGGCTTCGCCCGCGATGGCTTTTAAAAAATAAGCGGTGAACAACCCGTGGCCCTCGCGCTCCTGAACCTGTTCGCCCTGGCCGCCGCCGGTGATGATCTGAACCACCCGCATCGAGGAGACTTTGTGCAGGTAATCGCTGACGCCCGGCCAGACACCGGTTGAGCGGTTGAACCCCAGCCCCGAATAGCAGCAATCCATGACATAAATCAGATGCTTGGCGCGAATACGGCTGGAGAGGCTTCGGATCTGTGCCATCGAAACAGCGCTTGAGTTGTAGTTGAGCGGGTCGGCATCTGCCGGGATGATGTAACCCATTTTACCCCCGCCGGGCAAATCTTCTGTCTGGCCGTGGCCTGCAAAGTAAAACAGAACACGATCGTTATGCTCGACCCTTTTGGGTAGGCGATCGAAAAGCTCGGTTAAAATGCGCCGCTGGGTTGCCTCGCTGTTTAGAATCAAGATGATCTCATCAAATCCGCTGCTTTCCAGTGCCGCCTTGACCGCCCGGGCGTCGGCTGCTGCAAACTCCAGAGTCGGCCATTTTTCATACTGATTGATGCCGATCACCACTGCCAGGGATCTTGAATACAGCGCTTTCATCTGCGAAGCGGATTCGATGCGGGTTAAATCCGGCAAAGCATATTTTTCGCCTTCCACCACAACGGAAATCTGCGAATGATTGCCAAGCGCATCTGCAGCTTCAACCACGATGGTATTGGTTCCCAGTTGGATGGCAATATCTTTAAGGAAGTTTCCGTGTTCATCGACAGCAGACGCCTGCTGATTGATTTTAACCCAGGCTACCCCGCTTTTGTCGATGGCAATACCGCGAACCGTTAAGTTCTCCTGCTGATGGGCAATTTTCATCCCGCGCGAGGTGGACGGTTCATAGAGGATAATCTTGGGCCCTTCTTTGTCGAGGGCTTTTTCAATTTCCCCGTTTAATTTTACCGCCTGAGGATAGTCGGATCGGATGCTCAGTGATTTTTTGATGTTGCGGGCGGCTTCGTCCAGATCGCCTTTTTCAAACAGCAAACTGGCTAAAAGATAGTAAAGCTTGTAATTGGTAGTGCCCAGTTCGGCGGCTTTGCTGAAAAATTCGATAGCCTTTTCGGTCCGACCTTCCTTGCGGTGGATATTTCCCATCAGTTCATAGGGTCGGATAAAACCCGGGCATAGCTGGATTGCGATTTCATAATTTTGATAGGCGAGCCTTTCGTTTGCTGAATACCGGCCCTTCCAAAAAATGGACAACGCCCTGTCACAATCGCTTGAAGCGTGTAGCAATGATAAACCGGGAAACACGAGTAAGAAAAATAGTAATATTACAGTAATAATAATGTGATGATTTTTAGGCTTCAACCGCTGCATCCTTTCAATTTGATGCCAAACTTTTTACGCCGCAAAAATCCATAGCCACAACTCGTTAAGCGTTAAAGCGTAAAGCCCCTGAAATAGTCCCTATCATTCAAATAGGTTAAATTTCGCTTTCAATAATTTGCTGGGCTGTGTTGATGGTAAAATTATCGATCCAGGCGCTAATCGAACGGGTTGCCGTAATGGAATTGCGATCTATGATGAAATTTTGTACTCCAAATCCGATGGAAGCGTCATTTTGACCGCATGGCAGGGTACACATTTTTATCCAGCGGTTTTGCCCCTGTTTTCGGTAAAAGGTGCTCATTTTCTTACCCGTGCGCACAAATCGCAGTGAGCCGTTGAAATTGTCGATGGGGTGTGAATAGCCGGTACGGTATTTACTCTTTTCACGATAGCTGGAAAAGATTTCCCCTTTTTGGTTCTTGGCCTTTTTTAGCAATCCGATCATAAATAATCGAATTGGCCTGCCGGATAGGGTTCTCTCTACAACCGCAAAACCCAAGAGCTGGTCCATATCGAATTTGCCCGCAACAAAATCAATCTGAAAATCCGCCTGAACGTCAAAATTTCCCCTGAGGGTAAACGTGGATACCAGACCTCCCTTGCTGAATCCGCCGGTTTTGGTATCGATGCGCAACCTGCCATTCTCGATGGCCATGTCCGCTATTTTAATATTGGCCATCTGGGCAGCGCTAAACACATAGCCGGCCCTATCCCAGAGATCTTCCCGCATTCTGTCAAAAGGATCATTGTAATAAGCGAGTTGGCTCTGCGGCAGGCTGTTTAAAACCTGCAACGGCGCCTGCTCGGTAGCGCATGACAGCAGTGCAGCAAAAAAGAAGATCAACAGAAAACCAATAGTGAAGCAGGTTTTTTTCTCTCGCATGGCGAAGCCCTCCTGAAAAGACGGTCTGGCACATCCCCCCTAACAGAACAGCGTAATGTTTTGCGCACTTTAGCCACCGGCAGCAGCGGGGTTTCGCATATCGGAATTTTCGGGTTGATGAACGAACGAAGAAGCGCGGATAGAGTCTTACGTACAAAAGGCAGGTGTCCGTGTCAAATATTTTTTATTCGGGTTTCTTTGATTTTAGATCGTCGAGGCGTTTGACGAGCTCCTGGTAGGTGGATTCATCAAACCGGTCGATTTCTTTGGCATGCATCTTCCAGGTCTGCAGGCACATATTGGCATCGGAGTAGCTGTTTTGGTCGATAAAATATTCGAAGCACTTCAACGAGTCATTAACCGATTTTTCATAAAGCTGTTTTTTAAATTCTTCGTATTTGGCCGGATCGAATTTTCCGGCATCGATCGCAGCAGCCCGCCACACATTGAGTCTGACCCGGCCGCTGTAAAACCCTTCACCTTTCAATGCCCGCTTTAGCCGCCAGAGTGCGTTGGCAGCCTCCAGATCTAGCACCCGCTTTGCATCTTTTTCCGCTTTAGCCTGTTCAGCAGAAGCGGCGGGCATTACCGGGTGGATCATAAACAGACCGATCAGTGCACCAAACACCATATTGTGCCATAATTTATGCCGATTTGAATCATACATTTCAGAATAGATCCGTTTTTTATCTGCCGCCGATCTGTAAAAGGGTTATTGACTCATCAAATTTAAGTTTAACCGAAAATCAATGATAGGTCAAAAGCACTTTTGGAGCAACCGTCAATCGGCAAGATTTATTCCCGACGCTTTAAAGTTTTTTCTCTTTCAATTGCCCGGAATTAGCTGTTAATATAACATAGAAGTGGTTTCAGAACCCCATCTAATGTCCGATAGCTGCGTTGTCCCGCTGATTGAAATACTCACGTACTGACGTGTACGCTCCGTTTTCAATCCGCGGGACGCTTGTTGAACTCCATAATTTTGATAAAAATAGATGTGAAATCCCGCTGGCAAGCGGGGCTCTCGAAAATGATCTGAGGTTTTGAAACCACTTCTAATCAATTCTTATTAAACGGGTTGACATAATTTGGTGAGGAATTGAAAATGAAAGAAGCAGTGATTGTCAGTGCAGTGCGGACACCCGTTGGTCGGTACATGGGCGCGTTGAAGGATATCCAGGCCTTTGATCTTGCTGCTCCGGTGCTTAACGAGGTGATCAAAAGAGCCGGATTGACTCCCGAGCAGGTGGATGAAGTCATCCTGGGACAATCCTACCAGAATGGCGAATATGTCAATATTGCCCGCATGAGCCTGCTGATGGCCGGCTGGCCGGAAACGGTCCCTGGAATTACCTTTGATCGGCGGTGTTGCACGGGATTGGACGTGGCCTGCTTTGCGGCGATGAAAATCCAATCCGGCTACGCGGATATCATTGTTGCCGGCGGTGTCGAAAGTATGAGCAATGCCGAATTTTATGTTCCGGGAGACATTAAATGGGGCATCGGCGGCAAAAAAGGGATGCCACGGGGCCACGGTCATCTTTCCTTTTGGGGGATTCCGTTTTACGACCGCATCCAGAGAGCCAGGGTGATGTCGCAGCCCGAAAAACGCTACGGTATTTTACCGTCAATGATGTCCTGGGCGGAAACGGCCGCCGAGGAGGAAGGCATCACACGAGAAGAATGCGACCAATGGGCGTTGGGCAGCCACCAGAAGGCCTGTGCCGCGCAAAAATCGGGAAAATTTGCCGAAGAAATACTTCCGATTTCCGTTCCTCAGGCAAAAGGAGAACCCGTATTGTTCGATACGGATGAAGGCCCCCGGGAGGATACCAGCATGGAGAAACTGGCAAGGCTTAAGCCCGTGCTTGGCGGGGTCTGCACCGCAGGAAATTCTTCCTCTGAGAATGATGGTGCTGCGGCTGTTGTGCTCGCTTCCGAACAAATGGCAAAAAAGCTGGGATTGCATATCTTGGGCAAGCTAAAATCCTTTGCGGTGGTCGGTGATGACCCCCGCAGGACCTATGCTACCGTTCCGAAAGTCGTCAGCAATGCGCTTGAGCTGGCCGGTTTAAAACTCGAACGGATGACGTTAATCGAGATCCAGGAGGCTTTTGCCGCCCAGGTGCTGGCCGATTTAAAACAGATGGGGGTGGGGCCAAAGGATTATGGCAGAATCAATGTGAATGGTTCGGGAATTTCTCTGGGGCATCCGATTGCCTGCACCGGAACCCGCCTGCTGGTGACGCTGCTGCATGAGATGCAAAGAAGAAATGAGCGCTACGGCCTTGAGTGCATCTGTGGAGGCGGCGGGCTGGGCATCGCCGCGATTATCGAAAGAGCCTGATTTTGGCCGGTTATTGTGCTTTTTCTCTTTTTTCAGTTACACAGTAGATACCCTTGCCTTCGATGGCCGGCTGAAAGCACATGTTATCTGAAACACACGCCGATTTAGTCAGATCTCCGGCTTTCCAGCGATTGATCAAATGGGGCTCGCGGATCAACGGCCGGGCCATGGAGATGTAATCGGCCACCCCCTCATTCAAAAGCTGCTCGGCCACATGAAAGGATCGGTTTCCGCCGACCAGGATAATGGGGATGCGGGTTTGTTTTCTGAGCGCTTTGGCCTCTTGCTGAAAATAAGCCTCTTTTTCCTCGGTGTTGATCCCCAGCTGGCTGGGGCGGTTCTTGGGGCTGATCGGCAACCCCCCGCTGATTTCAATGGCATCGATTCCGGCATCTGCCAGCATTTTGCCGATCTGCACGAATTCATCGGGCTGCAGTCCCCCATCGGCAAATTCCTTGCAATTCAATTTAATGAGAACGGGAAAATTTCCTCCGACCTTCTCGCGGATGGCTTTGAGTACCTCTAAGGCCAATCTGGCGCGATTTTTAATTGAACCGCCATATAGATCGGTGCGATGATTGAACATGGGGGAAATAAATTCGCTGATTAGATAGCCGTGGGCCCCGTGGATCTGAACGCCGTCAAAGCCGGCGCTTTTCGCCCTTCCGGCGGCTGCGGCAAACGCTTCAATAACGCTGTCTATGTCTTGTTGGGTCATCTCTTGGCGGGGGCTTTTGGCGATGCCTTGCACATTGGATGGGGCCATCGGGGTCTGCCCGGACAATTTGGGGTTGGCAAAAAAACCGGCGTGGGCGAGCTGGCAGACGATTTTGCCGTGCTGGCCGTGGACCGCAGCAGTCATTTTTTGAAGCCCCGGTATCATATCGTCGTTATGGATGCCGAGTTGCCCATTTCCGGCCTGCCCGTTTTTTTGCACATACGTATGGCTGGTGATAATCAGGCCCACACCGCCTCTGGCGAGATCCGCCATCAGGTTGCTGAGTTTGGGCGTGCAGGATCCGTCTTCGGCGGCCATTCCTTCCCAGGTTGCCGAGCGCACAAATCGGTTTTCCAGTTTCATTCCGTTAATTTCACCGGGTTCGAACAGTTTGCTCATCTCCGTTTCCTCTCAAATATTTTCACATGCCTACCTGAATACCGCAGTCTGGTGGGTACGATTAAAGGTATCAATTTTTCGGTAAAAATCAAGGATTGTTGCCAAACCCTCGTTACTACTGCATCTTGCGGATGCGAATTTCGATTTCCGGGGTATCTTTCATCAACTCTACCAGCTTTGAGGGATCGGTCTCACCGTAATGATACGGATAGAGGACTTTGGGTTTAAACGCCTTGGCGGCATCGGCCACCATTTCAGGCGTCATCGTATAGGGCAGGTTCATCGGCAAAAACGCGTAGTCAATATTTTTTAGATTTTTCATCTCGGGGATATTTTCGGTGTCACCGGCCAGGTAGAGTCTCTTATCACCGAAGGTGATTACATACCCGTTTCCGTTGCCTTTGGGATGAAAAGCAACCCCCTCGCTGCGCATATGAACAAGGTTGTAAGCAGGCACCGCTTCTACTTTTAATCCGTCAACCGTTTTAACATCACCGTTATGCATGATAATTCCGCCTTTTACCTGCCGGGCGCAGTTTTCGGTTAATATAATTTTTGTTTTGTCGGTCCGCAAAATTTCCAGCGCTTTTAAATCGAGATGGTCGCTGTGTTCATGGGTTAAAAAAATCAGGTCGGCTTGTGGAAGTTTCGAATAATCCGCCACACGCGAAAAAGGATCTACGTGGATCACTTTGCCGCCAAAAGTAAACATCAGCGAGCCGTGTCCGATGAAGAAAATTTCCAGATCCCCTTTGGAGGTTTTTACGATATCGGTTTTGTAGTTTCTCTCGGCCCACACTCCGGTTTCCATGGCTGCACAAAACAAGACGATCAACAGAATAACTTTAAACATCTGGCACCCCCTTAATTTAATGGATGATTCCCTCGCGCACAATATAGTACCATTCATCGATAAGCTGCTGCCGATTTTTTCGGATCCAATCCTCACCGTTTTTTTCGACCAGTTCTGAAATGCGGATGCACAGGAGTTTGAGTTCCTTTTTGGATCCCGGTATATTCTGGGTTCCCAGAAGTTTAAAAACGGTTTCCAGGGAAAGCAACATCATCAGCACCTCATAAACAAAGAACCCCGTCTTTCTGTCTGAAAAACGGGGCTGTTTTCGCTGGGTTCATGACCATCCCTCAAACGGAGTTCGCTTCTTGGGTATCACGCATTTTGTTTCAAAGTATCACGGCCGCTTTGTACGGGT
>JARRJQ010000048.1:0-27376 GCA_037388985.1 Desulfobacterales bacterium | reverse complement strand
CTTCGATTTCTTTATTCGACAGACACTATTTCACCGAAGGAGATCTGCGGGATTGGACAATTTAACACCAAAGCGCATGTTTTTTACCAAGGGCCTGAGTTATCACCGCAATCAGTTGCAGAGTTTTGAACTGGCAATTCGCAGCGCCGGAATCGAGATGTGCAACTTGGTATATGTTTCCAGCATTTTTCCGCCGGATTGTAAAATAATCACCAAGGAAAACGGTATGCCCAAATTGAAGCCCGGCCAAATTACATTCGTCGTTTTGGCCCGTGCCGACACCAATGAGCCCAACCGCCTGGTTTCTGCCGCTGGATTGAAACTAAAAAAATTAAAACAAAAGCGAGTTCAAATTCTTTCAAATGAAAACGCCACGTTCAATGTTCAATGATGCACCTGATATTATTCCGCCTCGCCTTTCAAAAGGAATGTCCATCGGCGACCTGGTGAACATCATGGGACAAACTTCCTTTGAGGCCCGTAATGTTTACAAAGGAGCCAAGTTGTATGAAAGCATGATCAACCACGGAGATGTTACCTGGCTGGGTGTGGCCGGCGCCGGAATTGCCGGTGGCATGGGGGGGATGGTGATTTCGCTGCTGAAGGCGGGCTTTGTCGATGTGATCTGTGCAACCGGTGCCCAGGTCTATCATGACCTGCATTTTGCATTCAATCTGCCGGTTAAAGCGATTTCTCCGGTCAATGACGACAATGTTTTAAGACAACGCGGCGATACGCGCATCTATGATGTCGGTGTTCGGGATAAGGAGACGCTTGAAGCCCAGGACCAGATCATTCAGCAATTTGTCCGCGAATGCCACGCTGCAAATTTATCCGCCCACAGTATGGCGAGCTGGGAATTCAATTTTGCCTTGGGAAACTGGGTTCAGCAAAACAGCCCATCTCCTCAACGCAGTTTTGTTGCCTGTGCGGCCCAGCAAAAAATCCCCATTTTCTGGGATTCGTTGGCCAATCATTCGATCGCCTTGAATCTGCTCATCACCGACCGCACAGGCTATCCGGTAGCGCTTTCACCCCAAAAGGATATATTTGATTCGGCCGCCATCGTTTTCGCTTCTGCACAGACCAGCTTTATCGAACTCGGCGGCGGCGGGCCTAAAAATTTTATTCAGCAAACCGGTCCGACGATCAGCCAGATCCTCAAAATCCATCATGACGGCGCCGAGCGCGGACTCCAGATCGGCACCGCAGTGGAAAAGGAGGGAAGTCTGTCCGGCTGTACGTTCAGTGAATCGGTCACTTGGGGGAAATACCGTTCGGCCGATGAACAAAACCTGGTCCAGATATGGGGCGAATACAGTGTTATCTTCCCCCTGCTGGCAGGCTATGTTCTGGATAACTGTGAACCCAGACCACCCAAACACATCGTATCCCACATGCCTGCCTATATCGCAAAGCTGGAAGCCGCAAATGCAATTGAGCGCTAAACAGTTTCTAAATCCCGGCTCTAAATTTACTGAATATCCTACTGCTGCAGTCGCAATCTTGCCCGTACCATACGAAGGCGGCATCAGCTATGGAGCCGGTACTGCCCGGGCCCCAGATGCAGTCATTGACGCTTCAAAACATTTAGAACTCTTTGATGAAATTCTGGATGCCGAGCCCTATCGGATGGGCATCAGCACTGTTGTGCCACCTGAAATATTTGCGGATGCAAAACGCACCCATGCATCCGTGTATGCAGCGATCAAAACGATGATTGGCGATGACAAATTTGTGGTGATGCTGGGCGGCGATCATTCGCTCAGCAGCGGCTATGCCAGGGCCTTGAGCGAAAAATACAACCAGATGTCGGTCATTCAGCTAGATGCGCATGCAGACCTCAGAGATACTTATGAGGACACCCTTTACAGTCACGCTTGTGTGATGTCCCGCATACGGGAACTTAACGAAAACACTCTGCAAATTGGCATCCGCAGCATGTCCGTGGAAGAAGCCCGCAGAATTGAAAGGGAAAAGCTGGCGGTTTGCACTATGTCGGCCTTTCGCAGCGGGGAGTTTGACGTCAAAACCGCCCTTGATGCACTTGCCGAACCGGTTTACCTGACGGTGGATGTGGATGTTTTCGACTGGAGCGTCATTCGCAGCACAGGCACGCCTGAACCGGGGGGGCTTTTGTGGGATGAAGCCCTGGACTTATTGCATCATATATTTATGCGAAAAAACGTAATCGGCATTGATGTCGTGGAGCTAAGTGGAGATCCGTATGACCGCAATTCTGCGTTTGCAGTCGCCAAGCTGATCTATAAAATGATAGGATTCAAACTGGCAGCCGAAGTGAGCAGGGGAAAATTGAGCTGGCCGGACAAACCCCGTGGTAAGCTTTTCACAGCAAAAGATCGCTAAAAGCTGTGGGATCTTTTGCGTACAGCTTGATCGCCTCTTGATAACCGATTTGCTTCACAACCGAAATCCCTTTTTTCAGATACCGGTATTGTTTTAACCCTGCCTTAACCTCCAAATCCTTTTCGATCCAGCTCAAGGGCAAATCATCCAAGTGGGTTTTTAATAACCGGGGTAATAATACGCGTACAACACCTCCCACGAGTGCTTCTTCTACGGCAATCCAGTCGTTTGCAACCATTTGGGCCGCTTGTTGACTGCGAATATCCCTAATGGCCAAAGTTTGCTTAATCGTTGCTTCAGTGTATTTTCGTAATATGATGTGTAAGGTTTCTTCCGCAGGCACCATCAGGGCGGTATACGGATTTTGCGCGCTGTTTTGCCAGATGGTGTATTTGGATTTGATAAAGTTGACCGATCCGTTCTGATTTATGCTCAAAGCGGTCGAGTAAGCGCCAACCTCCCCGACATATAATTTACCTTCGAGTTCAACTTTTACTTTTTTATCCGCCTGATTGGAAAAAATATAGGTACCGACATATTCTTTCGCCAGATTGTGAACAATGTAAGCAGTAATACCCTGATGACCATTATGAATCTGGGGTTGGTCAACGGCCAGGGTATGTATTTGTTCATACGGATTGTCGAGATGGGTCTTCTGCAAAACATCGTTGATCATGGTGTGACAGTAATTTTCATATAACGTGACATATTCTTTTCGATTTTCAGGAACGAACAGCAGTCGATGTTTCAGACTGCTCAATTTCCAGCGCAGCTTGTCTCTGCCCAGTTTTTCTTTAATTTTCTGCAACACCCCCGGATGCGTGTTGAAATACTGAACTGAGGCGCGGTGGCTTTCTTTATCGAATTCATCATTAAAATTGTTAAACGCATACAGGGGCAGTAATCGGTCCTTTAGATTAATGAATTCAATCAGGCGCGAATAATCTTTTGCATCGGGGGAAGCAGCGCTGGCGGTGTTAATGGTGGCCAACGCAAATATTGCAATAATTATGGTTTTGCGGAGAAAGCTCCTTGACATCATGATTATCTTAACCGTTTTGAGACCCGCACAGATCCTTAATAAAAATCGGTACCATTATCTAATTATAGACCGATTTATGGCGAAAGGTAAAGGAGGGATATCGACCATTTCCAGAACGGGGGCGATGAATTTATGATTGACAAAAAAATAATTCGCCTAATTTTATTAAGATATGATTATCCAGTACCCGGAGCACCTGTGTATCTGAAATTAGGTACTCTTTCGGCGCTGATCTTTGGTTAACGTTGATCAAGGCACAGTATTGAGATGAAAAAGAATATCGGATTTGTTTCAACTCGCTTTTCCGGAACCGATGGCGTTACCCTGGAAGCCAGCAAATGGGCCGCTGTTTTTCAGCAATGCGGCCATCAATTTTTCTGGTTTGCGGGCATGTCGGACCGCAAACCGGAACACAGCTTTCTGGTTCCTGAGGCTTTTTTTCAGCATGAAAAAAATCAATGGATCAATAAGCAAGTAATAGGGAAAGGAAGACGCGATTCGACCGTTACCGATGCCATTTATGATCTAAAAACCTATTTAAAAAAACAGCTCAAAGAATTCATCCAAACGTTTAATATCGATCTTTTGGTGGCTGAAAACATATTGACCATTCCCATGCACATCCCTTTAGGTATTGCACTGACGGAAATCATCGCCGAGACCCAGATGCCCACCATTGCCCATCATCATGATTTTTACTGGGAACGAACCCGTTTCGCGGTAAACGCCGTGGGGGATTACCTGCGAATGGCTTTTCCGCCGAATTTAACCAATATTCAGCATGTGGTGATCAATTCGGCAGCCCAGGAAGAACTGGCACTGCGCACTGGAATTTCAGCGGTTATTATTCCCAACGTGCAGGACTTTGAAAATCCTCCAGCAGTCGATGAGAAGCACACCGAAGCATTTTGGCAGTCAATCGGATTGCAAACCGATGATGTCATGATTTTGCAACCGACACGAATTGTTCAACGCAAAGGCATCGAGCATGCAATAGAACTGGTGGCTCAAAGAAGACGCTATGCAACGAGGGGTTGACCTGCGACTCATAAACATCCACATGTCCGATCCGATGAATCCGGATATCAACCACCACGAAAGATATTCTCTGTGGGATATTTATCCGCATGCCGATTTTATTACCTACCCCAGCCTTTATGAAGGTTTCGGCAATGCCTTTCTGGAAGCGGTGTATTTCAAAAAGCCCCTTTTGATTAATCGCTACGCTACATTTGTGCGCGACATCGAACCCAAAGGGTTTGATTTAATTGAGATGGACGGCTATCTGAATCACCAAACCATGCAAAAAGTAAAAGAAGTTCTGGAATCTCCGCAGCGATGTCAAAAAATGGTAACGACCAATTATGAGATCGCCTCCCGTCATTATTCCTACGCAGTGCTTCGGCGATGGCTAAACATTATATTAACCAATTTCTTCGGCGTTAATGGTTAACTAAACAAAAACTGGATTCGCTGAGCCCATACAGGCGAATCAAAGGTTGTTTTCGGCAACCTCGGTTCCCTATTTCAATTTTAAAAAAACAATATCTACCTTTATTTCAGTATATTATAAAATTGGCATGGCTGTTGCTAGATTATAACTTTTTACAAAAATCAATATAGGCAGGCTTTCATGATTAAAAAACCAACTAAATCGGGGAATGCTTCCATTACCGGAATCATCCTTCCGGCGAAATGGAACGAACAGGGCAAGGCTGCTCGAATCTCAATCCATACAGATAACAAAAAAGAATACCAGATCAATTTCAGTGGCGCCGGAAGAGAACTATTGAATCATACCTATAAAAAGGTCGAAATTGAAGGCAAACCCAAAGAACAGCTGAGCGGAGGCCTTACGATCGATGTCAAGAGATACAAAATAATCGAAGAGCACCCTGAAAAGGGCGGTGAAGCGCATAAAGCGCTTTGAACCGCTAAGACCACCCCTGGCAATGAACCACTGAGATTGCCGAAAAAAATCAAACCCAATCCGACTCTTAAAAATATCTCAAAAATTTTAAATGATATGGGAATTTGCGGCGATGCGCGATCAACTTATTACTTGCGTTCAGTGTAACACAGAATTCAGATTTTCAGCGGTGGAACAGGAACATTATAATCACAAAGGGTTTAACCCACCTAAACGATGCCCTCAATGCAGGAAAAATAAAGCAAAGCTGGCAGACCCAGAACAAAATTTGCACTCCTTTAAAAAGAAGCATATGAGTAGCTGATTTGAGTGCCGCTCAAACGAGTTATTTATGTAAAAATGTGCGTGTCAATTACTTGCTTTCTATGCTAAACTGATATCATCTTTTTTGAGGCATGACCACAAACAGACAGGATTTGGGGAAATGGAAGAAAAGGATCTAGCTTATTTTAAAGAGCTTCTAACCAAGTGGCTTGAGGAGCTTCTGTATCATGCGGATCATACGGTCGAGGGCCTTTTAAACGTAGAGAACAATTCCGCCGATTATTTGGATTGGGCCTCGATAGAATCCGACCGGAGCACTAATCTTCGCATTCGGGACCGAGAAAGCATGCTGATTAATAAAATCAGAAAATCTCTTGAAGATATAGATAACGGAGAATATGGCATATGTGAAGACTGCGGCAAAGAGATTGCCGTCAAACGTCTCAAGGCAAGGCCAATTGCAAGGCGATGCATAGAATGTAAAACCAAACAAGAAGCTTTAGAAAAAATCACGGGAGCTTAAGAAAAAGATGAAAGATGATATACTGACCAAAAGTACCGACGAAGAACTGGAAGAGCTTCCAGATCCTTCGAAAACAAAAGTAGAATGCATCTGCCCGAAATGCGGTCAAAGACATACCATGAATTTTCACTGGATTGGCAGAGGCACGCCCCGAAAATTTTGCCCAATTTGTAAAATCGGTTCTTAAGGCCGATTCAAAAATCAAAATTAGTGAAAGGAGAATCAGATGAACAAGGGAGATCTTATCAATGAAGTCGCACGGGTTGTCAGCACCAAAAAAGAAGCTCAAGCAGCAATTGACTGTGTTTTTTCATCGATCACCAAAGCTTTGAAAAAAAGTGATCCCGTCACCATTGTGGGATTCGGCACCTTTAAGGTGTCGAAAAGAAAAGCCCGCAAAGGACGCAATCCGAAAACCGGTGAAGAGATAAAGATTAAGGCCTCAAAGGCACCAAAATTTGTCGCTAGTAAGGCATTTAAGGATGTCCTTAATTAGTTTCCATCCGGAAACTGACTGGTGCTATCCTTTGAAACAATATCATTTTCGCATGCACACTAATTAGATAAGATGCCTCAAAGGAGCAGCCTGATAAATTATTACTTGTAGCGGCAGAGCCAAATGGCTCTGCCGCATATTTTGAGCCCGCAAATGAAGATTTTTTCAGCTCTAAATTGATAGCCCTTGAAAATTCGAGTATATTAAAAGAATGGATTCGAAAAAACTGCGCTATTCATTGATGATGCTGGTTGGAATAATCGCATTCGGTAGCTGTTCATATTATTTCATTGAAGGCATGCCTCTTTTTGAAGCCTTTTATATGACAATTATCACCATTTCCACCGTTGGTTTTTCTGAAATTTCACCCCTGACACCCGGCGGCCGGACTATTACGGTTATTATTATCATATTTGGAATCAGTGTCGGCGCCTATACAATTGGCATTCTGGTTAGAGCTTTAGTAGAAGGAGAACTGACCAAAATATTCGGGAGGAGAAAAGTGCAACGACGTGTTTCCGCGCTAAAAAATCATTTTATTATCTGCGGATTTGGACGCATCGGCCGCATTATATGCAGCGAGCTTAAAGAGGATAATATCGATTTTGTAGTAATTGAACAAGATCCTGCAGCTGTTGAAGAAATCGAGGCTAAAAAATATCTCTATCTCATCACCGATGCAACCTCCGAAGAAGCCCTGATGCAGACAGGAATCATGAAGGCTAGAGGAATTGTCACCGTCGTCAATTCAGACGCAAACAATGTGTTTATCACCATGACGGCCAAAAGCCTGCGGCCGGATATTTTTGTGCTGGCCAGAGCCTCTGAAGAAAAAAACGAAAATAAGCTGATTAGAGCCGGCGCCACGCGGGTCGTCTCACCATACCTTATCGGAGGCCGGCGGATGGCACAAATGCTCAAAAGACCAACTGTTGTCGACTTCATTGATATTGCCATGATGGGCAGTCATTTGGGCCTAATGATGGAAGAAGCCAAAGTCGGAGAAAACTCCAATCTGATCGGCAAAAACCTCATCGACAGCCATCTCAGGCGAGACTATGGCGTCATCATCGTCGCCATTAAAAAAATGTCCGGCGACATGATTTTTAACCCCCTGCCGTCCCAAAAACTGGAAGCCGGCGATGTAATCGTCGTTATCGGTAAAAGGGAAGATTTAAAACGAATGAATGCGGTTATGTAAGCATCGTTGTCTAATTTGTCGATACTTCTGCCGGTGTTTCGATATCCTCTTGAGAGACGATATATTCCCGAATACGGTTGCCGTCCATCTCGTTCACGGTAACAATAAAGTTGCCTAACGTGATTTTTTCCTTTTCCTCGGGAATCCTGCCGATTTTCTCCAGCACGTATCCGGAAAATGTATCATATTCTTTAGAATCGGGAATATTCATCGGTATCTTATCGTTGACCTCATCTATTTCCGATTTACCCAGAACGCTCCATTTATTGGCGCTAATTTTGACAATATTCGGTTCGAATTTATCAGTTTCATCGACGATCTCGCCCACAATTTCTTCAAGCGCGTCTTCGAGCGTGATCAAACCGGATACGCCTCCGTGTTCGTCGACGACAATGGCCATGTGTTGTTTTCGCCTTTTAAATTGTTGAAGCAGCTTGTCCAGCTTCTTGTTTTCCGGCACAAAATAAGGCTTGCGCATGAGTTCGCCAATATCCATTTTTTCATTCGAGGCCGCCTGGTGCGCGAAAAGATCCTTGATGTTTAAAATGCCCACCACATGATCGGTATCGCCCTGAATGACCGGAATTCGGGTAAAACCAGACTTGACGATTTCTTCCAGCTTTAATTCTTTGTTGATGTCGATGACGAACATATCAGCTCGAGGTGTCATGATTTCCGAAGAATTGGTGTCATCAAATTCGAAAATATTATGAATAAGTTTCCTTTCTTCCTCATCGATTTCGCCTTCTTCTTCAACCACCTCGATAAAGGTCAACAATTCCGCCTCGGTGACCTGCGGTTTTCGGTGAATCTTTCCGGTTATTTTGGGGATAAAATTCAAAAAAATAATAATCGGTGTAAAAAGTATTGAAAACCAGTAGACCGGAAAAATGACGAGCCTGGCAATAAGGATGTTGTTGCGGGTAGCAATTGACTTGGGAAAGATCTCGCCAAAAATCAATATAAGGAGGGTCATGATGCCGGTGGCGATGCCTACCGCATAACCCGGAATCAATTTGATTGTGATGGCAGTGGCCAGGGCAGCGGCGCCGACATTGACGATATTGTTGCCGATTAAAATGGTTGTGAGCAGCCGGTGTGGGTCATCTTTCAATTTCTTGATGAGTTTATTGGTCGCCCCTTTTTGTTTGGCGAGATGAATGGCTTTGGCTTTACTGATGGAAAACAGTGCGGTCTCTGCAGAAGAGAAAAACCCGGAAAGCAAAAGCAAGGCCATTAAAACCACGACTTGGCTAAATAGCATATGGGAACCTAATTTACGCCTCCAAACACAAAGCTTTTACATTTTAAAATAATTATATTCAACCGGCATGTCAATTAAGAAGCCAGTTTGATTCGGAGTTGTCAAGCAGGACCGAATTTGATCAAAAACAGGTTATCATAGCAAAGATGAAAATCCGGTTTATCCCAGTAATGGCGGGCGGCGGCGCTGACGCTTGGTGCTAAATCCAATTATAAAACCGACAATAAGTACCCCTGAGCCGGCAAGAAACCATTTAATATAAGTGTTCATTTCCAGCTGCGCCAGCTGTTCTTCAAGCTTTTTTGCTTTGTCGGTTTGTTCGGTTAGCTGTGAAACGGCAGCTGTATACTTTGATTTAAGGGTTAAAAACTCAGCGGATTCGGCCTTCAACGTCTCGTAATCATTGCGTGCTTGAACCATTTCTTTTTGATTCGCTTCAAACTCAGCGCGCAGTTTCTCATTTTCCGATTTCAGCATTTTATTTTCTTCCAGCAGCTCGGCGGCCTGCGCTATCAGATTCTTATGCTGCGCCTGCAAGCGTTCAAGTTTGACATTGCTCGGTTCATCAGGGGTCAGATATCTGCTTAAAACCCAACCTTCCTGACCGTTGGGCAGCTGCACCTGGGACCATTCCTCACCGGCCTTTAAAAGCTCCAATTGCTGCCCGGATTCAATCACTGCCAGTATTTTGTTTTCAATGCTCGGTCCGGTTCTCAATGTTAATTTCAACATGTCAGCAACATACATGGTTTCCGCGTTGGCAGCGGCCGCAAATAAAGATAACAACAGCAAGAGCCCACACAATCGAAAACATTTGGCTAAAAAATGCATAGCTTGCCTTCTCCCGAATGATATTTTATCATCGCCCCCTGAGCGCTCCCCTAAGCATGGCCATGAGCGGTCAAGGATTTAGTTGATCATTTTCATAAAGGCTGAAATCCGCCTAAAATTTGATTTTACAACATTCTGTAAAATTAGTAAATTCTGATAATACCACCTTTAAAAATATTGACAGATGTGTTATTTTTTAGTTGGATACATTCCATTAACCTAATATTATTGATCATTTTTTGCCGCCGCAAAAAAGTGGTGATATTCTGATATGATTGCTTACGATTTACAATGTGTCAACGGTCATGCATTTGAAGGCTGGTTTGAAGACAATCAAGCGTATCTCGCTCAGAAAAAGAAGGGACTAATTGCATGCCCGGTCTGCAATGACACCGAAGTGTCCAGGATACCGTCCACTTTTGCAAAGAAATTGTTGATTTTGTTGAAAAGAATTTTGATGATGTGGGATGTGATTTTGCCAAAGAAGCGTTGAAAATCCATTACGGCGTTGAGCAGCCGCGCAACATCCGAGGAATCAGTACCAAGGAAGAAGAAAAAATGCTCAAAAAAGAAGGCGTCGAATTTCTTAAAATTCCGATGCCGACCCCGCCTGACACCGACGCGTAAATTCATTCGGCAATCTGGACAAGACCAATCGCCTCTTTTAAAAACGGGACCGGCACATTACATTAAAGCCCGCGAGGCCGCTTCAGCGAGCCTTAGAATATAAGTGTTGAATTATTCAGCCACCAGAATGGCATCCGGGTATCCGTCCTGTAACAGAATTTGCTCCTGCTGAGCGGCCTCCTCCAGGGTTGTAAATCTGCCGACCCGCACCCGGTAAAAGATTTGATCGCCTCTATCGTAAACCGTTATGTGCGCATTTTTGTATCTTTGCTCCAGTTGACGCTTTTGCCTTTCGGCATTTTCGCGATTAACAAAGGCGCCGACTTGGAAGGTGAAATTACCGTGAGAATAATCCTCAGGCGTGTAAGCCGGTGCTTTACCTGCGGTAGATGCCGGTTTACCCAGAGCAACCACTTCGACCCAGGCAGTGCCTGAATCCACAATCCCGATAGCATTGGCCGCAGCATAAGATAAATCTATTATTCTGCCACGCACAAAAGGACCGCGATCATTGATTCTGACCACTGCGCTACGATTGTTTTCCAGATTATTCACGCGCACATAAGTGCCCAACGGTAGGGTTTTATGCGCAGCGGTCATGGCATGCATATTATAAATTTCACCGTTTGATGTTTTTTTCCAGTGAAATTCACGCCCATACCAAGAAGCGATTCCTCTCTGACGAAAACCCTCGGAATGCGGCAGCGGCTGATACCACTTGCCAAGCACCTTGTATGGTTTTGGATAACCGGGTTGGCTGGGGGGCGGGGGTTGAGAAGTCGGTGTGCGGCCTGCACAACCCAAAACAACCAATAGCGTCATTATCACTGTAAACCGGTAACCGGCGCGAATGCTGCGCGCATATGAAATGCCGTTCATAAGAGTCAGTAAGGGGCTCCGCTCCAATGGGAATGCTGAAATTAAAATATCATCAGCTCTTTTTTTGCCGCCTTTTTCGCGCAGACGGTTTTTTTCGATCAAGCGCAATTTCGAGAACATTTTTCATCTGATCGACAAAATGAAAACGAATCTCTTTTTTCACTTTTGCGGGTACGTCTTCCAGATCTTTTTTGTTCCATGCTGGCAGAATAAGTTCCTTGATGCCGGCCCGGTGGGCAGCCAGCACCTTTTCTTTGATGCCGCCAACGGGCAATACCTGACCCCTTAATGTAATCTCTCCGGTCATCGCCAGGTCTTTATGAATGATTTTGTTTGTCAGCAATGAAGTCAAAGCGGTCAGCATAGTGACGCCAGCCGAAGGGCCGTCTTTGGGTATTGCGCCGGCCGGTACATGAATGTGCAAATCATGTGTTTCAAAAAAGTCTTCATCAATATCTAATTTCTTTGCGTTTGAGCGAATAAAACTCAAGGCCGCTGTGGCCGATTCCTTCATAACATCACCCAGCTGCCCGGTCAGCGTGAGCCCTTTTTTCCCTTTCATGGCGGTGGCTTCAATAAATAAAAGTTCTCCGCCGGTCGGCGTCCAGGCAAGACCGGTGGCCACGCCGGGGGTGGTTATCCGGGCTTTGGTTTCAGACGTAAAGCGCACCGAACCCAGGTATCCATGGATATCCTTTGCGTTAATGGTTACGGATTTTGCCTTGCCCGAGGCAATCTTGCTGGCCACCCCGCGGCAAACATTGGCGATTTCCCGTTCGAGATTGCGCAGACCGGCTTCGCGGGTGTAATCCGTGATAATCTGTTTAATGGCACTGTCGCTAAATTTTATCTGCTTGGCCTGCAGGCCATGTTCATCCCGCTGGCGAGGGATGAGGTAGCGCTTGGCAATACTGAGCTTTTCATCCTGCGTGTATCCATGCAGCATCAAAACTTCCATCCGGTCCCGCAAGGCCGGCGGTATGGTATCCAAAATATTGGCGGTGGTGATGAACATGACTTTGGAAAGATCAAACGGCACATCCAGATAATGATCGGTAAAAGAAAAATTTTGTTCGGGGTCCAGCACCTCCAAGAGGGCCGCAGACGGATCCCCCCGGAAATCACTGCCCACCTTGTCAATTTCATCCAGCATAAATACCGGGTTCTTGGATTCCGCCCGGCGCAGGCCCTGGATGATGCGACCGGGAAGCGCTCCGACATAGGTACGCCGATGGCCCCGGATTTCGGCCTCGTCTCTGACACCTCCTAAAGAGATGCGATGAAACTTACGGCCCAGGGCGCGCGCAATGGACTGCCCCAGCGATGTTTTACCGGTGCCCGGTGGACCCACAAAACACAAAATGGGCCCTTTCGATTCAGGCTTCAACTTGCGAACCGCCAGATATTCGAGGATCCGCTGTTTGGGTTTCTGCAGCCCATAGTGATCATCATCAAGAATCTTTTTTGCTTTTTTGATGTCCACCGTGTCCTGGGTGCTTTCGTGCCAAGGCAAAGCAGTGATCCAGTCCAGATAGGTTGAGGCAACCGTGTATTCGGCAGAAGACGGGTGCATTCGTGAAAGCCGATCCAGTTCACGTTCGGCCTCTTTCAGGGCTTCTTCAGGAAGATTTTTCTCTTGGATTTTAGTCCGGTATTCTTCGATTTCGACCTGGGTTTCATCTTTTTCACCCAGCTCCTCTTTGATCGCCTTGAGCTGTTGCCTTAAGTAGTACTCCTTTTGACTCTTGTCCATATCGCCCTTGACCTGGCTTTGAATTTTATTTCCCAGTTCAAGGATACTGAGCTGATGATTCACCAGTCGAGTCACTTCTTTAAGCCGTTGTTTCACATTCTGGGTTTCCAGAACTTTTTGCTTTTCTTCCGGGCTGGAATTAATTGTAGAGGCCACCATGTCGGCCAGGGTCCCGGCCTCTTGAATTGATTTTGCCATCTGACCAATTTCCGGTGGCAAGGCCGGAGAAAGCTCCACGATTCGAATAAATTGCCCGACAAGGTTGGATATGAGCGCTTCGGTTTCATCGTCTTTTACTTCAACTTCTTTCATCAGCTCGACACGAGCGCGCAGATAAGGCCTGGTGTTTTCCCATGACTTTATTCTGAAGCGGTGCAGGCCCTGGACCAGCAGCTGGGTTCGATTATCTTGTGTTTTGGCCATTTTCAAAATGAGTGCACTGGTTCCGATCTTGGCCAGGTCTTCACGTTCAGGCCGATTTCCCTCTTCCGGCTTTTTAGATACGACCAGCCCGATAATCCGGTTTTTGGCCATGGCTTCATCCACCAGCCGAACCGACTCACCCTGCATCACCACAAGGGGCAATACCATCTTGGGAAACAGGGCTGCATCATACAATGGCAGGATGGCAAGCAGTTCGGGAATTTTTTGTGCATCAGTTTCCACCGCTGGTCTTTTATCACTTTGATCAGCCATTATGACCTCCAGAAATGTGCGCCTGGTTTTCGAAAATAATTCATCCTAATGATATCGGAATCTTATGAGATTCTTCAAGGGGTCTTTTTGCAAGTCGAATCTCAAGCAGACCGTTTGTGTAAGCGGCAGATACGACTTCAGGATCAATGGGTGCAGGCAGATATAGTATTCTTTCGAAGTGGCCGTATTGAATTTCGGCGAGCCTGTATGTGGTATCACTGGAACAATGCCTGGCAACCCGGCTTCCCTGAATTTTGACGGCCTTGCTGCTGACTTCGACTTCCAGATCATCTTTTTCCACCCCTGCAACCTCCGCAAGGATAACGATTTCATCCGGTGTCTCGTTCATGTCCATCGGCGGTCTCCAGCTGCGTTCGCCAAAGGAAAACCCCGGACTCATCGATCGAAACATATCTTCAATCGTTCTTTCAAGATTAGAACCCAGATGACCGAAATCTTCAGCAATTCTAATTTTGATAAACCCCATCTCCGGCTCCTAATTTTTATCTGTAAATTTTGCTTTTTTTCGGTAAATTTAAAGTCAAAATAACACTGATAATTTACTTTGTAAAGCTTGACAAGAATAGAGACATGATTAGGTTTCGCTGAATATCAATGGCTACCACAAGGAGGCTTGACTATGGCTATCGTAAGATGGGATCCGTTTCGAGACGTTGCAACATTGCAGGACCGCATCAATCGAATCTTTAATGAGTCCTTTGGCCGCTCACGGGATCTGGATGATGAAGTCAGTCTATCTGATTGGAGACCCCCGGTCGATATTTTCGAGACTGACGACGGCATTGTGTTAAAGGTGGAGCTTCCCGGCATTAGCAAAGATGATGTATCGGTTGAAATTAAAGACAATGTCCTGATGCTAAAAGGAGAACGGTTACTCGATCCTCAGATCAAAGATGAACATTACTATCGCAAGGAAAGAGCTTTTGGTAAATTTCACCGATCCTTCTCGTTGCAGCAATCCATCAAACCGAATCGGATCAAAGCAACTTTTAAAGACGGGATTCTAACGATAGAAATACCCAGACCCGAGGAAGAAAAACCGAAACAGGTAACGGTCAAAATTGATTAAACCCGCTGCTGACTAGAACCCATCTCAAAAAAGTGGATCAGGGTTCAGGGCCCCCGCCAATTGGCGGGATTTCACATCTTGATCTTAAAAAATTAGGGTGTCCAAAAGGCGCGGTTCGGCGAAAAAGCGGAGCATACACGTTAGTATGTGAGTCCCGCCTATGGCGGGAAGCCGATCCGCAACACAGCCATGAGCACTCAGACGCTTTTTTGAGATGGGTTCTAATGAGCCGGGCAGCCCCATAAGCTAGATTCGGCCTTTTTCTACTTAATTGCTCCCTTGCCCGACCTTTTCAACCATGGCGAAGCCTGTCTCTGGAGCGCTTCCACAGTCGGCCTTCGCCGAATGGATTTCAGGAAGCGAATTCCGTATTCGAATCCGGCTGCCAAAGTCTTATACTGTGTGCAAGTATTCTTATTCTTGCTTTAAGCCCTTCTTTCCTGAAATTAGCGGCATCGAATTTAACGCGGATGAACAGAAATAGCAAGCGGTCCTTCAAGATCGTAGTCGGTTCCCAGTACTTTTTGTATTTCGGCATACTGGGAATTTTTTTGCCCTTTTTTAACCTCTATTGCTATCATTTAGGATTTAGCGGCCTGGACATCGGAATTTTATCCGCTGTGCGCTCGGCAGCCCTGGTCGTCTTTCCTCTAATCTGGGGTACTCTGGCAGATCGACTGAATGCCCGCCGACCCATCTTTATCTTATGCAACTTCTGCAGCACCATCATCTGGATGCTGTATTTATTTAGCACCAATTTTTGGCCGATGCTGGCCATCACCATATTTTACGGCACGTTTTACTCGCCAATCATATCCTTTCTGGAAGCCTTTACCATGGACCTGCTGGGAAGGCAGAAAGAAAGTTACGGCCGAATTCGCGCTTGGGGATCGATCAGTTTCATCACCGCCGTACTGGCAATGGGCAAGATCATCGATTTGTATTCGGTGGAAATTATTATCGTTCTTATTTTAGCCGGATCGGTAATCCTATCTGTAATTTCTACCCGCATTCCCGGCATTCAAATCATAAAACAAAAGCGGTTGCCAGGCAGAGCCAAAAGTCTGTTGCAAAAGAGGGTTCTGGTGTTTCTATTTTGTGCTTTTTTAATGCTCGTCAGTCATAGCGCCTATTACGGCTTTTTTTCAATACATCTGGAAAATTTAGGATACGGAAACACTTTTATCGGGTTGGCATGGGCATTGGCATCAACTGCCGAGATTCTGGTGATGATCCGATCGGATCGAATATTTAATCGTTTTTCCATAGAGTCCGTTTTGATCTTTTCATTTATGACAGCTGCTCTCAGGTGGCTTGTACTGTTCTTGGCCCACAGTTCGGCGGTAATTTTGATCTCCCAGGTTTTGCATGCGGCAACTTACGGCACATTTCACATCGGCAGCATTCTGTATATCGATCGCCTGGCACCCGATAAAAACAAGACATTAGCTCAGGCAGTAAACAATGCCATTAGCTATGGTCTCGGATTGATGGTCGGCTTCTTTTTCGATGGCTACCTGTATGGAATAACCGGGTCTTTTACCCTATTTTTTATCAGCTGCCAGATCGCACTGTTCGGCGGCCTGTTTTTCTGGGGGTTTTGTCTGGTGGATCGCAAAAAAGTAATGAGGACTGAGCACTGAGGACTGAGGATAGATAGGATTTTCCAGCTTCAGCAATCCAAAATCTAAAATCCACAATTTAAAATGAAATTTGAAGTGGTTTCAAAGCCTCAGATCATATCCGAGAGCAAGGCGTCCCACGGATTGAAAACGGAGCGTACACGTAAGTACGTGAGTATTTCAATCCAGGGGACAACGCAGCTATCGGACATTAGATGGGGTTTTGAGACCACTTCTAATCTCCTTTGGCGGGGAAAAGCACGTACCGCAGCCAGCTCCGCAATGTATTTTCTTTCAATAACTCCCTGTCCAATTGATCGATTTCATCAAACAAGTTGGAAGTCTTTGAAAACATTTGCGTGCGCGTGGCAAACGGTTTTGCAGGATCAAGATGCCTGACAACTTGAGCTGGATTTCCGGCAGCAATGCAATTCGCAGGTATGGAATGAACAACTACGGCTCCGGCGCCAATAATACTATTTTCGCCAATGGACAGCCCTTTGCAGATAATTGCGCTGTCCCCAATCCATACATTGGCGGCAATATCCACCTCTTCGGTTTTGCCTAAAGCAAGCCGGTTATAGACGTCATGCCAGTCGGAGTCGGTTACATAGACGCCGCTGGCAAGCATGCAATTTTCACCGATGCTGATTTTAGATGCCGAGCTAATTCTGACTCCAGGGCAAAGCAGACAGCAATCGCCGATTCGAATTTGTCCGCTTACCCGTTTATCGGACCAAGCAGAGAGCCGAACTCTATGATCCGATGCGGCAACGATAGAAACATAATCACCGATATGAATTGGAGAGCCGAATACTTCAACATACCAGGGATTGATTATTGCGGGGGCTTTTCCAAGAGATTCAAAATGCGGGCGCAAAAAATGTTCGGTATAAAATCGCTGAAATTTTGAAAACGCTCTTTTTAAAAAGTATGGACGGTGATCTTTTCGCAAGGATTTTAGCCTTTTTAGAAAGTTCACCACAGAGGTCACAGAGACCACAGAGTTTTATTTTTTTATATACCGCTCGCTCTCTTCAGCGAAAACCTAAAACACCTTCTCTGAGAGCTCTGTGGGCTCTGTGGTAAGATAATTTTTATCATTAAAAATATACCCACTTATTAAGAACCGACCAATGGCGATAACTTAGATGTCGCCCAGAACTGATGACTGAACAGCACGCTTGCAGGTGTTAGGTGGTAAATCGCATCGGCGGCAATCAGTGCGGCCGCATTGGTCCAGGTGATTTTATCCTGCGGCCAGATGATCAGCTCCGGGCAGGTAAATCCGCACCAATAAGACCCATCTTCATACTTACGATCGCAGATCCAGTTAAACACAATTTTGGCCAGCTCAAAATTACCCATCGCCGCCAATGACAGCGAAAGCTCCGCTGTCTCTGCAATAGTTACCCAAGGTTTATCTGATACACAACGCACCCCCTGGTCTTCAAACACAAACTTTTTCCAGTATTTATCGATGCGCCTTTGAGCATCCTGGCCGCTCAAAGCACCGGCCAGTATTGGATAAAACCAATCCATTGAATAGCGGGATTTGGTCATGTTAAACAAATAAGGTTTGTTTTTGATTGCATCCCCCAGTTTGTTTAAGGCAATTTGCCATGCGGGTATGCAAAATCCCAGTACTTTTGAAATCGCCAGGGCGCATTTAATACTCATATAGATTGAACTGGATCCTGTCAAAAGTGCCATGCGATCAACATTGCCTTCAGGGCTTATCGCCCAGTAGATCTCTCCATTGGGTGTTTGCAAGCCTAAGGCGAAATTTATGGCCCTAAAAAGTGATGGCCACATTTTATCTAAAAAAGCAGTGTCCTCGGTTACCAAATAATAATGAAACAATCCAACCGCAATATAAGAAGACAAATTGGCATCTCTGGTTTTATCTGCCCCTACGCCTTGCAGGTATGCTGTAAACCAGCTACCATCTTCCAGCTGGATATTCGCCAGCCATTTGAACGCCTGCCTGGCTTCGTTCAGGTAGCCCCCCACACAGAGACCCATGGCCGATTCGACGTGATCCCACGGATCTGATTTTTGACCGTCAACCCACGGAATTTCTCCACTGGGCAGTTGAGTCCGTGCAATAAGCGAAGCCACCTGCTCGACATCAACGGAGGCAGTCGTAATTTGATTGCTGCTGAATAATTTATTATCCATATAAAATATCAACCTTCTATATCGAGTGGGTAAGGGAGCATTCATACAAAGGAATTGGCCGTTATGCAAGCAGAATGTGTCTGAAAACCCCCGGATTAAAATTTGTTTTCAGTTGTAAACCATTTCTGGCGCTTCAGCGTCTTTGCATTCAGAAGGCTTGCCGCAGGGAGGAAAAGCAAATAAACGCATAACAGTTGTGGACATGATTAACCTGAGCCAGTATGATGCAGTCGATTGTCTGGAGCATTATTCTTACGAGCGGATTAACCAGCTGATTTTTAGAAATGAATCCACCAGCACATAATGCGACTGGCTCGCCAGCCTCCGACGCCCGGTTGACCGAACTCGTCGAGCAAGCCAGCAAAGGGGACCGGTCGGCCTTTGACCGGCTCATTGACCGCTTTCAGGGAGATATCTATCGGATGATCTACTACCGAGTACGCGCCCGAATGGAGGCTGAAGATCTTACCCAGGATGTATTTATTCGGGCCTATCGCAGTATTTTTCGTCTCCGGGAACCGGACCGATTTCGCAGCTGGCTCTTTACGATTGCGGTAAACCGGGTAAATGACTATCTGCGCAGTAAACGAGTGAGATCCATATTTAAATCTTCCGATGAACGTGCTGACTATTATGCTGAAGCAAGCCACGGCCGGGAGCAACCCGAAGCGCTAGAACAGGTTCTAAAAGAAGATTTTTGGCGGCAGATTGAACAAATTGTAAAAACATTATCAAAGATGGAACGCGAAGTGTTTATGCTGCGGTTTTTGGACGCCTTAAGTATATATGAAATCGCCCAGGTACTGAAAAAGAGTGAAAGTACTGTGAAAACTCATTTGTACCGGGCATTAACTAAATTTAAAAAAGAAAAAACCTTGCGGGAGTTTTTACAGGAGGACTCTCCATGATTCAGCCCAACCCTAACGAACTGCATCTGACGGAAAACGATATTCTGCAGGCAGTGATTGATGACACCGATTTGTCCGATCGGCAGAAGGCACACCTGGCTCAATGTATCCATTGTCGATCGCTAAAAGAGCAACTTGAAAAGGAATTGGCTCGTCTGGGACAACTGGCCAAGCGCTATTCGCCCTCACCGCAAAGACGTATCACTGTATTTGAACGCAAAGAGCGGTCACCCTTTTTTGCCTGGAGATTTGCCTTAAGCGCGGCAGCCATTGTGGCAGTCATTTTGGTCGTGTTGGGAACATTTTTAATCCGTAATCAACAGCAACGTAGCATTGGAAATTTAGCTCAAAATATGGTAGAAGCTGAAAGACTAATGACGGAGGTAAATGTGCTCGTGGAAAGCGCATTGCCACCGGTTTACCTGGATATTATCGGGGAAACCGATTCAAGCACTGAGGAAGATTTTATCGACTTTCTTATCCCGAGTACCGATGGTGCTCCTCGAACCTCCGCATGGGCAGAGAAAGGATCAGTATCATGACAAAGAGGATCTTGATTGGCTTACTGATGATCTTCATGATCAGCCTGCCTGAATTCGTCGGCGGCCAAGATATTCCTTCGGGGAAGTGGTGGTACAATCAAAAGGTGGTTCAAAATCTGGGAGCGCGAGCAATTTGAGCTCGATACGCTGCTGAGCAAAAAAACGGTCGATGACGCCAAAGTCCGGCAACAATTCAAACGACTGGAGAGCGCGCGTACCGATCTGGCCGACGAGCGGCTGCGGTTTGTTATCGGCGTCAGGGAAATTATTGGCGCCAATCGTTTTCAGCAACTGAAAACGTCATATAAAAAATGGCGTTGAGATTCTTTAGCCCATAGAAATGCAAAGTAATCCTTTAGTTGAAAATAGAAAGCACTTGACATCCCCTAATTTTTCGAGCTTGACTTTAAGCATTTCATTGTTTAATTTAGCTTGCATACTGGCAATCGGGCATTCTTCTAATTGAATCCGTTTTTTTGCCCTAACCGGATTCAGTTGACCGCAAAAAAACTGTGGAGTGGAAAAGAATGCCTCTCTTTCTTTAACTATCAACATTGTTTCAGCTCTACCCTCTTTTTTTAACTCTAACTGTTCATGAACCAACGGAGGAAAGGAGGAAAAAATGGCCGACAGTGTATACAAAGTCATCAGACTGGTAGGAAGCAGCCCGACATCCTGGGAAGATGCCGCCAAAAACGCAGTGGAAACTGCGGGCAAAACGCTGAGAGATCTAAGGATTGCAGAAATTCAAAAATTGGATCTTAAAGTTGAAGACGGCAAGGTTAGTGCTTACCGAGCGCTTGTGAATCTTTCCTTTAAATATGGCGGGGAAGGTTAAAAACCTTAAGCAAATCAACCCACAGATTAAGTTCAAGCCGATTGTTGAAAAACCAATAAACCTCCAAAATGAAAAGCACATGCTTGCTTTTGGGGGTTTATTTGTTTCAGCGAAATTCATCAATCCTTTCCGCTGCCGGATGCTGCCGCGGATGCGATATTCTCCAAAGCCTCTAAAATTGACAATGGTTGACTTTAGAGCTAAGATAAATGAAAATTCAACGCCAAAGATGCCTGCCTTCATTTCATCGTTAAGCGCTATTGTCTTTTCCGGCAGTTTAATTCCAACGGGCCGATATTGGCAACCACAATAAAGAGAATCGGAGGATGTACAGGATGAAATTAATTCGGCAACGATCGAAATCCACGGGTGTTTTTCTGGTAATTTTGATGGTTCTGTTAACCGCTCCCTACCAATCGGTGCTGGCCGCCATGATCGAAACGGAAGCAACTCTACCGGCGATTCACGAGGGTCAAGCAGCCCGCAACACAATTAAAGCAATTCTTGCCCGCGAAGACGCCCAGGCGGTATTAAGGATGCAAGGAATAGATCCCCTGGAAGCAATGGCACGCGTTGATTGCCTAACCGATGCCGAAGCCCAGCGAATTGCGGATCAAATTGAAGAACTTCCCGCCGGTTCAGGCTTCCTTGTAACGTTTGTCATCGTTGTGGGCATCATTGTTATTATTCTTGTCATTACAGATGCTTTGGGTTATACGAACGTCTTTACGTTTATCAGATAGCGCATTACATACCACCGGACCCGGCCGCCATTATCGAAAAAGGTGTCGCCTTGCAGCCGGCATCATTGTCGGTCTGCTGATTTTGAATGGCTGCGCTTCCTTTTCCATAAAAAAATGGCAGCAGAATGCCGCTCATCTGCCCATCCAACATGAATTGAGGTCGGTTCCTTTTTATCCGCAAGAAAAATACCAATGCGGGCCGGCATCTCTGGCAATGGCGCTGAGCTGGAGCGGCCTTCAGATTACTCCGGATGCACTCACCCCGCAGGTTTTTACCCCTTCGCTCAAGGGCAGCTTACAGCCCGCTTTGGTCGCGGCAGCCCGCCGCCATGGCAGGGTTGCCTATGAAATTAGCGGCGCGAATGCGCTGCTTAGAGAAATCGCGGCCGGACATCCGGTTATTGTTTTGCAGAATCTGGGGCTTTCCTGGATTCCGGTCTGGCATTATGCGGTGGTGATCGGTTATGATCTTAGCGCAGAGGTGATCATCCTGCACTCCGGAACAACGGATCATAAAATTACCGCGTTGAGAACCTTTGAAAACACCTGGTCAAGGGGCAAATACTGGGGATTGGTGGTATTGCCGCCGGACCGTTTGCCCGCGACTGCCGAAAAGAGTTCATATGTCGAAGCCGTTGTGGGTCTGGAAAGGTCCGGCCAATTAACCGCCGCAATTGCTGGATATAAAACCGCGCTAAGTCGCTGGCCGCAAAGCTTTTCCGCCCATATCGGCCTGAGTAACAGCTATTATAAGCTAGGCGATTTAAAATCTGCCGAAGAGGTCTTGCAAAAGACGACCAGACGCTTCCCGGAGCAAGGCGACGGCTTTAACAACCTGGCGCAGGTGTTGTGGGAGCAGGGAAAAAAGAAGGAAGCCCTAAAGGCGGCCCGCCATGCGGTCAAGCTCGGCGGGCCAAGGGTGGAGCAATATCAAAAAACTCTGGAAGAGATTCAGGCGGATACACAATAAATAGATAACCGGTTGGAGCCGTTAAAAAAAGAAAGTATCTGATTTTATTAAAACCAACAAACGGGTAACAGGCTATACCTTATACATAATCTACTCCTTTTTTTGGAACAGCCCTTTAACCTTGTCGGTTACGCTGCCTGCTTCTTTGCCGGCGCCCTCCATCACCCCCGTCGCCTGTTTAAGGCCCTGCTGGGTAACGCCTTCAAGCGCCTGTGCGGCGGTGCCGCCCAGTTTTTTGAGCTGATCATTTAAAGGTCCGATAACATTCGGTGAGGTAATTTTGGCATACAGGGCTTCGAAGATGGTTTTGGCTGCTTCTGCCGGAGAAGCACCGCCTTTTTTCTCGCCGATGTCTGTGAGGTGAATATCGGGAAGATCGGCGCTGATCTGATTTTCACCCAGCATGACGCCGGGCATATCCACGGCCAGGTTAACCTTGCCCTGTTTGATAATCAGATCCTTGATGATCAGCTTTTTGCCCGGACCCTCTTTTTCAGGCTCCTTTTTGGCGGATTCTCCCTGAGGCAAATTTTTCTGCACGTTGGCTAAAAGCGCCTTAAAATTATCTGTTTGGCCCTTTTTCTCGTAAGTGATCTCGGGGCCGATCACCGCGATCTTGTCGATGATAATCGTATCTTTTGTGAGCGAGCCCTCATCCACGTCTACATCGACCGAGCCGATTTTCATGGCGCTTTCGGATTTGAATCCTTTAGGATTGCCGAGGAAAAACTTTTTAAGCTTGGCCTCCCCGGAAAACAGAGAAATACCGACGTCCCCCACCCTGAGTTCTGTGTCGGTAATTTTGGGTCCATAAGTGTTGACTGCCATTTTAACGATCGGCCCGAGTTTTGAAAGACCGACAACCACGACCACAATCAGGATGACAACAATGACACCGATGCCGATAAATATCCACTTTTTCATGATTTTTTCTCCTTTTTAAATTTGGAAAAGATATCTACTTTGGTGGAAGATGGGTCTGTAAATGATTAATTATCATGAAACCTAGGAACGAAATGGGGGTGTGTCAATAAAAGAAGAGAAGAAAAGCAAATTCATATTGATGGCGTTTTTAAATGAAGGAAAGACGATTCGTCTATTTATGCAGCCCTTTTTCCCCGGATGGTATGTGTTTAAAAACTTTGTACCAATAATGATTGCAGATTGCCCAAATGGTAATTAAGTTATATGGTTAACCGCAAGATTTAAGCGGTGATATGGAAATAGAGGTTTCAGGTTCCAGCATTGAGGTGTCAGCTGTCAGCAGACAGAAGACAAAATACAAAAGTCAGATAGGTTGCTGCATTCTCCGGTTTTTGCCATCTGTCTTTTTGACGTCTGAACCTTTAAAGCTGGCAATTGAAACATCAAGCCGTCAGTTATGGCGGTTGTACCGTACCGCCCAAGCTTTGACGGTCCAAAAGAAAAAGAGAAAACACCATGAGCACACAGGAGAAAGCATTTCAGGATTATTACCCGGATGATTACAGCCATTGTTATGGATGCGGACGATTGAACAAAAAGGGTTTGCAAATTAAGAGCTACTGGGACGGAGAAGAAAGCGTCTGCCGGTTTCAACCCAGACCGTATCATCTTGCATTACCCGGATATGTCTATGGCGGACTGATCGCTTCGTTGATTGACTGTCATGCGACCGGTACGGCATCGGCGGCAAAATATCGCGCTGAAAGTCGGAAGATCGGTACCGAACCTGCATTACGATTTGTTACCGCTTCGCTGCACGTGGATTATCTGGCTCCGACACCTATTGATACCACCTTGGAACTCCGTGGACGCGTAAAATCGATCAACGATCGCAAAGTGATTGTTTCAGTGACCCTCTTTGCCGATGGCCAACAGTGCGCAACCGGAGAAGTTGTCACTGTGCCGATGCCGGAAAATATGTTGCCAACGAAGAAACCAAAATAGGCACCGATGACTTGACCGTTGCCACAAAGTGTTATAACTTTTGCCATTAAAAAATTTGCAACCCCAACTCAAACACCAAAACCTTATGGGAGATTAAAATGAAAGAACAGGTTCAAAGCGCTCTAGATGAAATTCGTCCATCGCTTCAAGCGGATGGTGGCGATGTGGAACTGGTGGACGTACAAGACGGTGTGGTTAAGGTTAGATTGACCGGTGCCTGCGGCGGCTGCCCCATGTCTCAGATGACACTAAAACAGGGCATCGAAGCTTATGTAAAAAAGAAAATCCCTGAAATTGTCAGCGTCGAGTCCGTATGACATCTGTGCCATAGCGCGCAAATCCAATGGTCCCGGCCACGCCGAATAGAAATGCAACAATAAAATTGGTTGTCGGGCTGATCTGCCATAAAAACGCGCCACCAAAGGCGGCAACCGAGACGCACACATCGCGCATGAGATAATAGAGTCCATACATTCCCGCCTTGCAGGTGTCCGGTGCCAGATCCAATATGAGCGCCTTACGCGTCGGCTCTCCGAATTCTTTTAAACCCCTGAGTACAAACGCCGGTACCAGCCACCAAAAAGACCGGCAAAGACCACCACAAAAGGCTTCTTTGTCGTTTTATCGGCCATGTGGGCAACGGGGATATAGACCAGCACTGCTGTGGCCATCTCAATACTGGTTAAAATTCCGAACTGAAAAGCCGAGACCGGCCTGGCAATCGTTTTCATACACCAGACGACAACAAACGCATAAGGAATCTGTTCACAAAAGCGGACCAATATATCGGATACAAGCAGACGCCTCAGGGAAGCATCCATGAGATGAAACAGCTTTAATGGATTTTTTTCGGGCTCGATGGTGCATGCATCAACTGATGCCGGTCTGGTATCATCTTCAATTAATTTTTGCTGCAGCAAAATGCCCAATAAAGACAAAGCCAGTGCCAAGCAAAAAGCGACGCGAACCCCGCTTTTAACCCCCCATGCACCGATGCACAGACCTCCTAAAATGGGTCCGAGCGCCATCGGAAACCTGCGCACCAGCGAATGCATCGTAACGCCCATGGTACGCTTTTGGGTCGGCAACACCTTTGCAATCAAACCCATCGTTGCCGGCAGGGAAATCGCTGACCAGGCCAGGAAAAAAACCGCGCCGATCAAAACCGCCGGCCACGCCGGGATGAGGATCACCACCAGAAATCCGAGCATGGCCATACAATTAAAGACCAGCAGTGCACGCTTGGTACCGATACGCTCCGCAAGATACCCGCCGGGAAAAGCATAAACGGCCGACAAAAAATTATCCAAACCGTTTAGCAACCCGATAGAAATAACCCCGCCGCCAAGAGCCAGCAAATAAATAGGAAGAAAGCGCTCGGCCATGCGTTCGCCCATACCCACCAAAACCACCATAAACAGAAGACCCACTGTGCTTTTGGTCAAGGCGAGAAAATCTGAAACATGTTTCGCCCGGAACATAAAGATAACTCCTCCTAATCACAGGCAAACCGGCCCAAAACGATTTTGAGAAGGCTTGGTATCAATGGTTGTGAGATTTTATTTAGTGCTTATTTTTAGAAGTAGTTTTAAAACCC
Organism: Desulfobacterales bacterium; assembly: GCA_037388985.1. Classification (GTDB taxonomy): domain Bacteria; phylum Desulfobacterota; class Desulfobacteria; order Desulfobacterales; family JAHEIW01; genus JAHEIW01. Next base: position 1,083 of record JARRJQ010000048.1, on the reverse strand, counting down.
CATCTAATGTTCGATAGCTACGTTGCAGGCCTCTTCAAAATGCTCACATACTCCAATGTATGCTGCGCTTTTTCATCGGCCTGCGCCTTGCTCTCGAACATGATCTGACGTTTTGAAACCACTTCTATGTTAATCATTACGTCCGCAAATAAACGGATCATATTTTAAACTCATTAATCAACAGAATAATGACTACAAGAAGATAATGGGAGGTGGAACCATGATTCATAAATTACCCGCACTTCCATATGCATATAATGCGTTGGAACCTTACATCGATGGACAAACCATGCAAATTCACCACACTAAACATCACCAGACCTACGTTGACAAGCTCAATGCCGCACTGGAAGGCTATGGCCAGTTACATAAGAAAAGCGTGGAGGATCTCGTAAAAGATCTTGATTCCATTCCGGAAAAGATTCGAACCGCTGTGAGAAATCACGGTGGCGGACATGCGAATCACAGCTTTTTTTGGCCAATTTTATGGAAAAATGTCGACTTTGGTGGTGAAATTGCAGCGGCGATCAAATCAAAATTCGGCGATTATGATACATTTAAAGAAAAATTTTCAAATGCAGCTGCCCTGCTGTTTGGCAGCGGCTGGGCCTGGCTGGTGGTAAAAAATGGTGAACTCAAAATCACAACCACACCCAATCAGGACAGCCCTTTAAGTCAGGGTCAAATACCAATTCTGGGCCTGGATGTCTGGGAACACGCCTATTATTTGAAATATCAGAATCGGCGGCCGGAATATATCGCTGCGTTCTTTAACGTCATCAACTGGGAAAAAGTCGATGAAAATTTTAAAAAGGCAATAAAATAGATACCACACTAAAAAGTGGTAAACTATCCAAAATGATGCTTTGATTCAGAAAGCAACAACCTTAGAAAGCCAAGAGGGCAGGATAACTTTCATCCTGCCCTCTTGTTTCCAAAATAGATACGGCTTTGATACCGGTCTTATACGGGGACCCTCATCTTCATCCAGCCTTCCTCCATGAACTTCTTTTCGCGATTCAGCCCCCATTCTTTCATTGCCTCGTAATAGGCAAGCAGATCGGTTTTGGCAAGTTTTTGTAT
>JARRJQ010000047.1:6764-17002 GCA_037388985.1 Desulfobacterales bacterium | reverse complement strand
AATCCGTTGAAAAAAGGTGTTGCGGTGAAACAACCCAAATGCTTGGATCCGGAATTTATCGTTCCTATATCACGCTTGAGCACCGAAGATTTTAAAACCGGCGAATGGAACCGTGACCGGCCGTTTTTTCAGGAAAAATTATCCCCCTGCCGCCTGGCCTGTCCGGTTGGAAACCATATTGCGCTGGCATTATTTCATGCATCCAAAAACCGATTTGATGAAGCCCTCGGTGTTTTTTTGCAGGAAAACCCCCTGCCGGGAGTGTGCGGCCGGCTCTGCTATCATCCCTGTCAGACGGATTGCAACCGGGGGGAATTTGATGAAGCCATTAATATTCGAGCGCTGGAACGAAGCGCCGCTGACCTGGGCGATGCCCAACCCGGTGCCCTGACCGATATCGGCAAGCAACAGGCGGTTGCGGTGGTAGGTTCCGGCCCTGCCGGGCTCGCGGCTGCCTATCATCTGGCGCGTATGGGGCATCCCGTGACACTGTTTGAAGCTGAAAAACAGGTGGGCGGAATGCTTCGACTGGCAATTCCGCAACATCGGCTTGCCGAGTCTGTCCTTGAACGTGATCTAACGCGGATTATGGGTCTTGGAATCGACGTCCGGTGCAACGTTCACATCGATGCGAAAAAACTGCAGTCGTTATTGGCTGAATTTCAAGCGGTCTTTTTCGCCACCGGAGCCCATCGGAGCCGCCAGCTCGAAATCCCGGGGGCAGATGGCCCGCAGGTAATTTCCGGACTGCAATTTTTAAAAGCCGTGCGCAACGGCCGGCTCGAAAAACTATCCGGACGCACGGTGGTCATCGGCGGCGGCAACGTGGCCATCGACGTGGCCATGACGGCTCGACGGCTGGGTGCTGAACAAATTGATATGGTGAGCCTGGAACAGCGCAATGAACTGCCCGCTCATGAGGAAGATTTTTTGGACGCCCAGGAAGAAGATATCCGCTTCCATCACGGCTGGGGTCCCGTAGAAATCGGCGTCGAGTCAAATCAGGTGTTGGGCGTCAAATTTATACGCTGCGTATCCGTATTTGATCAACCCGGTCGGTTTGCCCCCGAGTTTAATGAAAAGGAAACTTTAACGCTCGATGCGGATTGGGTGATCCCAGCCATCGGCCAAAGTCCCGATCTTGACGGCCGGACCGGCGAAATATTCAATATGAGCGCGGAGCGCCTGCTGCAAACAGATCCGCATACGCTGGCATCACCGTTTAAAGGGCTCTATGCCGGCGGAGACGTGATCGGTACCCGCGGATCGGTGTCCGCCGCTTTAGGTGCCGGCAAGCTCGCCGCCCTGAGTATTCACCTCGATCTCAATTCTTCCGCTTACGGCAACGAATTTACAAAAGCCGAGTTTGTCGACGGCAAAGGATTTTCAATCGAAGAATTATTCAATCCCCGGCAGAGCTGGGATCCCAAATCCGTGGTGACATTTGACGACATTGATCCGCTTTACCTGCAGCACCGGGGAGCTCTATCCCTGCCGCGTCTGGATGCGCATCAACGCATCAAAGGATTTGCTGAAATCAATCAGGGCTTTGATGCCGACATGGCAGTGTCCGAAGCCGGGCGGTGTTTTTATTGCGGTACGTGTGTGGGCTGCGAGCGCTGCCTGCTGATGTGTCCCGATTTATCAATTCATCCCATTGAAGGTAAATCATTTATGTATCAGCCTCATGATCCATATTGCAAAGGTTGCGGAACCTGTGCGGCGGTCTGCAATCGCGGTGTCATGAAATTTGGAGAAAAATCTTGAAACAATTTATTACCGGAAATCATTCGGTTGCCGAAGCCGCCCGCCGCTGCCGCCCGGGAATCGTGGCCGCTTATCCTATAACGCCGCAAACCCCGATTTACGAAAAGCTCTCTGAAATGGAGGCCTCCGGAGAACTCGGCGGCATCATGATGCGCATGGAATCCGAGCATTCATCTATGGCAGCCTGCATTTCAGCCTCACTGACCGGTGTGCGGACTTTTACGGCAACTTCCTCCCAGGGACTCGCCCTGATGCATGAAATGCTTCATTTTGCCTCCGGCGCCCGCACGGCGATTGTGATGGCCTGTGTCAACCGCACCCTGGCCCTGCCCTGGGCCTTCTGGAGCGATCAAACCGACACCTTATCCCAACGAGATACCGGCTGGATGCAGATCTATGTCGAGCACAATCAAGAGGCACTGGATTCTGTAATCCAGGCCTTTCGCCTTGCCGAAGAAGTCCTGCTGCCATGCATGGTGGTGCTGGAAGCCAATTTCATTTCCCACTTTATGGAACCGGTGGATGTACCCGATCAAAAGGATGTCGACCGATTCTTGCCGAAAGTCAATTTGCCGCAACGTTTTGATATCGACAACCCCGGCTATCTTGCAGCGGTGGTCAACCAGACCCAGTACCGGGATTTCAAGCAACTGAGCCAGGAGGCCATGTATGTCGCCCTGGAAAAGGCCGAAAAGGTTGACCGGGAGTTTGGGTCTTTTTTCGGCCGCAGTTACGGATTGGTCGAGGCACAGGATTTAGCCGACGCAGAGCTGGTGCTGGTGACTTCGGCCACGATCACTTCTACGGCTCGCGCAGCGCTCAAACAATTGCGTGAAAAAGGCCACAAAATCGGCCTGCTGAAAATCAGGCTCTTCCGGCCGTTTCCAACCGCCCATATCCGCAAGCTGCTCGACCCGGTGCGCAAGATCGCGGTTATCGATCGCAATATCTCTTTGGGACGCGAGGGGATCTTTTGTTCGGAGCTCAAGGCTGCTCTGTGCAACAGCCCGGTAAAAAAACAAATCCAGGGATATCTGGCCGGAATCGGCGGCACGGATGTTGATGTCGATTTAATTCAGCGAATCGTTTCAGATGCCCTGGCGAGGGATGAGTTCCTTGACCGCCCCATCTGGATGAAGGAGGAATGATGCAGCAGTTAATCGACCCAAGCGTTGAGGACACGCCCTGTATGGATGTGATGCGCTCGGGCCATGCGGCCTGTCCCGGATGCGGGCAGGCCATCAGTATGCGACTGGTTCTGCGAGCCATCGGTACCAAGGCGATTGTAATAACGATACCCTCATGTGTCTCGGTTATCGCCGGGCCGTTTCCCCATGCGGTCGCTGATATGCCTTACTACCATGCAGCCTTTGAGGTTGCGGCCGCCAGTGCGGCCGGAATCGCCAATGCACTCAAAATCCAGGGCCGGCAGGACATTCCGGTGGTCGCTTTTGCCGGAGATGGGGGCACATTTGACATCGGCTTACAGTCGCTGTCCGGTGCGGCCGACCGCAACGAAGATTTCATTTATGTGTGTTTTGACAATGAAGGCTATATGAATACCGGTATTCAGGTATCTTCGGCTACCCCCACCCATACCTGGACCGGAACCACCCCTACCGGAAATACCCGGCGCAAAAAACAAATTATGGAAATTATGGCGGCCCATCGCATACCGTATGCCGCCACGGCTTCGATCGGGTTTCCCGAAGACCTGATGCAAAAGGTCCAAAAGGCACGCGCTCTTCGCGGTACGCGCTTTATCCACCTTTTATCTCCCTGCAACACCGGATGGAAAATCCCCGAAAACATGGCACCCAAAGTCAGCACCCTGGCCGTGGAGACCAACATATTTCCGCTCTATGAGATCATCGACGGCCTGCACTACCAAATTAGCTACCAATCAAAAGGATTGCCGGTTGAAGAATATCTGTCCGTTCAGGGACGTTACCGCCATTTAACGCCCAAACAAATTAAATCCATTCAAGCTGAAACCGATCAAGCCTGGCAGGCTTTGAAGCAAAAAGCCGGTAAGCATATACCGCTTGATTCTTAAGCGCAATGATCATAGATGAAACCAAGCATCTGATTTTCCGGGGATCATCCCCTGCTGCGCTGCCATGCGGGTCTTCTTTAACCTGCTGATTCTTTTTTGGCAAATTATCTTCTGGCTGCCGCAGGCAATCAGTTATTGAATTTCTTGACAGCAGTCTGGTATAAGGTTTGGGCATCGAAAGGAGGTGATATCCAATCGGGTATTTGCCGAGTGCCCTAAAATTAAATCAGGACTTATTATCCGTTCCATGGAGATATGAAAGGAGGAATTATGTCCAAAAAAAGCATGGCTTACATTATTATGGCTGTTGCTGTGTTTATGGCCATCAGCGTATCCTTATTGCCGGTCACCCGCGCCGAAGCGGAAAAGATCACGATCAAAGCCATCAGTGCCTGGCCGAAAAACGAGCCTTCGGTGGCCGATGACTACCTGGGATTTATCGCACACGCCAACAAAGTGCTCGAACAGAAATTCCCTGGCCAGATCGAGATCAAATACATGGGAGGCGCCGAAGTTATTCCGATTCCCAATCAGGCCGACGCCCTGCGAGCCGGAACCGTCGACATGTATTTCGGCACCGATGCCTATTATGCCGGTATCGCACCGGCGGCCAATGCGTCCAAACTGACGCTGCTGACCTCCTGGGAAGAGCGCGCAAGGGGGGTCAACGCCATCTTTGATCAAATTCATCGCCTGAAATTAAACTCCACCTATTTGGGAAGACTCGGCAGCGAGGTTATGTTTCAGATGTATCTCAATAAAAAAGTGGCGAGCCCCGATGACTTAAAGGGCTTGAGGATTCGCGTATCTCCCATGTATATCGATTTTATGAAAGCACTACAAGTCACCCCAATTGAGACAAAGCCCGGAGACGTCTATATGGCCCTGGAGCGGGGCGTTGTCGACGGTTTCTGCTGGCCGCTTTTTACCATCCGGCCCTGGGGCTGGCAAGAAGTCACAAAATACGTCGTCGGCCCCGGTTTTTACAAGGTCTGTCATCCACTGCTGGTCAATCTGCATAAATGGAACCAAATCCCGCCCGATATCCAGAAAGCGATTATGGAAGTCGAGATGGAAGAAGAGCATATTATCGCTGACCGGGATATGGTCAAAATCAAAAATGAGAAAGAGCTGCTCAAGAAAGCGGGTCTGGAATTTATTGAATTTTCAAAAAGCGATACCAAAAAATATTTTGATTTGGCCTACTCAAGCGGGTGGGAAGGACAGATAAAAAAGGCACCCGAATACAGTGAGAAATTGCGCCCATTGCTTTCGAAATAAGTAAACCGGCGGTGAAATTCCCCGGCCGCTCCCGAGGAATTTCACCGTGCTTCAGCACATTTGCCGGATACCTTCTCCACACGGTTACCAAACCGAAATCCGGAAGACTTTGCATTTTCAAAAGGATCTCTATTTCAGCCCGCTGCTAGGCCAGCGAATACTGCTGCGAAATGATTGACTGGCTGGAAGAAAAGGATGAGCACTATGGATCTTAAGCGAAACGACACCCTTTTTGACCGCATCATTGGAACGCTAGCTTTCATCGCCGGAATTCTTCTACTGTTGGTTACGATTTTCGTTTGTTATGCGGTCATCATGCGATATGCGGGCTTTAAGCCTCCGGTCTGGGTACTGCAGTTTACAGAATATGCGCTGTTGTGGATGACGTTTTTGGGCGCTGCCTGGCTGCTGAAAAAAGATGGCCACATCAGAATCGATACCCTCACCTCAAGGCTTAAGCCAAAAAGCCTCAGGAATGTGGGAATCATAGATGACTTTTTAGGGTTTATCGTCTCAGGCATCATCTTTTGGTTCGGCACCCTACACACCATTGACTGTTATCAGCGAGCAATCATGGATGTAAAAGGCATATCTGTTCCCTTTTTTGCACTTTTTCTCATCATCCCCCTCGGGGGCCTGGCCCTCTTAATTCAGTTCGGTCGCGATCTCTTCAATAAAATAAGATCAACATCCCGGACCGCAGGCAATTGAGCAGACAGCGGCTGAATTATTCATTCCGATAAAAGATGATCTAGCCGGGAGGTATTACAGCTATGGAATGGTGGACGATTTTTTTGTTTCTGATCGGAGGTCTTCTGCTACTGCTTGCCATGGGACTCCCCATCGCTTTTTCATTTCTCCTGATAAATTTTATCGGTGCTTTTTTCTTCATGGGAGGGCTCAATGGACTGAATCTTGCGGTCCAGCAAATATTTCCGTCTCTGACCAGCTTCGCCTTGGCTCCCATTCCGCTTTTTGTTTTTATGGGTGAACTGATGCTGCATTCCGGCATGGCCAAACGCACGCTGGATGTCTTTGACAAGTGGATCGGAAGACTTCCCGGCAGATTGAGCCTGATCGTCATTACCAGCGGCGCGTTGTTTTCAACGCTGAGCGGCTCCACCATCGCCAATACCGCCATGCTGGGGGAAATCATGGTGCCGGAAATGCGGGCCCGCGGATACAAAAAGCCCATGATCCTGGGCCCCATCGTGGGCGTGGGCGGTCTGGCCATGCTTATCCCGCCGAGCGCGCTGGCGGTGGTTTATGCAAGCCTGGCTCAGATTTCAGTAGGTAAAGTCCTGATCGCCGGAGCGATCCCCGGCCTGATGCTGGCAGGCCTTTACAGTCTTTACGTGGTCCTCAGGTGCCATATCCAAAGCGAACTGGCGCCTGCCTATGATGTCACCCGTCACACATTTACAGAGAAAGTGTCGGAGTTCTTAAAATACGTATTGCCGCTGGGCTTCATCTTTTTTCTGGTCCTCGGTGTTATTTTTCTGGGCGTTGCCACCCCGACTGAAGCAGCTGCCACAGGGGCTTTAGGATCGATGATTCTTGCGGCTGTATACAGAAAGATGAGCTTCGGCATACTGAGGAAATCCATTGCCGGCACCCTGCAGGTCACCGTGATGGCTTTCATGATCATCGCTGCCTCCCAGACCTACAGCAGTATTATGGCTTATACCGGCGCCACGATGGGACTCGTGAATATGGTCAACGACATCCACATGGCGCCCATTTTTATCTTGATCGCTATGATGTTGATTTTGCTGATTATGGGCACTTTCATGGAACAGGTTTCCATGATGATGATCACCATCCCCATTTACATGCCGATCATCCAGGGATTTGGGTATGACCCAATCTGGTTTGCCATTCTCATGCTGCTTAACCTGGAGATGGCGATGTCGACCCCGCCTTTCGGCATCCTGCTCTTTGTGATGAAAGGCAGCGCACCACAGGATACGACAATGGCCGATATCATCAAATCGGCTGCCCCATTTCTCGTCTGTGACTTGACTGTCATGATCATTTTGATCGCTTTTCCTTCCATTGTTCTGCTTTTGCCAAGCTTAATGTAGAAGCGGTTTCAAAACACCATCTTGCGTCCGATAGCTGCGTTGCAGACCTCTTTAAAATGCTCACATACTCCCATGTATGCTGCGCTTTTTCATCGGCCTGCGCCTTACTCTCGAACGCAACCTGACGTTTTGAAACCACTTCTAATAAATTATTAAACGGCTGCCCAACCAAAAGCAAAAGGGCTCGCCAAAAAACAGCATGGAAAAATAAAAAAGGGGGGGCTTCCATTTAACCGGAATGCCCCCTCCTTTATACGACCGTGAAAGCGCTATTTTTGCGAAGGTTCTTTATATTGGGCGTGGCGGATGATTTCGCCTTCAACGAGGTAAACCACTTCTTCGGCGATGTTGGTGGCATGATCCGCCATGCGCTCCAGGTGCCGGGAGATCAAAAACAGATTGATTAAGTATCCGATTTTGTTTGGATTTTTGCCAATTACGCCTTTGATTTTATCGTAGGCTTCTCTTTTAATCTTGTCGACTTCGTCATCCATCATGAGAACCTTGAATGCCAGGTCATAATTAAGGTTAATGAGAGCATCCAGGCTCATTTTGAGCATAGACTGCGCCTTTTGCCCCATAGATGAGTAATCGAAGTAAAAGTCAAGCTGCTCGCGTTTGGCAGTTACCCCCACACGCTCGGCAATGTTGACCGCCTCATCGCCGATTCGCTCCAGTTCAGCGTTAATTTTAATTACCGCAATCAAAAACCGCAGGTCGATGGCCATTGGCTGATGCAACGCCAGTACCTTGAGACATTCTTCTTCGATCTCCACCTCGGTTTCATCAATTTCATAGTCGGTTTTAATAATTTTTTGGGCCAGCTCCGAATCATTGGCATCAATTGCCTTGATTGCCATCCGCACGCGTTCTTCCACCATGGCCCCTACCGCGAGAATACGCTTTTTTATATTTTCCAGCTCTTTGGTGAATTGCTTTCTCATCTGCTTTTCCATTTATATTTCCCTTTTACAGTTATCCATAAGTTTCATTATCAAAAAATAGTAACTTGATTTATCAAGATGGGCAATGATATTTTTATCTAGCTGATTGTCTGCTTAAGCCTGCATCTTAGCCTGCTATTCCTACTATTTGAATAACTACCACATGTAATTGCTTTGCTTTTCATGACTTATAATGACTATCTATTAGAAGTGGTTTCAAAACCTCAGATCAGGTTCAAGGGCCCCGTTTGGCAGCGGGATTTCACGTCTATTTTTATGAAAATTAGGGATTTCAACAAGCCCAGGCCGATCGAGAAAGCGCATCATACATAGGTATGTGAGCATTTATCGAAGGTCTGCAACACAGCCATTGGGCCTCTTGAGCCCTTTAAATTATCCTTCAAACAAATACGAAATCCCGTTTTATTAAGCGGGGAGATAGGGTTTTTAAACAACTTCTAATCCTCTTCGATCCTTACCAACCCCAGCCCGCCATCAATGGTGATCATGGCCCCCTCGGGAATTATTCGGGCTGCCAGTCGAACACCCACAACGGAAGGAATACCCAGTTCGCGGGCCACAATGGAGCAATGGTTGAGCAGTCCGCCCTCCTCTATAACCATTCCTTTGATCGTGCTCAAAATCGGGGTCCAACCCGGGTCGGTATTTTCCGTGACTAGAATCTCGTCGGAATTAAGATTGACGCGCGTTGGATCTTTTACAATCCGCGCGCGTCCAGAAACTTTACCCGGACTCGTGCCGATGCCTTGCAAAACCCTGCCTTCCATTTGAAATTCATTTTCAGGCCGCCCGTCAATGTAAAATGTGCTGACATCGAAGGGTTTAAGAAACCGGTTATGGCGTTCGGAGGCGATTTTTTGGACTTTTTCGCCGGCAAGCTCGCCGTCGACAAGCTGCCCAATTACAGAATAATTAAAAAACAAGATCTTTTCATCAAGCCAGCTATGGCGACCCACAGCCAGCAGGGACAATCTCATCTGATACAGGATCTTATCCAGCAAAAAGCGTTGCTCCTCACGCAAGTCCAGAAATTTGCGGGTTAATCCAATCAGCGGGCCGAGCAAAAATAAGCGGATTCTTTTTTGCCGAGCAGGGCACTCGAAAGGTGTCCGGGGCTGAACTGCTGTTTCAGCCTCTTTCCGATGGCGGACCAGCGCTTGCAGAATCCCGATAACCTCTTCGGAGGCCTCTGACCAGCGCTTGACATACAACGTTCGATGGCGTGAGCGGCAGCCGAATTCGGCTAGAAATGCTTTCAGCTCTTGGCGAAAATATGAAGGCAACGCCGGCAGCAACTTTTCCGGAGATTGACCCAAAAATTGAGCATAAAGATTTTCATCGGTCACAATTTTCTGTGCCAGGCGCCGAAACTGCTTTTCGATTTTGATGGTGGTGTTGTGCCCTTTTTTACCAAGGATCTCGAGAAAATAGGCATGGGTATATCCGAGGCAATCCACGGTTAGCCAGCGCAAAAACCAGGTCAGATAACTGGCAAAAAAATACGGCCACTGGTTGCTGATTTGCAGCCGGGCTAAGGCGGCCAATGATAACTGCAAGTTTTCAAATGCCTGACGTGCAGACCGGTTTGGCGCCTGCTGAAGGCGATCAACTTGCTTATGGATTCTTTTTTGATTCCGGCGGGTGATCCAGACACAAAACAGAGGAATGATGCCCGGTTCTAAAATTAAAAGAGCCAGACTGCGGATCGCTATCGAAAATCGTTTGACCAAAGCAGGCGCAGATTGATTATCGAATGTAAAATCAGACGGGAACATCGCCCGCAAATCCGGCAGTTGAAGCTTGGTTGGTATATAAGCCAGCACATTCTCGATGCTGCGGCAGTTGACATACAGATAACCATTGATCACCGCCAGAGTCGGCCGGGCGACTCGAATGCCAAGGATTTTCAAAACTCGGGAAAGATCAAATCGATGGGCGGTTTGCACCATTTCATGTGCCAGAAACGGTGTGAGGCGGTCGGCCCACAGATCATTTGCAATTTTGCGGGTCCAGATGCCCGCAGGTACCTGCCATCTTTGCTGATCCAATGTGGTAATGACACGGGACTGCAGCAGCCAGATTTTT
>JARRJQ010000047.1:0-6692 GCA_037388985.1 Desulfobacterales bacterium | reverse complement strand
TCGCCTTCTTTCTGTAAAGTGCGGACCAGGTCGGCGATATCGAGCCACGGAAGCAAAGTCATCAGCAATTCTTCGCCGATTGTGACCCGGGAAAGATCACGCGAAGGCGGCGTTACGGTGAGCTGATTCTGTTCATCAATAATTGCGCGGTATGGCGTTAAATGACCGCTGACGAGTGCTTCCGCTAAACCTTTGACCGCCTCGATAACAATTTCATTTCGGGCCGGATACATGGGATTTCGACCGAAGGCAACACCGGCGGCAACGGCATTGACCATTTTTTGCATAATGACCCCCACCAGCGGGGTTTCGTCTTGCGTAGGATGGATTTGCCTTGCTTTCAAATAACTCCGGACTGCCGGAACGGTGGCCCCTTTCCAGCATTGCTCAATTTTATCTTTTAATTCAGCTTCGCTGACCACCTGCAGAAATGTTCGATATTGCCCGGCAAAGCTTTGTTTTTCCAGATCTTCCAGCGTTGCCGAGGAGCGGATGGACAGCCCTCTAGATAAATCTAATTCCGTGGCTGCTTGAGAAACTTCATCCAGAAGGCCCTCCGGCCAGCATCCATAGGTGATATAATATCGGTGGGCCTCGGTGTTGATCGCCACGGCCCGGGGCACTGCAAATCCGGCGCGGGCCGCCTTGGCTAGGTTAAAGAATTTCTGCCCCACTGCTTTAGGATCCAGGGCGCAATCGTCTTCAAAACGTACGAGGTATTTCACGCACTTTCCTATCGATGCGAATTGAAACAAACGGCATCATTAATTTTGAGCTGTTTAGCGTAGTTTGGTTTTGTTAGCGCATCGTAAAATTTCGATTAAGCCTCTGTTAAATCAGACCGAATCAGAGACACACCGGAGCCCTTAACCTTTATGTAAACGATAAAAACATCACCTTCAAGGCAAATAAATCCAGCTTAAGTTTCACTAAATTTTAATGATGCGCTCATCGGGCACTAATACCCCCTATTTAATCATAAACTGCCTAAAAAATGCATCTAAAATAGGAGACCGGAGAAATGAAATCAAATCCCTGCTTTCACTGTCAATTGAAAAACCAGGATAAAAACAATCCGATGTGCATGCATTGCGCTAAACGCCTTGACTATGTGAGCCGTCTCGAAAGAGAGTTAAATTTCGCGCCGACCCATGCTGAAGAAAAACCCGCTTCCCCTTGCCTGCCGACACTTTCTGGAAGGGTGTATTTGTTATCCGCGGTTTCAGACGGACATTGAGATGTTTAACAAAAATCTAACAATTGCCTAATACGATCCACATTCAACGTTGAAATGTTCTCTTTATCAGGCGCGCGGATGCGTTTTATTTTTAGACTGGTGGTTTGACGTCATTTTGGAAGCGTACGTTTTTTTCCTAATTGACCTAAATTGATCGATTCACCAAGTTCGTAACTGGCCAAAAAGGGGCGTTTGCATGCAAGGCGCAGCCCCATTTTTTTCAAGCCTTTTGGGGATCGCTCGATTTAAAAATAAAAAGCCGCTGTCAATCGGGCTTTCGGTACAACAAACTTTTCACCTTTAAAGACCTTAAAAAAAGAGAGGAGAAGCAATTACCATGAAGCGATTCATACCTTATCTGATCATGACCATGGCAGTTATATTCACCTTTTCCACGGCCGCCTTAGCCGCGGACATTACGGGAGCGGGCGCGACCTTTCCTTACCCGGTTTATGCCAAATGGGCAGAAGCCTATAAAGCCCAAACCAAGATCGGTATGAACTATCAATCCATCGGATCCGGCGGCGGTATCAAGCAAATCAAAGCCCAAACCGTTGATTTCGGCGCCAGTGACAAACCCTTGAAGATCGAAGAGCTCAATGAGGCCGGCTTGATCCAGTTCCCAACGGTCATGGGTGGGGTTGTACCGGTTATCAATGTGAAAGGCGTCAAACCTGGCGAAATCATGTTGACCGGCCCGGTAGTGGCCAAGATCTACATGGGCTAAATCACGAAATGGAACGACCCTGAAATCACAAAGATTAATGCCATGGTGAAGCTTCCGGGAGACGATATCACTGTGGTGCATCGCTCCGATGGTTCGGGCACGACTTTCATTTTCACCAATTACCTCTGCAAAGTCAGCCCTGATTGGAAAGCCAAAATCGGAAATGACGCCTCGGTCGCCTGGCCCGTAGGCGTGGGCGGCAAGGGTAACGAGGGAGTGGCCTCCTATGTGCAGCGAATTTCGGGTTCCATCGGCTACGTCGAGTATGCTTACGCCCTGCAAAACAAAATGACTTATGCCCTGCTGCAAAATCGCGAAGGCAATTTCGTCAAACCCGAATCCAGGAATTTTCAGGCTGCCGCGGCCGGTGCAGACTGGCAGAATGCTCCTGGTTTTTACATGATTCTAACGGATGAAGCCGGAAAAGAGAGCTGGCCGATTACCGGCGCCACGTTCATCTTGATGCACAAAACCCAGAAAAATCCCGAAGTAGCCAAGCAAGTCCTGGAATTCTTCAACTGGGCCTATGAAAACGGCGACCAAATGGCCGAACAATTGGATTATATTCCCATGCCGGATGCGGTCGTCAAACTCATCCGCCAACAGTGGAAAGAGATAAAGGGTCCTGACGGCAAGCCGGTCATGTAACGCAGCCGGCCCCGCCGAAGACCATAAAAGCGCACCGGCGCAAGACTCGGCAATCCGCCGGGAGGCAAACACGCCGGCGTATCCAAAGCTTCTGTCACGCAGAACGGGAGAGGGTTGACAACGACCCTCTCCCTCATTATTATCCCGTGTCCAACATGAGCATCGAATTAACAAACCACGATACGATCCCTGCGATCGATCTGCCCGGCCGGTCCATTGGCGAAATCATTTTCAAAAATATCAGCAGCCTATCCGCACTCCTGGTTCTTGGCATTCTCGTTGCGATTATCGCCTCGCTGTTTGTGGGCAGCTGGCTGGCCATAAAAGAATTCCACTTCTTCGGGTTTCTGGGTAGCGATCAATGGAACCCGGTCACCCGCAAATTCGGAGCACTTGTGCCCGTTGTCGGCACACTGGTCACATCATGTATTGCCATGCTGATTGCCATTCCGGTCAGTTTCGGCATCGCGCTTTTTCTGACCGAACTGGCTCCGGTCTGGCTCAAGCGACCACTGGGAACAGCGATCGAATTGCTGGCAGCAATCCCGAGCATAATATACGGGATGTGGGGTTTGTTCGTATTTGCCCCGGCATTTGCCGACAGCCTGCAACCCTGGATAAAAACGCATATCGGCGGTTTGCCGCTGATCGGGGTTCTTTTTCAGGGGCCGCCAATGGGCATCGGCATCCTGACGGCTGGCCTGATCCTGGCAATCATGGTCATCCCATTTATTGCCGCGGTCATGCGGGATGTGTTTGAAATCGTTCCCGCAGCTCTCAAGGAATCCGCTTATGCCCTGGGCTCCACGACCTGGGAAGTGGTTTGGAAGGTCGTGCTGCCTTATACTAAGGCCGGTGTTCTGGCCGGCATCATGCTTGGACTAGGCAGAGCGCTGGGCGAGACCATGGCGGTGACTTTCGTCATCGGCAACGCACACAAATTGCATACCTCGCTGTTTATGCCCGGTAACAGCATTGCCTCGACCCTGGCCAATGAGTTTACCGAAGCTATTGGCGATCTGTATACCTCTTCACTTATCTATCTGGGGTTGCTGCTTTTTTTAATTACGTTCATCGTGCTGGCGGTTTCGAGGTTTCTGCTCGCACGTATGAGCGCACGCGCAGGAAAATGATTTTCAACAGGAAAAATACTATGCGAACCGCTGCACTGTATACCCGCAGGCGCATCATTAATGGCGTCTGCCTGACACTTTCCCTGGCAGCCATGCTATTCGGCCTGTTCTGGCTGGCCTGGATCGTCATTACCCTGCTGCGTCACGGCTTGCATGGATTTAACTGGCAGCTGTTCGCCCAGATAACGCCGCCGCCGGGCAGTGCCGGGGGCCTTTTAAACGCCATCTTCGGCAGCCTTTTCATGGTTGCGGTTGCCACACTGATCGGAACGCCGGTCGGCATTCTGGCCGCCACCTATCTCTCCGAATACGGCAGAAGCGGGTGGCTTGCCAGCGTTACCCGATTTATTAACGACATCCTGCTCAGCGCCCCTTCGATCGTCATCGGACTTTTTATTTACTCGATCTACGTGGCGCGTGTCGGGCATTTTTCCGGCTGGGCCGGCGCATTTGCGCTCTCCCTGCTTGTCATACCGGTGGTGGTGCGCACAACCGAGGACATCTTAAGACTGGTTCCCGACAAATTGCGCGAAGCGGCAGCGGCCCTGGGAGCGCCGCGCTGGAAAGTCATTGTGTCTATCGTCTACCGGGCAGCCCGCGCCGGTATACTCACGGGCATCTTGCTGGCTATGGCGCGCATCAGCGGCGAAACCGCGCCTTTGCTTTTTACGGCCTTGAACAACCAGTTCTGGAGCGCCAATCTGAACAAACCCATGGCAAACCTGCCGGTGGTCATTTTTCAATTTGCCATGAGCCCTTACAAGGACTGGCACGAGTTGGCCTGGGCCGGTGCCCTGCTGATCACCTTCGGCGTGTTGGGGTTTACGATTCTGGCACGTCTGCTGTTGAGGTCCAAACACTATGCTTAAATTCCTTCCAATGACCAGTTTAAACCCTTCAATGCCTTCGAGCGTTCAGAAGGCCAACCACTCGAATTCGGTCAAGATGTCGCTCCGGAATCTGAACTTCTACTACCACGATTACCATGCGCTTAAGAACATCTCCCTGGATATCATGGAAAAGAAAGTGACGGCGATCATCGGCCCGTCCGGTTGCGGGAAATCAACACTATTGCGCAGCTTGAACCGCATCTATGAGCTTTACCCGGGATTGAGGGCCGTTGGTGAAATCTTGCTGGATGGAGAAAACATCCTATCCAAGAAACAGGACCTGAATCTCTTGCGCGCCAAGGTGGGGATGGTCTTTCAGCTTCCGACCCCGTTTCCGATGACAATTTTTGACAATATCGTCTTTGGCATCAAACTTTACGAAAACCTGGATAGCCACACTATGCAGGAGCGGGTTGAATGGGCCCTGCGCAAGGCAGCCCTGTGGGACGAGGTGCAGGACAAACTGCATCACAGCGGCACCAGTCTTTCCGGCGGCCAGCAGCAGCGTTTATGCATCGCGCGCGCGATTGCCGTAAAGCCGGAATTGATCTTGCTGGATGAGCCCTGTTCCGGCCTCGATCCCATTTCAACTGCGCGCATCGAAGACCTGATCGGCGAGTTGAAAAGCGATTACACCATTGTGATCGTCACGCATAACATGCAGCAAGCTGCGCGTGTATCCGATTATACAGCCTATATGTATCTGGGCGAGTTGATCGAGTTTGGCGACACGGATGTCATTTTCACCAATCCCTCCAAAAAAGAGACCGAGGATTACATCACCGGACGCTTCGGCTAGCGCGAATCAGGCAACGGTTTCAATCCAGGCTCTTATTTTATCTCTGATTTGATCCCTTATCCTGCGAAGGGCAGCTAATTTTTCATCGCTTGTGCCGAGCAATTGGTCTGGATCGTCAAACGGCCAGTGCAGTCTTCGGGTAATGCCGGGAAATACCGGACATTGTTTCCCAACAGTTTCGTCGCACAATGTTATTACGTAATCATAAAGTCTGCCCTGCTTGAAAAAATCAAATATGCTGTCCGATTTAACCCGTGAAAGATCATGGCCGATTTCAGCCATTACCTCTACAACCAGCGGATTAACCGGTTGGGGTTCTAAACCGGCACTTTCGGCATGAATTTTATCTCCGGCCAAATCATTTAAGAACGCTTCCGCCATCTGGCTTCTTGCGCTATTATGCCCGCATATAAATAATGCCTTTAATTTAGCCATTTCAATTGTACCTATCCCGGTTGATTAAGAAGTCCGATGAGCAATTTTGCATTTGGGTGGATGCTTTTAGGCCGCCGAAACTGAAAAATCATTAAGGCCAAAACAACAATTACCGCAATTGCAACAAGAATCAAATCCTTCATTATGGATAACCTGCTCACCATAAAATGGGGGCTCATTGTTCTAACAAAGGTATGCATTTTGTTTCACCTGTATAAATGATCACGGCAGGTTAGTTTTTTGTTACCGGAAAGTTAAAATTGGATTAGTTCATTGCTGAATGAATTGAGGAAAAAAGAATGCTAGCGGACCGCTTTGAATGCACGAAGACTGTGACGTACGTCTCCTTATAAACGGAGCCCCGGATGGCAGGTAAATCAAGTATATATTTTTACTTCGCAACCATGGCCCGCATCATGTCGCCGGCATTTTCGGCATGGTCAGCTATGGATCCGATGATGTCCGCCAAGCGGATCAAATGAAATACGGTGACGGCATCATCGATGGTATGAAAGATTTTTTCTTTTGCCGCATCCTCAAGTTTGTCGGCTTCATGTTCATAGTGGCGTAAGGTTCGAATCATGTCTTTAACAACAATCCGCTGTTTCTCTGAAAAACTTGAAAAATATATGCGGGCTTCGGCAAGCATATTGCTCAACTCTTCTATGGGATCCATTACGGCCTCAACCAGCAACAAAAAATCCTTTTCCAGCGTCTCCGGAATCCCGGTACCGCTTCTAAAAGAGATCCAGTCAAGCGTATCTTCAACGGCATCCAAGACCTTGTCCTGTTCGCTCAAATAGCGAAACAATTCGAATTTATC